>JBAXUE010000009.1:0-11377 GCA_037129835.1 bacterium | reverse complement strand
CTCTGGCTCCCGGGGTCGGGCTCGAACCGACGACCAATTGGTTAACAGCCAACTGCTCTACCACTGAGCTACCCGGGAGCGAAGAAACTAATTTTCAGAATTATTAAGTTTTTCTTGGAGAAATATTCTCCCTTGGTGCGATTTTAGCCCCTTTTCTCGAGCTATGGCAGTGCTCCTATCATCAACTCCTTCCTGATAGAAGATCTCCCATGGCCCAGAAAACTTCGATGTATAATGACCTTTATTTAAAACTTTTGAATTGTGCTGCAACAAACGTCTTTGTATATTGTTTGTTTGACCGACATATATCTTGTCATGTTCTTTGTTGTAAATGGCGTAGACATAATACATGCCACTATTATAACAGCAAACTGTCCGGCAGCTGCCGGACTACCCGGGAATATATTTTGAAAACTGCGAGCAGTCTAGATTCCCGCCTTCACGGGAATGACAAGTGGGGGTGATTACCCTTAAATATATCCTTTTCAACTCGCAAATTATAGCAAAAAACAGCCTCAACGTCAATGAATCTTTACGACAAAACTCTTGTTTTGCTAGATATTATTGTTCTATAATTATCATCAGTTTATGAAAAAAGCATTTAACACAGAACTACCGATTACTTTATCTAACTTGGCTTGGAGGGTGTTAGCACCTTTCTTTATTTTGGTTTTATTGGGATATAGTCTAGATAAAACTTTACATTTTAATCTTTTTTTTACTGTGAGTTTTGCCCTCTTTTCTATTTGTGTGACTATCTGGGGGATCACAGTAACAGTCAAAGAAACCATTCGTTCTCAAAATGAATAAGCCTTGATATTAGGCACGATTTAAGTTAATATTATATATAGAAATGCGCCAAAAAGGTTAATGTGACGCATTTTTAAATGGAAAAACTATGTCAGAAGAAGATTCAAAAAAACCAAAAGAGTTTAATTTGTATGCTTATTCTTTAGAAATTGGCTTTCGAATCAGCGTCCCTTTAGTACTATTTGTAGTCGCAGGCGTCTGGCTTGATAAATATTTTCAAGCTGGCCATATATTCCTTTTCTCTGGCATTGCCCTATCCCTTGTTACCTCAGCACTAGGAATCAAAAAAACTATTGATAATCTGAAAGATAATAACTAAATGCATATATCTATTGCTGCAAATCCGGTTCTAAGTCTCGGACCAGTCCACATCACAAATAGTATGTTAGCTACATTGTCTGTACTAATCATTCTTTGGTTGACATCTTTATTTGCCACTAGGAAAATGGAGCTGGTTCCTACTGGTCTACAAAATGTAACAGAACTTGGAATCGAAAAACTAATAGGTCTCACCAATAGCGTTATTCATGACAAGAAATATGCCGAGAAAGTATTTCCCCTTATCGCAACTTTCTTTATCTTTATTCTTTTTAATAATTGGTTTGGTCTTGTCCCAGGAGTTGGCAGTATCGGCTTTAATGAAGTAATAGAAGGCAAAGAAGTTATGATTCCTCTATTGCGTGCCGGGACAGCAGATTTAAATACAACTATCGCGCTCGGTATTATTGTAGTTGTCATGACACAAGTTTTTGGTATTGCCGCTATCGGTGTCTTTAGATACGGGAAAAAATTTATTAATTTTTCTAATCCGATAAATTTTTTTGTCGGTCTTATCGAACTAGCATCAGAACTGGTTCGTATTATTTCTTTCTCGTTCAGACTTTTCGGTAACGTCTTTGCTGGTGAGGTTCTACTGATTGTCCTTGGAAGTATTGCGCCATACATCATTCCATTACCATTTTACTTTATGGAGCTGTTTGTCGGTTTTATCCAAGCACTCGTATTTACCATGTTGGCTTTAGTCTTTTTCTCCATGGCCACCATGACACACGACGCTCATTAATTTTATGTTTTATTAATTAATAAATAATCTGCTCTTGCCAATAAGGTGAGGAGCAAAAAAGAAGGAGTCCAAAATATGGAAGCAGAATCATTAAAAGCATTTGCAGCAGTAGCCGCTATCGCCCTCGGAACAATCGCACCAGCATTCGGAATTGCTATGATCGCCAGCAAAGGCCTTGAAGCAATGGGACGAAACCCAGAAGCGGCTGACAAGATTCAGCCAAGCCTGATTCTAACATGTGCTTTTGTCGAAGCTATTGCCGTATACGCACTAGTTATCGCCCTTATCATTAAGTTCGTATAAAGATTACGAGGACTAATTAAATGGGAGAAGCATTTAAAAATTTAGGGGTAGATTTCGCCTCATTGATTGCTCAAGCGATAAATTTTGGCCTGCTATTCTTGATACTTTGGTATTTTTTATACAAACCAATCATCAAAATGCTTGATGCGCGTACAAAAAAGATTGAAGTAAGCTTGAAACAAGCCGAAGATATTCAAAAAGAGTATGATGAAATCGAAAAACACAAAAGCATACTTGTCGCAAAGGCCAAAGAATCCGCCGACGAGATTATTGATGCTGCAAAAATAGAAGCTAAAGAAATCGAAAAAACAGCTTCTTTTGAAGCCAATGTGAAAGCACGAGCGATAATCAGCGAGGGCGAACTAGAAGCCACCAAACATAAAAATACGATAGTAGAAGAGGCAAGAAATGAAGTTGCAAAACTAGTCGAGAGCTCACTTACTTCTTTACTCAAAAATGATTCAAAGAAATATGATGACGCCCTAATCAATGAAGCTCTTGCTGGCTTTATTGAGAAAGATTAGTTATGGCAAATAATTTTGATGTAGCTAAAATACTCGGGATTATCACTGAAGGCGAAGATCCAAAAACAATCGAAAGGTTGGCAAAAAAGCTTGTTGATAAATACCCTCAAAAAGCCGCTATGTTAGTGCGCAGATTGTCACTCGAGTCTGAATTTCGTGATAGTTACATCACCGTTACAAGTGCTCACGAACTAAGCGAGAAACAAAAAGCTCTTATCAAGAAAATAATCGAAAAGAAGTCCCTCGGTGATACCGAGATAACTTACCTGATAAACGAAGACTTGTTGGGCGGTATAATTATCAGAAAAGGCGAAACCATCATAGACAATTCACTAAGAAATAGAGTCGAGCAACTTGCTGACTTCATAAAACAAACTAAATTCGATGTGGGGTTAGAAAATGCAGGATAATAGAGACATTTTACTACAAAAAATAGAAGAACAACTCAAAGACTACAAACCTAGTGTCAGTTCTTATAAAATAGGTAAGGTTATATCTGTCGGTGACGGTGTCGCTAAGGCAGTCGGGCTTCAAAACGTAATGTCTTTTGAAATGGTTGAGTTTGATGACAACAATTACGGTATTGCCCTGAATCTCGAAGAAGATACTGTCGGTATCGTGATCCTTGGCGATGCCAAGAAGATTAAAGAAGGTGACCAAGTACGTTGTACCGGCAAAGTTCTCGAAATACCAGTATCAGACTCACTGCTCGGTAGAGTCGTAGACGGTCTTGGTAAACCTATCGATGATAACGGTGAGATAACTGCCGAAAAATATTACCCAGTAGAAAAAATCGCACCAGGAGTTATAGAGAGAAAATCAGTAACTGTCCCCCTTCAAACAGGAATTAAAGCTATCGACGCCGTTATCCCGATTGGTAGAGGACAGAGAGAGCTCATTATCGGTGATCGCCAGACAGGAAAAACTGCAATCGCCATAGACACAATCATTAATCAAAAAGACACTGGTGTCATATGTGTTTATGTCGCTATCGGTCAGAAGAATTCTAAGGTAGCTAGAATGGTTGCGACATTAGAAGAACACGGCGCGATGAAAAACACTATCATTGTTAATGCATCCGCTTCTGACCCGTCCCCTGCTTTATTTATTGCGCCATATTCTGGCGTCGCTATTGCAGAATATTTTATGGATCAGGGAAAAGATGTTCTGATTGTTTATGATGATCTTTCTAAACATGCCTGGGCTTATCGTGAAATTTCACTTCTACTTCGAAGGCCGCCGGGTCGAGAAGCTTACCCTGGAGATGTTTTTTATCTTCATTCAAGATTACTTGAGAGAGCCAATAGACGTGATGAAAAATTCGGTGGTGGCTCTATTACCGCACTACCAATCATCGAAACACAGGCTGGAGATGTATCAGCATATATTCCAACTAACGTTATCTCTATAACCGATGGCCAGATATATCTTGAGTCTGACTTATTTTATCAAGGTATCAGACCAGCTCTAAATGTCGGTCTCTCAGTTTCTCGTGTAGGTTCCGCTGCACAGATAAAAGCTATCAAAAAGGTTGCCGGCAAACTGCGCCTCGAGCTCGCTCAGTATCGTGAGTTACAATCTTTTTCTCAGTTCGCATCTGATCTCGATGAAGAAACAAAAAACCAAATAGAACGAGGCAAACGAATCGTCGAAGTTTTAAAACAAGACCAATATCAACCAAAATCCGTAGAAGACCAGGTGGCAATCCTTTATGCAGTAACTAATGGATACCTGGACGATGTACCGGTTACAGAAATTCTTGATTTTGAAAGCAAACTTTCGGAAGAAGTCAAAAAAGATAAAGAATATAAAAAAGTTTTTGACAGAGATCTCGACCTAACTGCAGATCTAGATAAATCCCTGAAACGAATGATAGAAAAATTAAAACCGGAAACCGAAAAGGAAGAATAGTGCCCTCAACAAAAGAGATTAAAAGAAGAATAAAGTCAGTTACTAGCACCAAGCAAATTGTGAGCGCAATGGAGCTTGTTTCGGTCGTAAAAATGCAAAAAGCTGTTGGCAAAAACCTTGCTTCGAGAGAATTTACGAACCTCGGCAATGACTTGCTACACAACGTTTGCGACGAAATAGTTCTGACCACCCATCCTTTGTTCAAAAACAGAACGATGGAAAAACAGCTAGTGATTGTTATTACTTCCGATAGAGGGCTTTGTGGTTCGCTGAACTCGCATATCCTCAAACTTGCTCTTTCTGAAGCCGAAAACAACGAAACTGACTTTATCGCTATCGGCAGAAAAAGCCGCGACTTACTTTTGTTTCGGAAATACAGCATTGTCTCTAGCTACGAAAGCTTTAGCGATGATCTAGAATACAAAAATATCATCCCCATTATGCATCAAATCACAGATGACTTTCTTGCTGACAAATATGGGAAAATTAAGGTCATATACACACACTTCGAATCTAGCCTTTCACAAGTAGCACATACCGTTCAGCTTCTGCCATTTGAGCTAGAACTAGACCCAGAAGACAACCAAAATATTATTTTTGATCCAAACAGACAAGATATCGTTACAACTATGGTTCCAAGAATGCTTGAAACCAGAATGTGGCAATATATTCTAGAGTCTGCCGCCTCAGAACACTCTGCTAGAATGGTAGCTATGAAAAACGCCAACGATAACGCAGAAGATTTAATTTTTGATTTAACATTATCATTTAACCAAACCCGACAAGCCGGAATTACCCGAGAAATAGCGGAGATATCGGCCGGGAAAATGACTCTAGAGGAGTAATATGAAAAAAGGAAAAATAGTACAAATACTTGGCCCGGTAATTGATGTCGCTTTCGAATCTGACATACCGGAAATATATTCAGCACTTGTGATTGAAAATGGTCCAGTGCTTGAAGTACAGCAACATCTAGGAGACGGGATCGTCAGAACTGTTTCTATGAGCAGTACCGATGGTCTTAGAAGAGGAGAAGAAGTCGTAAACACAGGAAAACCGATTTCTGTTCCTGTTGGAGAAAACGTTCTTGGACATATGTTCGATGTTCTGGGTAACCCAATAGACGGTGTGCCATTTACACCAAAGGAAACCTCGCCAATTCACAGAGACGCGCCAACATTTGCAGACCAATCTAAAAATGTCGAAATATTTGAAACAGGTATCAAAGTTATTGATCTTATCTGTCCCTTTATCAAAGGCGGCAAGGTCGGTCTTTTTGGTGGAGCTGGCGTCGGCAAGACCGTAGTTATTACTGAGCTTATCCGTAATCTCGCAGCAGAACACGGTGGTTTTTCTGTTTTTGCTGGAGTAGGAGAAAGAACCAGAGAAGGTAACGATCTTTATCATGAAATGAAAGAATCAAAAGTTCTGGACAAAACTGCTTTAGTTTTTGGCCAGATGAACGAACCACCAGGTGCACGTCTCCGTGTGGCACTAACTGCACTTACAATGAGTGAATATTTTAGAGATAGAGAGAATAAAGACGTTTTGCTTTTTGTAGATAATATTTTCCGCTTTACTCAGGCTGGCTCCGAAGTTTCGGCGCTACTTGGTCGTGTTCCTTCTGCGGTTGGCTACCAACCAACTCTAGCTACCGAGATGGGCCAACTTCAAGAGCGAATCACCTCTACAGACAAAGGTTCAATTACATCTGTTCAGGCTGTCTACGTACCCGCTGACGACCTGACAGACCCTGCGCCAGCAACTACATTTTCCCACCTAGATTCTACCGTAGTTCTATCTCGTGGTCTTTCAGAGCTTGGTATCTATCCTGCTGTCGATCCGCTTGACTCAACATCAACTGCGCTTGACCCCAAGATTGTAGGCGAAGAACACTACGAAGTAGCTAGAGGAGTGCAAAATATTCTTCAAAAATATAAAGATTTACAGGACATTATCGCTATATTGGGCATGGACGAGCTTTCCGAAGATGACAAGATCATCGTTTCTAGGGCCAGAAAGGTCCAGAAGTTCCTCTCACAGCCATTTTTCGTTGCTGAGGTCTTTACAGGCGTACCGGGCGAATATGCAACGTTAGAGGACACCATAAGTGGCTTTAAAGAAATACTCGAAGGTAAGCACGATGACAAATCAGAGCAGTCATTCTATATGAAGGGTTCGATAAAAGGAGTCAAATAGTGTCAAAAATTCATTTAAAAGTAGTTTCTCCAGAAAGAACTCTAGTCGATAACGAGATAGAAGAAGTTATAGTGTGGACAAAAACTGGGCAAATCGCTATCTTGCCAAATCATATGCCGCTTGTTACCGAAATCGAGCCAGGCGACATTATAATAAAAACTGGCAAAGAAGATATTATCGCGGTAATTTATGGTGGATTTATCCAGGTAAAAGAAAAAAGCGAAGTGCTAATTCTCGCCGACGGTGCCGAACATCTTCATGAACTCAATGAAGCCGAAATCAAAGAGGCAAAAGAAAGAGCCGAACAAGCAAAGAAACAGTCAAAGGGAAACAAGGTTATTTTTGCCGCATCTGAAGCTGAACTAGCGCGCATTACTACGCAGTTACGATCAATAACTAGACATTCTGGCATCAGAAGACGACATGGAAAAGACATTAAAGAATTAAAACATTAGGAGTATAAATGTCAGAAGAAAAAACAAAATTCGGGACAATGCTTAACTGTATGGACGGGCGAACCCAAGAACCCGTCGTAAAATGGATGAAAGAACAGTACAAACTCGACGTTATTGATGCTCCGAATCCTGCGGGTCCAACAAATATGATTACAAAGGGCGCTGACGACATTATCGAACACTATAAAGCCGAGACTTTGATTTCAATAAATGGCCATGGTTCAAAAAATATTACCATTATCGCCCATCAGGGTTGTGCCAAAAACCCTATTTCCGACGAAGAACAGCTAGAAGAGCTAAGAAATGCAGTTGAATTGGTATCTTCAAGCTGGGGCCTTCCATCTGGCATTAAGATCACTGGTCTTTGGCTTACCAAGAATACAGATCTAGACTGGGAGGTACATCCCATAGTCGACAAAATAATCTAAATAATAAGTAATAATTCCAAAAGTCCAGCTCAAAAAGCTGGACTTTTTTAGATTCGAGTGTATAATTACAACTTGTGTTGCCATATAAGCCAACAATGAGAGGGGCTCTCAAGTGGAAGTATCTACTATCAATGCACCTTCACCCGAGTATCTTATTTTCGTCTGTCCTGATGGACGTGACGTCGGTTTTTCCGCGAAAGTAGCGGCAGCCAGATACTTCAGTGTCTCACCCGACAAGGTTCAGGTTCACAAGATCTACGGTGCCGATAAGGCACTGGCAAGCCAAGGACAGGTGACTCTCGAGTTTTTCTGGGAAACCGTTCTCTTCGCTAGACAGAACTGGACCACGCTCAAGGGTGTCGTCATCGTTGGGCACTTATTTTGTGGTGCTAACCCCGGCTCTACCGATATGCACTGGGAACAGCTTGATGCGGCGAAAGACCAATTCGCGCCTCAACTCGCGAATCATGATCTCTCATGTCACACGCTTCTGCTCCACTACACCGAGAATCCTAGTTCTCCTGGAGTCATCCTTCTTGACCGAATCCATGAGATTATCACGGGAAATCACCGTGAAACCTTCTACGGTTGGGAGCCCGAGTGGGAAGCCGATCACAAGGAAGCCAGAACTCATACTTCTAGTGATGGCCGCCTGATAGAGGTATAGATTTACCCGCAACACACAAGCGCCCCGTAGTCCGAAAGAGGACTCGGGGCGTTCTGCTTTTCTAAAATCTTTTAATGAGGGTACTTGTCGGGCGAATCGTACTTTGAAGTGAACTTGTCATTATCGAGAAGTTTACCTGTTATGTCATAAATATGACGATAAAAAGTAGCTGTAAATGACTTTGGGCCCCTGGCGTCTTGTTCCGTGAGTGTCGAAGCCACCTTTTCGACAGTATCAACGGCTCCGTTCGCATCAGGATTGCCAGAAAACTTTATATTAACGTCTTTTTTTGTCCCGAAAAAGTCAAAATACAGCTTGGTACCGATTATTTTTGTTTGAACGTATATGTATTTACCCGTATCGTTTGTAAAGCGCATATCTGGTGAGGGTAGGTATATCGTTGCGTCTACACCGTATGGTTTATAATAGCTCACCGGATAAGCATGTGCGTGTCGCTCCAGTATTGGTAAGCCGCTGTTGAGGGCTGCCCTGTATGCAGTTGATGAAACCTGACAAAGGCCGCCGCCAAACTCTGGGACCGTTTTGTCTGCCAGTATTACTAGCTCTGGTAGATATCCAGTGCTGGCATCCACTGCACCTAGTGCTTTATTAAAAGAAAAGTCTTCATCTGGTTTAATCATCAAGCCATCAAATTTACTAGCACCAGTTTTAATATTGTGAATTCTGTTCACTGGTGATCCGGCCCAGTCGCTCCAGCCTTCAGCTAGCAATCCTACAATCCCGAGTTCCGCTAGATTATCTTCTCTGATATCAGGGTTCACTTTAGCTATTTCCAACTTTACTACATGGTCATTAGCGGCAGCTTCTTGAATATCAATAGTTGCTTTCTGGGCGTCTAGTTTCTGGCCGACTACCGATGCCGTAGAAACAACCATTTTACCATCTTCATTTGCGAGTATCAGGTTCGCTGCTTTTTTGTTTACCCTATCCCCAATACTGGCGACATATTTTTGAACTTTTTCTGCATCTAGATAGTAATATTCGCTTTTTTCAGATGGCAGGATAGAATATTTAGTCACAAGAGTGTTCGCAGAAGCTGTTCGTATATTCATCCACGACTGTAACTCATTGGGCAAAATATCATAATTTGAACCAGAGCCAGTAATGATTATTGATTTATTTAAGGAAATTTTCACCTGTTCAAATAGTTTTTGAGCTTTTTCGGCAGTTAGTAAAGGAGGTTGCCCTACCACCACCAAATCAATGTTTTCGGGCAAGAATTGTAAATCAGACAGTATTTTCTCGTGGCTTTCGGCCAACATTAGCCTTTGCCCATTTTTTTCTTTCGTTATTGCACCTGTTTCCAAACTAACTATCTTGGCATCTTCGGGCGCCACAGCTATATCGTCATATTTTTGAAGCAAAACACTACTAAGACCATCGTTATTGTAGGTAACATCAACAGGATGATTCTGGTAAAAATACTTGGAAAGGGAAAAGTAGCCGCTCTGCTCTACATCTAATGCTTCCTTAATTGTTTCGTCTATTTTAATGCTGCTTATGGTTGTAGTAGCGACAACATCTGTTCCTGCAATGTTTATTTCACTTCTTTTGTACTCAAGCCATTTTTTTTCTAAGATTTCTTTTGCTTCATCTGATGATTTCCAAGATACATCTTCCCCGGCAATATGGCTCGAAAGACCAAAATGATTACCAAAGATTAAAGGCTCAGCAACAACTATGATGACGTATGCACTGAGAGCAAAAAGTGAAGCAGCTAAAAATTTCTTTCCCCTGCCTTTTGTAATATAATCAATATTTAACATTTTAGTCCTTTTGCAACAGCTCGTTCAATACAGTTCTGGCAAGATCTTCTCGATCTTTTGTAGCATCTATATCCCTTTTCGCGATTAAGACGATAGCATCACCTTCTTTTGAGTCTGTTGGTAATTTATCTTTCGGCCACAAAATAAACTCTTTGCCGTATGCAAGAACCGCTTCTTTACCTTCAAATCGGTCTATTACTGTTTTTAGTTCACTTACTATCATAAATATATTTTATACCATATATCCGTTAAGGTCATCAGGCTATTTATTTTTCTTAAATGTAAATTTGTCTGGGACTTCGTCATGACCGCCCTTACTCCACGGATTACATCTCATTATACGCCAGCTACCAAGCAGTATCCCTTTTATAACTCCCTGCTTTATGATGGCTTGTCTTGTGTATTCAGAACAGGTAGGTGTGTAACGACAATAACCGTTAGGAAATGCTGACTTCATTGGACCATGGTCAAAAGAAAGAGTATGTTGGTATAGCTCGATCATGGCCACAAAAGGCCAACGAATGATGCTTTTAATCTTATTCATTTATAAGCCCCAACTTTTTTAGTGACCCGATTAGATCTTTTTCAATAACCTTATAATCCGCGGCTGTTGCAGGCGCCTTTATTGTAATAATTATATTATTGCCAGTTTTTAAACTAGGATATGCCAGCCTGACTGCTTCCCGGACCTTCCTTTTTACAGCATTTCTATCGTGCGCTTTTCTGGCAGCCTTTTTGCTAGCAACAACGCCAATTTTTGTAGTCCCAAATTTATTGGGCAAAACATTGACACTAAGAAGCGCGGTCGAATTATAACGACCGCGCCTATAAATAGTTTGAAATTCTTTGTTGTCAGTAAGCCTATGGGCTCTACTTAGCATATGCGGTAGGTGCCAGCTTTTTGCGACCCTTAAGACGACGTGCTTTAAGCACTTTTCGTCCAGCAGTAGTGGCCATGCGTACCAAAAAACCATGAGTTTTGCCGACATGTGCTTTTTTGGGTTGGAAAGTTCTTTTGCTCATTTGTATTTATCCTGTAACTTGTTATTTTGGCGCTTTAACTTACGTATTCTAGCATAAATAGATGCAATGGTCAATCTTTGACCATTCAAATACAAATCGATATTTGAGAATATATTATTTTGTTTTAATGTTTTCTTTTAAAAAACTCTTCCTCCACTTTTATATCGCCAAAGTGGCCAAAAGCTCCTGCTCGTGGATAAGATATAG
>JBAXUE010000008.1:0-16962 GCA_037129835.1 bacterium | reverse complement strand
GCAATGCTAATGGTTCTGTTGAGTTTGGCAACCAAAGAGTAATCATACCTCCATCCAGATACACCATCACTTCATTTAAATATGAAGATATAAATGGTGATGGCAATAAAGATACAAATGAAGGTCCAGTTTCTGGCTGGTCAATGACTTTGACTGGAAACAATACTGCCACCATAACTCAAAACACTGGTGCAGACGGCAGAACAATATTCACAAACCTACTCGCTGGTACCTATACTGTCACTGAAGGCAGCAGAGAAGGCTGGAGAAATATTACACCAGTTGTCAGAACTGTGACTATCAGCAATGCTAATGGTTCTGTTGAGTTTGGCAACCAAAGAGTAATCATACCTCCATCCAGATACACCATCACTTCATTTAAATATGAAGATATAAATGGTGATGGCAATAAAGATACAAATGAAGGTCCAGTTTCTGGCTGGTCAATGACTTTGACTGGAAACAATACTGCCACCATAACTCAAAACACTGGTGCAGACGGCAGAACAATATTCACAAACCTACTCGCTGGTACCTATACTGTCACTGAAGGCAGCAGAGAAGGCTGGAGAAATATTACACCAGTTGTCAGAACTGTGACTATCAGCAATGCTAATGATTCTGTTGAATTTGGTAACCAAAGAGTAATTACTCCAACTCCGACTCCTGTACCCACTCCAATACCAACACCGCAACCTGTAGATCCAACTACCCCAACAACATCAACTTATGTAGAGCTCATCGGAAAGGGCAATATGCCCTTAACGGGCCCCGCAGAAGCTGCGGCTGGTGCAGCCGGTCTCACGTTCACTGGTGGTGCAGCCTGGTCTTGGTTAAAAAGTAAAAAAGCTCTATTATCTGCTTTAAGAAAAATTAAATAAGAATATAATATTCGCCGAATAAAGACCTTTAGGAATAAGGGTCTTTATTCAATAGTAAATATTTCTACAAAAATGTTATAATCTAAGAATGAATGATATAAAAAACAGGTTAAAATCCTTGGCCGAGAGACTTGAATCAGCATTTTCTATTTTGTTACTCGAGCCAAAGAGGACAAAACTCGCAGATCTAGAAAAGATAAGCCAAAAACCAGATTTTTGGGATAACTCAGACGAAGCCCAGGAACTGATGCAAAAGCTTGTAGCGTTGAAAAACATTATCGAAGATTGGGACAAAATTACCGACAGAATCAATAATTTAGCCGGGTTAGTTGAGCTCACAAGCGACGAAGATGAAGCTTTTATCCAAGAAGCGCGGTTAGAACTAGAGGCAGTAGAAACAAAATTTGAGGAAATGGAATTTCTACTCCTTTTTAAAGACAAATATGATCCCGAAAATGCTATTATTTCTATTTCGGCTGGTAGCGGGGGAGTCGACGCTCAGGATTGGGCTGAAATGTTGTTAACGATGTATTTAAAATTTGCAGAAATCAGAGGCTACAAGGCTACTGTCCTTCACAATACAGCCGGTGATGAGGCGGGAATCAAAAGTGCCTCGATAGAAATCAGTGGCAACTATGCTTATGGTAATCTAAAGTCTGAACATGGGGTGCACAGACTGGTGAGAATCTCTCCTTACGACGCCGACAAAGCCAGACACACCTCTTTTGCACTAATTGAAGTCGTTCCAGAGATTAAGACAGAAGACTACAAGCTCGACGAAAGCGAATTAAGAATCGACGTCTTCCGTTCTGGCGGACATGGAGGTCAAAGCGTAAATACTACAGATTCTGCAGTTCGCTTAACCCACATACCAACTGGAATAACTGCTACTTGTCAAAACGAAAGAAGCCAACTGCAAAACAAAGAGCTGGCATTAAAAGTTTTGATATCTAAACTTGCCGTGCTAGAAGAAAAAAAGCATAACGAAGAGCTAGCTAAAATAAAAGGTGAAAAAGTTTCACCAGAATGGGGAAACCAAATTCGTTCATATGTACTCCAGCCATATACGTTAGCAAAGGATCATCGCACTAACGTGGAAACAGCAGATGTCCAGGCCGTATTGGCTGGGAAAATTGATTTATTTATTGAAGGCTATTTAAAGGCAGCCTCAAAATAAATATATATTTAGCAATATTTATGCTAAAGACCTCTTGACCAAAGAAGTGAAATCTAATATCATATATAGGTAATAAAACACAAAAGCGAGGGTAAATATTTAAATGATTTATTTTGAGAAAGTCTCGAAATTATATAAGACAAAAGAAGGGACTCAGTCAGAGGCCCTTGACGATATATCTCTACATATAAAGCCAGGTGAAATGGTCAGTATTGTTGGCCACTCGGGTTCGGGTAAAACTACCCTAATCAAGTTAATAAACAGGGAAATAAAGCCCGACCAGGGTAAAATATTTATCGGTGGTCTAGATTATGATAAACTTAAAAAAAGGGATATCCCATATCTCAGAAGAAAAATAGGCGTTGTTTTTCAAGACTACAAACTCCTTCCCAAGAAGACGGTTTTTGAGAATGTCGCATATGCATTAGAAGTCGCCGGAGTTAAAGTAAAAGATATCAAAGAAAGGGTACCAAACATTCTCGAGCTTGTGGGCCTTTCAGATAAAGTTAATTGTTTTCCGAGAGAACTTTCTGGTGGTGAAAGACAAAGAGTCGCTATTGCTCGGGCGCTTGTACACCAGCCAAGAATACTTGTAGCCGACGAGCCTACGGGTAATCTAGATCCAAAGATTTCTTGGGATATAGTAGAAATATTACTTAAAATTAATGAAATGGGCACCACGATTATTATGACCACACATAATGTAACTATCGTGAATAAGCTGAAAAAAAGAGTTATCAAACTTAGCGACGGCAAGATAGTAAGGGACGAGAAAATGGGAAGATATGGTACCAAATGATAAGTAGTTTTTTCCGCATGTTCAAATCCGGTTTCTCTAGCTTCATCCGCAATGGCTGGCTTTCTATTGCATCTATCACAATCATGCTATTGACTCTTTTGATACTTTCTATGTTCTTTATGATCAATGTAGCACTTAGCACCGGAATTAAATCAATTCAAGAAAAGATTGATATTTCAGTATACCTAAAAGAAAACATTCAACAATCTGTTGTTATAGACATGCAATATGATTTGGCGGGGCTAAAAGACGTTAAATCAGTAAACTACATCTCTAAAGATGATGCTATGGCAAAGTTTAAAATACAATACGCTACGAACGATAAAATTCTTAATTCTGTGGCCAGTATTGGCAATTCTCTACCAGCTAGTTTTGATATCAAGGTTTATAATCCTGACAAATTAGATACTATCAATACTGAATTATCCCAGAAAAAGTATAAAGATATAATTGATAAAATCAGTTACCAAGATAACAAAAGTGTTATCCAGTCACTGCTAAGAGCGACAAACTATATGAAAGCCGCAGGAATCGGTATTACGCTTGTATTCAGTCTTATTTCTCTCATTATTATCTTTAACACTATACGTATCGCAATATATTCCCGAATGGAAGAAATAGAAATAATGAAACTAGTGGGGGCCACGCCCGGCTTTATCAAAGGTCCTTTTCTCATCGAGGGTGCGATATATGGTTTTTTTGCCACAGTCTTGTCAATCGTAATGATGGCGTCATTTGTTTACTTCGCCAGCCCTTCACTTGTTAGTTACTTTAGCGATGCTGGGACTAGCATGAGTAATTATTTAACAGATAATCTGATATATATCGCCATCATAGAGTTTTTGGTCGGCCTTATTATCGGAGTATTCTCAAGCTGGCTTGCTATCAGGAAACATCTCAAGATTGGCTAGCCTTGACACAAGAGTATTTCGTGTTAGAATAAAGAAAGAGGGAAGAACCAAAAAATATGAATATTTCTCGGAAAATTCGAAGCATAGTTACAATCAAAGCAATTAGAAAAATATTTTCTGTATTAGCTTTGTTTTTTTTGTTTTTAAGCTATACCTCATTCGCAACCGACAATGCTACTTTGGAAAAGCAAAAACAGGATGCCTTAAATAATAAAAACCAAGCTACTAGTGAAAAAAATACCTTGATTTCACAGGTTGCTGCATTTGATGAACAAATAAATGGCATTCAAAGTGAAATAAACGCTTCACAGGCCAGATTAGACCAACTCGCACAAGATATATCAGCGACTAACTCAAAGATTGAATCACTAAAGATTGAGCTTGAAAAAAAGAAGATCGTAATGGGTGAGTATCTACGACAACTTTATATAAATGGGCAAGCTTCCCAGGTGCAATTAATATTAACATCTGGTAGTTTTTCAGAATTTGTTGATAAAAGCCAATACCTATCAACGATGAGCGATAGTGTCAAAGAAGCTAGCGACGAACTTATTGAAACCAACAAAGAGTTAGACGCCACAAAGACTCAATTGCTTAAAGACGAAGACTCTGTGAAAGTTGTTAAAGAAGAACAGCTGGCAAGACAGGGAGCCGCCCAAAGCCAAAGATCATTAAAAGATAGTCTGCTAGACAAATCTAAAGGAGATGAGGCAACCTACCAGAGCCTTATTAAAAACCTGCAAGAACAGATAAATAAGAATAATGAGGATACCTGGAGGAAAAATTTTGTAAGCCAAGGTAAAGTCAATAAGGGCGATATTATCGGATATATTGGAAATACTGGATACTCAACAGGCGCTCATCTTCATTTCGAAGTTAGAGATAACGGTAATAACCACCTCAATCCTTCTAACTACATTGGAAATGGATATTTTTCTGATCCGGCGCCATCAGTTCCCATAAATGTACCCTATGGAATTAGCGATGCATATTTCTACAACTGGTTTCATACAGGTATAGACAAGGCAGATGGCGGTGCGGGTACACCGATACAAGCGGCTGCGGACGGCGATATAGTCGCAAGAGAAACCGGTTGGGGAAATACCTACTATTCTACTGGCCAGGTAGTTTATGGCAATTATGTAATAATTCGACATACAAATGGTATGTACACCCTATACGGTCACATGAGATAAAATTTGCTCCATAAGCGTATTTAAGATACAATATAATTTGCTTATTATTCAATTAAGCAAATTTTTAATCTGAAAGAATGCTATAAAAACTATTGCCAGCAAGATGCAACAAAACAATAAGCTACTTGTAGGAGCCCTAATACTATTGGCTTTTATTTTCGGCTGGGCTTTTGGTCATTTAGATATTCAGCCGACCTCATGCACATCGAATAACATTACTAACAAAACTTCCAAATCAGCAAATGTTGACTTTGGTATTTTTTGGGATGTTTGGGATAAGGTCGTTACTACTTATGACGGCAAAGTCGATTATCAGAAAATGGTCCAAGGGGCTATAAACGGCATGGTTGCATCTGTTGGGGACCCATACACATTATATATGACTCCAGAACAAACAAAGTCCTTTGACCAAGAACTCGAAGGAAGTATAAACGGTATCGGGGCAGAAGTTGGAATAAAGGACAGCAAAGTTATTATTATTTCACCGATTAGCGAATCACCCGCGGAAAAAGCGGGAATCATGGCAAATGATATCGTACTAGCCATTGATGGCATAGACACAACGGGCATGGATCTAGCAACAGCGGTATCAAAGATACGAGGCGAGGTTGGTAGCAAAGTTAAGCTCAATATCGAAAGGGTCGGAAAACAACTAGAATATGAAGTTATTAGGGCTAAAATTGATACAAAAAGTGTTATCTGGTCTGTTAAAGACAATAAGATCGGCTATATAGAAATAACTCGTTTTGATAGCAATACTACAAGCTTAGTAAAACAGGCTAACAGCGAATTCAAAGAGAAGGGCGTCAAAGGAATAGTCCTCGATCTCAGAAATAACCCCGGAGGATACTTGGATTCAGCAGTTGAAGTAAGTAGTGAATTTATTAAGAGTGGTTTAGTAGTTTCAGAGAAATCTATAGAAAAAGATACTATACAACAAAAATATTATGCTAGCGGCAAGGGGACTCTACTAGACACCTCTATTCCAGTAGTTGTTTTAACTAATGGTGGATCCGCCTCTGCATCAGAAATTGTAGCCGGTGCAATACAGGACAATAAGCGGGGTATTCTTATCGGCGAAAAAACATTTGGCAAGGGCTCTGTCCAGACAGTACAGTCTCTAGCTGATAGCTCAAGCATACGCATAACCATTGCCCATTGGTTCACCCCAAACGGTGTAAACATTAGCAAGGAAGGTATAAAACCTGACATAGAAGTCAAGATAACCGAAGATGATATGGCAAACCAAAAAGATCCTCAGCTTGATAGGGCGTTACAGTATATAAAAGATAAGTTAAAATAAATTGATTAATTTTGTCATCTTTGCAAACCCAGGGATGACACAAGGAAGAGAGAAACATGAAAGTAATATTTTTACAAACACTAGAACACAACAAAGTTGGTGATATCAAAGAAGTGCCAGATGGTTATGCTAGAAATTACCTTTTAAAAAAGGGTGTCGCCGTGGTAGCAAACGAAGACAATATCAAAAATCTTCAGAGCAAAATAGATAAAATTAAAAAAGAAGAAGATGAAACAATATCTAAACTAATAATCTTACAAGGAAAAATAGAAAGCTTAAAGCTAACTATATCTGCTCAAGCTGGCGAGGAAGACAAGCTTTTTGGCGCGGTTACAAATAGGGATATTACAGATGCCCTGAAAGAAAAAAAGATAGATATAGATAAGCATGATATCGAAATACAATTTCCAATACATGAGCTTGGTGAACATGAAGTACTGGCTAAGCTCGGCCACGGAATACATGCGACTGTTAAAGTAAAAGTTGTTAGAGCCGTTTAATAATAAGTACAATAATATTGACTAAATGTCACTTTTAGATTATAATTTTTTAGTATTTTAGGAGCTTAGAAAATGGCACATACAAAGGCCGGCGGTTCTACAAGAAATGGCCGCGATTCAAATTCAAAAAGATTAGGTGTTAAACTATTCGGCGGACAAACAACAAACGCTGGACAGATTATTATTCGTCAGCGCGGACTCAAATGGGAACCAGGCGAAAATGTCGCTAAAGGTAAAGATGACACGCTTTATTCAAAAGTAGCTGGTGTTATTCGTTATACTCAAAAACGAGTTGTCAAATTTACTGGTCATCGGACAAGAAAAACCGTCGTAAACGTAGACCCAATAACTGAGTAATATCTTACAAAGGCCCTGAGGGGCCTTTTTTTGATAGTTTATATTTATAACCTTTGTATGGCTATATTTATCTACCAATTTTTTAGTACAATTCCTGTCCTGAACGAATCCGAATGGATGGTGCAAAAAGCCCAACCTGCAGATTCTCAAAGTACCATTCGTTACAGTAACTCAAATATAATAAATAACAACAAGCCGATACCGGAAGTTATTTATTATATGTTCATTACTTTACTTTCTTTCTTTTCGAACTGATGGTTGGATTACGTAGGGACCTTACGAAAAATCGCTTTAGGCTCGTAGCCCCGACTATCTACAAGGTCGAATAATTATTCTTTACAAAATTACGAGCTGAGTAGAAGAAGTTCGACCTGTCCGCCCGATTTGTCCAGCATAGCTTTAGCGACGTTGGAAGCTCGGGTGCGTAGGAGGATTTTTCTTTAACCCCGCCTGCGGCAGGCAGGTTGGCGCCACCTTCTTTTAAGAGAAGGTGGCAAATAACTAGTATACACAATTCGTTATTGGTTGGGTTCCTGGCTTGCGACCAGGAATGACAGAAGAGTGATATAATACCTATATGAAAAATTCTAAAACTCCTTTGGTAATAATTCTTCCAAACATTAGAAGCGCGATGAATATCGGCGCTATTTTTCGTACGGCCGATGCAGTTGGTGTCGATAAAATATATTTAAGTGGCTATAGCGCCACTCCAAAGCATCCGAAAGTAGTAAAAACAGCCATAGGTGCTGAAAAAACTGTACCTTGGGAGTATAATAAAGATACTAAGATAATAATTAATGATTTAAAAAATCTTGGTTACCAAATAATTGGCCTTGAACATACAAGTACCGCGGAACAAATATGGGACGCAGATCTTGACTTTCCTATAGCCCTAATAGTTGGGAATGAGATACACGGGATACCAGATGATCAATTGCGACTATGTGATAAAGTAATATATTTGCCGATGCTCGGAGAGAAAGAATCACTAAATGTAGCAACTGCAACAGGCATTGCCGCTTACAATATTCTCGAAAGACACCTGCTTGCAAGCAAAAAGTAACCAGTGTATAGTTTATATAATATTAAGTCATAAAGGAGATAGTTATGGCAGAAGAAACAAAAACAGAGCCAGTCGAGGCGCCTAAAAAAATAGTACAAACAAGTCGGGTACAGGCCTTGAGCCAAACATAGCAGCAATGCTTGCCTATATGTTTGGCTGGGTATCAGGACTAATTCTTTATCTTATTGAAAAAGATGATAAGAAAGTTCGCTTTGCAGCGATGCAATCCATAGTTTTAAGCGTAGCTTTAATGGTTGGTTATTGGGCGATATGGATGGTAATAGCCATGCTAGCCTTCATCACATTTGGTTTTAGTTTTTTACTCGCTTTTATATTCCCTGTCTTAGGCCTAGGCGCTTTTATCCTTTGGATTATGCTTATGGTTAAGGCGTATCAGGGAGAAGAATGGGAACTACCAATTGTTGGTAAAATCGCTAGAGGATTAATAAAATAAATTTATACTACAAAGGCTATCAACACTGATAGCCTTTTTTTATTCTATATATATAATGTTATAATCTAGATATGAAACTAGGAGTACATGTATCTGCGGCGGGGCAAATTGACCAAGCGGTCGATAGGGCCGTATCTTTAGGTTGCAATACTTTCCAAATATTTGTTTCAAATCCAAGGGGCTGGAAACCGACAATCATATCTGCCGAACATGCTGAACTTTTCAAGACCAAGTACGATAAAGCGCAAATGCAGAATGCATTTGCGCATAGTATATACCTAATAAATCTTGCTTCTCCAAATGAATATTTGAGAGAGCAGGGGATAGAATCTTTGATATCGGGGTTAATCAACACCGAGAAACTAGGATTAGACTCTCTTGTCACTCATGTTGGTTCACATCAAGGAGACGGAATAGATATAGCTACAGAAAGAGTGGTCTATTCATTGGGTCAAGTTCTTGGAGATTCTACTTGTTGTGCCAATTTACTTTTAGAAAATACTGCGGGTGCTGGCAATCTAGTAGGTAAGACCTTTGTCGAACTGGGAAATATTATCAACAAAGTAAATTCACCGCGCCTTGGAGTTTGCCTTGATACGGCACACGCATTTGAATATGGATATAAAATAAATACAGCAGAAGGATTAGAGTCTTTAATTAAAGAAATAGAAGATAATGTTGGGCTAGATAGACTAAAAGCGATACATCTTAATGATTCAATGACTGAATGCGGTAGCAATAAAGACCGACACGAAACCTTCGGTGAAGGCAAAATTGGAAAAGATGCTTTGACTAGGATTATTAATCATCCAAAATTAAGGAATATTCCCTTTGTTATGGAGACGCCCGAGATTAAATCAGGTGAAGCCGGACGAGAAATAGTCGATTCTGTAAGAGCGCTATGGATATAATTAAACCAATCTTCCAAGAAAAACCACTTTACCCTAAAATACTCTGGAATCGACCTATTCATCAATATAAGGCCAACGCAGGAAAAATATTTATTATCTCCGGCTCTAAAGGTATGTCTGGAAGGGCCCTAATAGTCTGTGAAGCGGTTTTTCGTTCAGGTACGGGTATTTTACTGCTTGGGTTCCCAGAAGGGCTTAAAAACGATTTTAAAGGTATTTTACCAGAATCAATGTCCCTGCCCTTACCACAAACAAATCAAGTAACCTTAAGCAGTAATTCCTTGAATGATATCATAGAAAGCTCCTCACCATGCGACGCTGCAATTATTGGTCCCGGTTTATCAATGAACCCAGAGACCGTGCAAGTTATTTGGGAGGTTATTACAACTATTAGCATACCGCTAGTAATTGCCGAGGAGGGTCTAAGCTCGTTTTGCAAGGGCCTAGAAGTCATAAGGCGCAAAGAGTCGGTAGACTATATTAAAAATATAATTTTAGATAAATTACCCAACAGGGTGATTATTATGTCTTTATCAGAAGTAAGAAAACTTCTAGATCTTTTGGATATTGATAAATTAAATGACAAAGAAATTTCTTCAAATATATATGCTCATTTATCTACTTTGTCTAGAGCACTTGGTTTTACAATTATATTAGCGGCATCACCACTTGCTATTTCTAGCCCAGATGGAGTTACCGTGGTTAATAAAATCAAATTAACACCTCAGAATCTTTCTTCAAGTCAAATTTCTGTTCTAGCTGGTGTTATAGGCTCATTTATGGGCCAAAACCCTAAAAATATATTTCAATCAATTGTTACGGCAATTTACATATTTGAATCCGCTATGCTGTTGGCAATAAACGAAAGCAGCGGTGACACTAATAATATTTCGGGTTCAACAATTATTAGATTCCTTTCTGCGGGAATAAAAAAAGCCGAAGATATCTAGTATCTCGACATTGGTGCCGCTGGTCGGGATCGAACCGACATGGGTTGCCCCACACGATTTTGAGTCGTGCGCGTATACCAGTTCCGCCACAGCGGCAATATTTTCCACCTTAGTTTAGCTAACACTTGCCAGCAACCTCATTATTATAGCCCAAATGGTGGCAAAAGGTCAAGATATTCAGTATGATATACATATGCTAAAAGAACCGACAATTCATCAAATCGAACAACTACTAAAATCATTTCGGCTACAAGGGGGCTCAGACGCCGAGATCAATGCAATAGCACAAGATATTGTAAGAGACTTTAGGCCGGAAACTATCACCCCGATTGAAAAAGTTTTTACAAAAGAACAGCATCCTTCAATTAAGAAAATTACGAGATTTAAGAAAAGTAAAAAGAAACCAATAAGACACACTATAAATAATATATGGCATCACTGGTATGTTAAATATCCAGTGATTCTTGTTTCAACCTTCATGATAATTTTTATAATAACTAACTTGCCTTTATATTTTGCCAAAACACAGCATCTCAGTTACCGCAAAGAGCCGACTCAAGCGCCGGTAACAAAAAAAAGTGTTGTAGCAAAGAGTGCTCCATTGGAACCCGGAGAAACTATTCCTTCGACCCCCACTCTCGTCGTACCTAAAATAAATGTTACCGCTCCAATCGTTTTTATAAACAGCGCTGACGAAGCACAAATACAAACTGGCCTTCAAAGTGGCGTTGTTCACTATTTTCAAACTGCAGAGCCTGGGAAGGTTGGGAATAGCTTTATTACGGGCCATAGTTCAAATTATTGGTGGGACAAAGGATCATACAATTACGTTTTTGCAAATCTTGATAAATTAGAGATAGGGGACCAGGCAAAGATATTTTATCAAGGTAATAAATATTTATATCAAGTAGCTAGCAAAAAAATTGTAGAAGCTACCGAAATGAGTGTACTTAACCAAACCATCAAACCCACTCTTACTCTAATGACCTGTACTCCCCCAGGAACAAGTTGGAAAAGGCTTATAGTTTCTTTTGACCAGATTTCGCCCGAATATATATCAGAACCAATTAAAATAACTCCTTCGTCTGCACCAACAAAAAGTCCGACAACCACGACGACAACTTTGCCAAAGAGCGACTCAAACACTTTTATAGATTTCATTGGTAAATTGTTAGGGATATAGGTTATAACGGCCTAATAAGGACTTACAAACCTACTATATAACGTATTGTTTTCTTCTTTGCCAAAAATTATGTCGTTGTTCACTCGACCTAACGTAGAAATTAGTTTTGCCGAATCCGAGAGGACCACCCGATAGTTACCATCAAACTCTGAAATATATAAAGCGCCTTTTTCGCTGACTATAAAATGGCTGTCATCGTAATACCAACCCAATGATGATATATCGTTAGCACTGCTTACCGATACCAATTTTTTCCTTTCAAAGTCATACCTGGCATAGTATTTATCTCCCCAGATACCTAGTTTTTTCCCGTCCTTATGCCATATTATTCCCTTAGCTCCCTTGGCGATTTTAGTAATTATGGTTTTATCATTACTGGTAGGGGACATTAGCCAAAGCTCATTTGTGGCTGTATTAATATAGGCGAGAGCATCAACTTTTGTTGATGCAGCAAAAATATAGCTCGTTTGTGGATCTATAGAATCGGCCAAAACAACCAAATTGTTTCCGTCTGTATCTGTTTTACTTATTGAGCTTCGCCCTAATTGGGTAACCACTAAATATATTTGTCCATTTATATCTTCGTAAAAACTATTAACCCCTGTTTGTATAGCATGACCTAGCGAGTTCGAACTAGTATTAACTTTGTATAAATCTGTTTTTACTTTGATAAATATTTTATTATTGTCGAAGTTGTCCCACACCACCTGATCGGGTGACTGCGTAAATTGAGCGTTGATATCAATGAGTTTAAGATTTTTTCCGGACCCATCTGTCATAATATAATTAGTGATTTCGCCATTTTTTATTGCATAAATTACTCGATCAGACGAGGGGCTGATTGTAGCGGAAGATAAAAGTGGTTTAGATTGCCATAGCAGAAGACCTGCCTGACTTTCAGGCCACATATTTTTTACACTTCCATCTGATAACTTATAAAGATTATAAATAGTTTTTTCAGGAATAGATTCGTCGAAAAGCCAGTAGTCATTATTCTGACTCTTAGCAATCGGAACTTTATTCGGCAATATTACCTGCTTGATATTTAATTTTTCTGGAAACAATAATATATAATTTGCCCAGGAAACCAATCCTGGCACTATTTCAAAATTATTTTTCCATTCTTTGTAGCCAGACTTCTTAACTGTTAAATTATACTTTCCTGGCAATAAACCCGTGATCTTGCTAGGGAATAAATAATAGCCAGTATTTAACTGATATTTACCGTTCAAGAATACTTGGGCGTCGCTTGGATGAGAGCCAATAATAAACATGCCAATTTTCTCTAATGATATTTTTCCGAAACGAAAATTCGGTTTATAGCCATTGGCGAGAACAAGAACTGTTGCTAAAGATAAAACGAACAAGATTGCCACACTTGGATAGAAGACAAATCTAATTAATCTTGACGGTTCGTTTTTGTGTATTTTTTTAGTCATTTCGGTAATAGATTATACAACATAATTATATGGTTGCCCAGATGCAATAATATTGGTAAAATACCAGCTATGAGCAAATTTGTAATTCAAGGACCGTGCAGTTTACACGGCGAAATAGACGTATCCGGTTCGAAAAATGCCGCCCTACCGATTATTACCGCAACAATTTTGGCAAAAGGTAAATTCCGAATATCAAATGTTCCGATGATTACAGATATTCAAAACATGTTATTAATATTAAAAAGTCTTGGTTCTGAATATACATTTACAAATAACACGCTTCTTATAGACAATACAAAAATGAAAGATTTAGAACCAGACAGCAAAATAGTCAAAAATATACGCGCCTCCATATTGCTTATAGGACCACTTCTCTCGAGATTTGGTAAAGTAAAGATAGCTCAACCAGGTGGCTGTTTTATAGGTTCGAGACCAGTAAAAACTCATTTTGACGCTTTAAAAAAACTTGGTTCAAAAATTATTGAGAATGAAGATAGTTACGAAATCATTTGCAATAATATAGTTGGCAGTGAAATAACACTAAATGAGATAAGCGTTACAGCCACAGAAAATATACTTATGGCTGCTGTACTTGCGACGGGGAATACTAAAATTAATTTAGCTGCCTGTGAACCCCATATCGAAGATTTTTGTAATTTTCTTGTAAAGATGGGGGCAAATATTTCTGGCATCGGCACACATACACTTTCTGTCGTGGGCACCAAAAGATTGAATGCCATCGATTACACCATTATTCCAGACCAAATAGAGGCGGGGACTTTCGCTATTGCCGCAGCGGCATCTAGAGGAGACTTGACGATATCTGGTTTTATAATAGAACATCACTATATATTATTAAAACTTTTTGATGAAGCTAACGTACGCTACGAAATACTTAATAATAATACAATAAGAATTAAACCAATAAAATCCATCTTTCCAATCAATAAAATACGCACTGACATTTATCCAAATTTCGCATCTGATTTACAAGCACCAATGGGAATACTCATGACTCAGGCCGAAGGAACTAGCTCAATTTTTGAAACAATGTTTGAAGGTAGACTAAATTATCTAAATGAACTTAATAAAATGGGTGCAGACTGTTTTATAAAAAACTCACATGAGGCAACCATTACTGGCCCCACACCTTTATTTGGTTCCGTTATAGAAAGTCTTGATTTGAGAGCTGGTGCCACATTGCTTATTGCCGCTTTTATTGCCGAAGGAGAAAGCACTATTGAAAATGCTCAAATTATTGATAGAGGTTATGAAAATATAGATATTAGACTCAATAATATCGGTGCTAGCATTCAAAGGATTAATAGCTAGACGACTTGTTTAAAAGACCGTTTCGTGCTAAAATTTGTTCGAAATGTTAAAAAACAGAATTGGAATTGATCTAGGCACAGCGAACATCTTAGTATATGTGCCAAAAAGAGGGATTGTTATTAACGAACCTTCGGTTGTTGCTGTATCTGAAGATAATAAAGTACTTGCTGTCGGTAATGAAGCAAAAGAAATGGTCGGCAGAACTCCTGATACTATTACTGCATACCGCCCACTCCGCGATGGTGTTATCGCAGACTACCGAGTGACTGAGGCTATGATCCACTATTTTATTAACAAAGTGAGTGGCAATATACGGCTCTTCAGGCCCGAAGTTATGGTTTGCGTTCCCGCTGGAGTCAGCTCAACTGAAAAAAGAGCAGTAATTGATGCCACTAAAGCAGCTGGGGCAAAAGAAGTTTATATTATACCAGAACCAGTTGCTGCGGCCATTGGAGCTGATGTTCCAATAGATTCTGCTGCTGGCAACTTAATTGTCGATATCGGTGGCGGCACGACTGAAGTCGCGGTAATTTCGCTTGGCGGTATAGTAGCGGCGACTTCCGTCAGGGTTGGCGGAGACAAACTTGATCAAGCCATCTCCGACTATATCCGAAAAAAATATGGCCTTGCTATCGGCGACCGAACCGCTGAGAACATTAAAATTAAAATAGGGAGTGCACTGCCTGCAGAAAAAGAAAAGTCTATGGAAATTAACGGTAGAGACATGATTGCAGGGTTGCCTAAAACAATTAGCATTTCTTCTAACGAAGTCACCGAGGCGATGCAAAACGAAATAGAAAAGATTGTTCTGGCTGTAAGAAACGTGCTGGGCCAAACCCCACCCGAGCTATCTAGTGACGTTATCGATAGAGGTATGGTCATGACGGGCGGTGGCTCTTTACTTAGAAATCTTGATAAACTGCTCACGAAAGCAACAGGTATACCTAGTTATGTAGCAGACGATGCTCTTTTCTGTGTAGCGAAAGGTACGGGGGTCGCACTTGAGAATCTCGATGATTATAAACGTAGTGTATTGGCGAAATAATGAAAAATATTTATTTTAACGAATTAAAATCGGGTATGAGCCTTTTTGCCGAAGACTTTGCATTAAAAAAACTAAAGAAAGCGATTACCAGAAATGGCAAACCGTATTTAGATATCGAATTCGGAGATAAAACTGGTAGCATAAAAGGGAAAGTCTGGTCAGAAGCAATACCTGCAGTAGGGGATCTAACTGAAGGCAAAGTATACTCTATCGATGCGGGAGTTTCAGACGACCAGTTCGGATTGCAACTAAATGTTACAAGTGCAACAGAGGCTATTGATTACAACAAAGATGATTTTGTTCCCAGTTCTTCCTATACTAAAGCAGAGATGCAAAAAGAATTTGAGACATTTAAAAACAGCATAAAAAATACTCACTTAGTAAAACTAGTAGATGCCGTCCTTAATGGCGAATTTTATGAAAAATATCTAGAGTCGCCAGCAGCGTATTACATTCATCACGCATATAAGCATGGGTTACTAGAGCATACTTTGGATATGCTCAAAATGAGCGAATCCGTTATCGCTAGATATCCCAAAATGAACAAGGATCTTTTAGTCACGGGTATTATATTCCATGACCTAGGGAAAGTTTTTGAATATTCGCTTGCAACAAGCATCAGCGTTACAAAAGAGGGTAAATTGCTTGGTCATATATTTATGGGTGCTGATTATGTGAAATCTCATGCGCCAAAAGACATTCCTGCCGATTTACTAGACGAAGTTATCCATTTAATTTTGTCCCACCAAGGAGAGCTAGAGTTTGGTAGTCCTATAAAGCCAAAGACCACGGAAGCTGTGGCACTATATTATCTCGATAACAGTTCAACAAAAATTAATGCAGCTTACAACGTTATTCATTCGCTTGAAGAAGGAACAGAATTTGCGCCATATCATAAGCAATTAGGCGTAGAATTATATCGTTCGCCATATCTAGACAATCTTCTTAATGAAGATATTCCATTTTAGTAGTATAATAATTTTAGATATATTTTGGAGGGGAATTTGATCTGTCAATATTGCAATACAGATATGGAACCAATAAATCTTAATGGAAAGGTTTTTTGTTCGAATTGTGGTTTAATAACTGGCGATAGTGCTTCAGGAGATGTCGACAGTAAAATTTTTAATTTTAACGACAAGACAGAAGAACAAAATACAGCCAGTCAAGAGGCAGAAGTCCAAAATACCCCAGCCGTCAACACTAATGTTCCCACTACTCCAATAACTGACCAAACAAAAAAAGAACTAGGCCTAATGTCTAATAATGAAGATGGCACCAGCGAGGAGATTCCTAACACTAGCGACACTGCGGCTAGCGTTGATAGTCAAAGTCAAACAACCGAACAGGCTCAATCTTCACCAAGATTCGCAAAACTACAAGTGAACTCCGATGATTCATCTATCCCAGAGACACCAGTTGTTCCAGAGACACCAGTTGTTCCAGAGACACCAGTTGTTC
>JBAXUE010000007.1:0-45436 GCA_037129835.1 bacterium | reverse complement strand
CTCAGAGGCTCAACCAGTTCTTTGGGAAACTGGGTGGCAGGTTTATGGGGCAGTAGAGGGTTTCCTTTATCGTCATCCTGAATTAGTCTCAGGCACTCCCTTTTATTGTTCGAATTTCGGCAACTGCCGAATAGAGAACTACTCTTAATGCCTTCTCGTAGTAATTTCAGAATCTTAACCTTGTTAGATTATTACCAGCCCCTTTGTGCGCAAAAATATCCCTTTGTATAACTAGTTTGTACAAAATAAGCACAAAGTACTAGACATAGTTGAATAAGTATTTTATAATGCAGTTATTAATTGAGGTGTATCATGTACGAAACTCTATTTGGTTCAAAGACAAGGGTAAAACTTTTGTCTCTACTGCTTACTAACCCTGGCCATCCTTTCTATGTTAGGGAGATGACCCGAAAAATTGATGAGCAGATTAATTCAGTCCGTAGAGAGTTGTTAAATCTTAAATCGCTTGGTCTTGTGAAGTCACACGAAAAGAGGGGAAAGCTCTATTATGAGATCAATACTAAGTTCGAATTTTATCATGAGCTTAAGAAAATATTTGAAAAAGCTCAAAAAGGGATGGGAACTGAGGATAAATTAGCAGCTGCTATTCGCCGGGCTGGCAATGTCCAATACGTTTCTCTTTTGGGACCAATCGTGGGAGACGCTACAGGCCAAGTTGACCTCTTTATTGTAGGCGAAATAGACAAGAGAAAGTTAAAACCTGCCCTATCTGAGCTAGAACAGGAAATAGGACGTGAAGCAAACTATTGCATCATGACGGAGACCGAATTTGACGATCGCTCACTGCTTTTTGACCGTTTCTTAACTGAGATTATGAATGGACCCAAAAAGGTCATTATAGATTATCTAAAGGTTTCTGAAGAAAGCGAGTAGCTGTGGATTCTAAGGACAACCGAGTTACAATAGAATTTTCTTTCAATACTCTTTTTTGGGTATTGGGAATTATTCTCTCTTTGTGGTTGGTAATTCAGATTCGGGAAATATTAGTTTCTGTTCTGCTTGCATTTATACTTGCCATGGCGGTAGCTCCTCTTGTAGATTTATTACAAAAACGTAAAATACCAAGGGCTTTAAGTATATCGTTGATCTATCTAATAATTATCGCGGTCATGGTTTTGGTTTTCCGTTTAATAATTCCTCCTGTAATTAATCAGCTCGGTGGTATATATCAGAATAGACTAGGTTATGTAGACACCATATCGGGGTACTTTGGTCCTGTTGCCGCTAATATTAAGATAAATATGCTATCAGCTTTTGACAAAATAGGTAGCACTATATCTACCACAAACTTTTCCGGTATATTTTCCAGTGCCAAAGGTGTTTTCATCGGTCTAATCGATACTATCCTAGTGTTTGTGCTTAGTTTCTACTTTTTACTTTCGAAGAAAGGCCCAGAAAATATTATTATTGCTTATGTCCCGAAGAAACATCAAAAAAGAACCACGGTCATTTACAAAAAAATATCACAAAAGATGAGTTATTGGCTACGAGGTCAAGTATTTCTAGGTTTGATAATATTTGTTGTAAACTGGGTTGGCCTTTCGATATTGGGTGTAAAATACGCCCTAACTCTCGCAATTATAT
This sequence comes from bacterium, assembly GCA_037129835.1. Classification (GTDB taxonomy): domain Bacteria; phylum Patescibacteriota; class CPR2; order UBA1875; family CAIMLA01; genus JBAXUE01. Next base: position 43,831 of record JBAXUE010000007.1, on the reverse strand, counting down.
CGGGTATTTTAGAGGTATTACCCGTCATCGGTCCTTGGATAGCAGGAATATTGGCGGTTACAGTAGCTCTTACAGTTTCTCCTTTTCTTGCAATTATCGTCGCCGCTTGGTTTGTTCTTGTGCAACAGCTTGAAAATCATATTATTGTGCCTCAGGTAATGAGGAAATCATTGGGTCTAAATCCTATCGTAGTTATTCTGGCAATTTTAATTGGTGGTAACTTACTAGGTATTATTGGTATACTTATATCTGTGCCAGTCGCATCTGCTGTCGGCATATTGCTTGAGGAATTTGTAAAAATAAAAGAAACGGAGGAAGCGCGTGGAAATTAATTATTTAGGACGTTCATGTTTTAAGGTAATAGGAAAGAAAATATCTATTCTTATAGACCCTTTTGATTCCGATCAGGTTGGCATTAAGCTTGGTAAGCAAGATGCGGATGTTGTAATATCGACCCACAATCATAAAGATCACAACAACCTAAGTGTTTTAAAAAATGACGATTATTTGCTTCTTGACTCACCAGGGGAATACGAAGTAAAGGAATCTGAATTTGTAGGAGTGTCGGGTTTTCATGATGATAAAGAAGGGGAAGAGCGTGGTAAGATTACCATGTTCGCTTTCGAGGTAGATGGTATTAAAATCGCACATCTTAGCGATATTGGTTGTGAACTTTCAGGTCCACAGTTAGATTGTTTGGACGGCGTTGATATTTTGATGCTTCCAGTCGGTGGGTTTTACACCATTGACGCCAAGAAAGCAATCAAGGTTATCAGCCAAATTGAACCTAAAATAGTTATACCGATGCATTACAGTAATACGGATGCAGTTTCTGATAATCTTGCTCCCGTGTCTGATTTTATCCACGAAATGGCCTTAACGCCAGAAAATCTAGAAAAATTAAAACTTACTAAGAAGGAACTTCCTGAAGAGCTTCAGGTAGTTGTCTTAAATTATTAAATTATCTCTGATTAAAAAAGACCCCGTTGGGGTCTTTTTGTTATCTTACTTTGCTAGCTGTTTTGATGCATTTTGTGCAAGCCTTTACTCTTTGATCGGCATTTTCTGGAGTAAACCATTGCAAATTTGGTAGCCATCTTCGGCGTGTTTTCCGATGTGAATGGCTGACGTTATTACCAGTTATTGGTTTTTTCCCGCAAATATTACATTCGATACTCATTATTGTCTCCGGACTTTCATTACAACGCTGTAAATGTTATCATAATTTAAGTTTCTGGTCAATATAATCAAATAATTATGAGGTGTAAATGGGGCTTCTGAGCATAATTGAAAATCCAATATTATTTATTACAATTATCATATCTTTGTTGGTTGCTTTATCTATCCATGAGTTTGCTCATTCGTGGACTGCTAATTTTCTCGGAGATGATACTTCTAAGAGAATGGGTCGGCTGACCCTGAATCCAGCAAAACACCTTGATGTTTACGGTAGTCTTTCGATTTTACTTTTAGGGATAGGTTGGGGTAAGCCCGTACAGATCAATCCAAATAACTTTAATAATCCCAGGATGGGGAATGCTCTTACTGCAATCGCAGGACCAGTCTCGAACTTACTGCTAGCTTTATTATTATCTTCTTTCTACAATTTTGTGCCAGATGGTTATTTTAAGTTTTTGTTATTCTATATGATTCTATATAATATATTCTTGTTGGTATTTAATTTAATCCCTATATCGCCCTTAGACGGGCAAAAGTTTTTCGCGTTGTTTTTCCCAATACTGGATAATAATAAATATGTCGAATCGGGTCCGATCATCTTAATTATGCTGATTGTTATTTCAAGCTTTACTACTTTTAGTGTCTTTAGTTATTTATATTCTATTACTATTTTATTTTTGCAATTCATTCACGTTTTCCCTACCATTTCTTTTGAATTTTATCGAACTATGGATTTAACAATGTTAAATAAATTTATTTGGTAGTTATATTTTAATATCGGGGTGTAGCGCAGCTGGTAGCGCGTACGGCTAGTCTCCGACTCTATGAGTCGTAGACTCAGAGAGGGGCCAAGATGTATTACGTATATTTGTTGAAAAGCCAAATCGACGGTAGCCTTTATATAGGGCAAACAAACAATTGTTTGATTCGATTAAAGCGCCATAATTCTGGGAGGTGGTCTCTACAAAAGCCAAAAAACCTTGGATATTGGTGAAATCTGAAAAATACTCAACCAGAAGTGAGTCGATGTGGAGAGAGCATATTCTTAAAACTAACGCAAAAGAAAGAAAAATGTTTTACAATAATCACTACAGGGCATAGCTTAGTTGGTAAAGCGCAGGGCTGGGGGTCCTGAGATCGGAGGTTCGAGTCCTCTTGCCCTGACCAAAATAAAACTGTTTTATTTTTCCGCTTTTTTCCAGGGTAAGCGACCTTCTAGTTCGATATTTAGTGCCATACTAAGAAAAGTTCTGATTAATACTATTAGTCCCAAAATAAGAATGCTCTGAAGATTGGGTGTGCCGGTTATAGACCTGACTATATCTGCTGCCATCAAAACCTCAAGTCCAAGGAGAAGTGTTTGGCCAAGATAATTTCTTGTTGAAACATATATCGACTTAAAGGGTTGTCTACCTAGTCTATATATAAATCTGAATGTGCATATCAAAACACCGATAAATATAACGCTTATGCCCAATATCTCAATTACTGATCCCGCAAAAGTAATAAGCTGTTGAATCTCCATTTGCCCTCCTCAATTGTGTTTAATCAAATGTATATGTAAATATTATTAACATTATTCTTCAATTGAAACAAATATGCAAGCGAACATATGAAGATTAGTTTCTGGTACCAAATGCTATGCTGAGGTAGAATGTGTTTATGCGAAAAGACGGCAAAGTTATTGAGAGAATAATAAATAGAAGAACCGGGGTATCTGATGAGTTTAAGATTGGCTTAATCATTGAAGGGGGTGGTATGCGAGGTGTATTTGGTGGAGGTGCCATGATTGGGCTGGAGTCACTGGGTCTTACGAATTGCTTTGATCACGTATATGGCACCTCATCTGGCAGTTGTTCTGGCGCCTACTTTCTTTCGGGGCAAGCAAAAGACGGGGCCTCTATATATTGGGAAGACTTGAAATGGTTTAATTTTATTAAACCGTGGAAGCTGCAAAAGATTATGGATTTAGATTTTTTGTTTGATGTTGTTATGAAGAAAGTAAAACCTCTAAAAACAAGGAAATTAATATCTTCGAAGTCAGTTTTGAAGGTATTTATGGCTAATGCAGAAACGGGTAGCTGTATTTCATATACAAATCATGATAATATTGATTTTTTAAAATTAATGAAAGCTTCTTGTGCAATGCCGGGATATTATAATAAAATAATAGAGATAAACGGTAATAAGCATCTAGACGGCAATATTGGAAAAGCCATTCCAATTGAGGAAGCTCTTACCGACGGCTGCACGGACGTGTTGGTGGTAACGACGGTGCCGGAAGGATACCGACGCAGTAGGTTTCGACAATTGAGGGGTAGTTTTAAAGAATTACTTGCGATAGCTTTCACTAAACAATTTCGCAAGACATATAAGCTTAGCGACGATAATTATAACGACAGCCTTGATATCGCATTTGGCGTTAAGCCTATTCATCGGAAAATAAATATTTATACAGTATCGCCAGATTATTTACTTTTTGCAGGAGAAATAAGGCCTTGGACTCTTAGGCTCTCGGCTGCAAATGGAATATATAAAATAAGAGAAGCATTTCTAACGGAGGAAATATCGTGAAAAAACTAATAATCAATACTGATGGAGGCTCGAGAAATAATCCAGGTCCTGCGGGAATAGGAGTAGTATTCTCAACTTCAGATGGCGAAGTAATTTCAAAGTTTGGTGAATACATCGGTACTGGCAGTAATAATGTCGCCGAGTACACCGCTCTGGTACGCGGCCTAGAGGAATCAAAGAAACTTGAGGCAGATGAGATTGAGTGTAGACTTGATAGCGAACTTGTAGTGAAGCAGCTAAATGGAATCTATAAGGTCAAAGATCCAGGAATGAAAATTCTCTATTCAAAGGTGCAAGAATTAATATTTTTTCGACCAGTTAAATTTGTTCATGTTCGTAGAGAAGCGAATAAACTAGCCGACGAATTGGTAAACGAAGCCCTGGATGAGGCGGGTTTCTGATACTTGAGAAAAGCATAATAATGTGTTATAATACCGTAGCTTAGTTATCCAGACGATCGCTCCTTTTTGGAGAGGAAAGTCCGGGCACCTTGTTATCATGATAGTCGCTAACGGCGACCGGTTATATGAACCCACTCAAAACCTCACCGTTTTGAAAGAATATATTCGAATAGAGTACTTGTTGGCTAAAGCTGTATAATTTCGGCTGCAAATCATTCAAAACTCGTCAATATATCTCGATATTTTTCTTCAATTTTCAAGCTTTTAGCTCGAAATTAAGAAGTTGAAGCTCAACATGAGATTCTGAGTGGGTTCTAAGGCTAGGGAAAGTGCCACAGAGACAATACCGCCACGTTTACGTGGTAAGGGTGAAAAGAGTGAGGCAAGAGCTCACAGCGCCTGCTGGCGACAGCAGACGGAGGTAAACCCTATCAGGTGCAAGACAGGTGGGCTAATGGTTGTGTCGAGTATGATTTGAAAGAGGGTAATCTCTCTTAAGATGACTAGTTCGAAAAAGTCGTGATACAGACCCATTTCTAGTAGTCCTGTCGCATAGATAGATGATCGTCAGATCCGGCAGCTGCCGGACGAACAGAACCCGGCTTATCGGCTAACTAAGTATTAAAAAATCGACCTTATGGTCGATTTTTTAATACTTGATGCCGAATTTTAAGAGAAGATCATTTGCAATTGGGGTGTAGTGGACAACTACTCCCAAGGCTATTATTAAAACCACAAAGGCTACAATAAGTATGCCTGTAAATTTTAGATCTCTTTCAACTAGTGGACCTAAGCCGTTTACGGGTCCGGCTTTCTGTGTTGGGATTTTCAGCTCATCAGAAACTATCTCGGATGTATTATTCTTAGTCACTCCTTTTTCAAGGTGGGAAAATTGGTGCCTAGTGGCCACTTTTTCAATTTTGGTTTTTTTCTTGCTCATCGGTTAATTATTATAAACTAAATAATTGTAAAAGTCATTATTTGCTTGAAAAAAAGTAAAAATTAGGGCATAATTGTACTTAATGAAGGTGGATTTGACGCTACTATTAATAATATTTTCAGTGGTATTCTTGATTTGGAATATTTCTTTAACGTTTATTATTTTTTCAATTAAAAATAAGAACAAACTCTTTTTTGATGACGGCAGCAAAAATCTTCGTGATTTAGTAACAAGGTCTATTAATGAAAGTAAATCTATCAATCAAAGATCGGCTAAAATTGAAGACAGCATAGACAGTATCGCCAAAATAATTAAAAATAGCTATCAGAAATTTTCATTAATTCGTTATAATCCATTTTCAGACACTGGCGGGGATCAGAGTTTTAGTTTGGCGCTTTTAGATTTGTCAAATAATGGATTTGTTTTTACTAGTATTCACGGTCGAGACGTAAACAGGGTTTATGCCAAAGAAATTGTCGCAGGAAAAGCAAAGAACAATTTAAGCGCAGAAGAAGATGAGGTAATAAAAAGGGCAATAAATGAAAAATAAAGGAGAAAAGATGTTTGAAAAAAAAGACGAGGTAGTTTCTACTGGTCTTGCAGAGACAATCGTTGGCACTTCAGTCAAGTTAAAGGGTAACCTCAAAAGTGATGGTGACATTACGGTTGATGGTAATGTTAATGGGGAAATTAAGACTAAAGGCACTGTTAATATTGGTCCTAATGCACACATTATTGCAAGTGTTCACGCAAAAAATGTAAATATTTCAGGAACAGTACAGGGTAATATCAATGCAAGCGAGCGACTTAATATATCTGAGTCTGGTAGAGTATTCGGTGACATAACCGCCAACATATTAGTTATTTCGCCAGGAGCTTTGTTTAGCGGTAAATCTACTATGACAGAAGTACTTACTCAGCCAGAAATGGATATTACAATTGAAACGAGTGATGTCATACCTGATGAAACAGAAGCAAAGAAATAGTAAGAATCACTATACTATAGATGTACTATTATATTATTAACCCGGCTTCTGGCAGTGGCAGAATCAATAAGGTCCAAGAAAAACTTAAGGAACGACTTAAGGAACTTGGTATTGCTGGCGAATTTGTTAAAAGTACGGGCGCAGGGGATATCGCCAAATTAACACGCATGGCTATTGAAAAAGACTATAAGACGATAGTCGCAGTTGGTGGCGATGGGACAATAAACGAAATAATAAATGCAATGGCTGGAAATACGAATGTGGCTCTCGGTATTATACCCCTAGGGTCGACGAATGAACTAGCGGCGATGCTAGGTATTAAAGACTGGCAATCTGCATGCAACATATTAGCTGCGAGGAAGATTGAAAAAGTAGACCTCGGCCTTATTAATAACAATGTTTTCGTTACAGCAGTTACAATAGGTTTTGATAATAGCTTATTTGAACTAAAAAAAGAACACACTGGAGGATTTTTCAACGGTCTTAGTAGTCTAACAAAGCTAACTGGGATAGTGAACTCATATAAGCCAGTTCATCTAACACTGGACTTCGACAGTAGATATACAGTTGAAACAGATTGTTTTAACTTCTCTCTATCGAACGGAGCTTTTTATAAATATTTACCACAGCACTCAAAACCTCAAGACAATATGCTCGATGCAGTTCTTATAGGACAGCTTGGTTTTAGCGACGCAATTAAATACGGCCAAGGCAAGCTGAATCTTAGCAAAAGGCCAGGTCAGGTATCTATCTTTCATACCCGGAAAATAAAAATTTCATCACCAAAACCAGTAGTAGTTAGTGCTGATGGAAAGGTTGTGGGGGAAACACCAGTTAGTATTGAAGTATCAGATATAAAACTCAGGGTAATTGTTTCAAGGAAAAGACAGTTCTAGTTTCATTGACATCAAAGCAGATTTTTGATAAGATTGTTCTGTTTTAGGAGAAAAAAATAGAAAAGCAAACCAGGATAAACCAACAGATAAAAGTACCAGAAGTGAGACTTATCTCAGCAGAAGGTGAGCAAGTTGGTGTAGTTTCTACTAGAGAAGCCATTTCGATGGCCGAAGAGACTGGTCTTGATTTGGTTGAAATTTCTCCAAATGCTGTTCCTCCAGTAGCAAAGATTCTTGACTGGGGAAAGTATAAATATGAGCAGCAGAAACAGCAGCAAAAAGCTAAATCTAAACAAAAAGTAACTGAGATCAAGGGTATCCGTCTTGGCGTCAAGATTGGTGAAAATGATTTAGTAACTAAGCTAAAAAATGCTGAAAAGTTTATTTTAAAAGAAGATAAGGTAAAGTTTCAGCTCAGATTTAGAGGTAGAGAGATTGTTCATAAGGATTTAGGGAAAAAACTATTGGATAATGTCGCAGACCGTCTTTCTGAAATTGCAGATGTAGAACAAGTACCCTCATTCGCAGGACGAGAAATGACTATGGTAGTCGCTCCAAAGAAGAAAAAATAAAATCACATAATTAATAAGGAATGTCATGCCTAAAATAAAAACACATAGTGGTGCAGCAAAAAGATTTACAATTACAAAAACTGGCAAGATTAAACGCGAGAACGCTTTTGCAAATCATTTACTAGAACACAAAACTCAAGACCAGAAAAGAGGTTATAGAGGTACTACAGAAGTCGCCAAAGCTGATAAAAAGAATATAAAGAGAATGTTGGGAGTCGGATAATGAGAGTAAAAAGAGGCGTAACATCTCACGCAAAACACAAGAAGATAAAATCTCAGACAAAGGGAATGATCAAGGTAAGAAGGTCTAGTGTAAAGAAAGCCAAAGAGGCTTTACTTAAGGCGTGGACATATCAATATCGAGATCGTCGAACAAAAAAGCGAGACCTGAGAGGTCTATGGATTATTCGAGTTGGAAATGCTGCCAAAGAGTCAGGACTTTCTTATTCGAAATTTATCGGTGCTCTGAAGGCAAATAATATCGAAGTAGATCGTAAAATTTTGTCTGAAATCGCAGTTTCACACCCAGTTATATTCGAGAAAATAGTAGAAAAGGTTAAATAAAGTGAAAATCTACGACTGTAAGTGTACTAAATGCAAAGCAGAATTTCAGGCGGCCCTTGAAGATTCAAGCGAGGAAGTAAAGTGTCCTTCATGCGAATCAAAAAAAGTAACTTGCACGGAAACTGAATTCGAAGCCGGTTGCGGTGGTGGTTGTGGCGGCTGTGGTGGAGGCTGCGACACAAAATAATTAACTATTAAGAGACTTAACTAAGTCTCTTTTTTTAGAGTGAATAATACTTATTAACATTGCTACTTCATCATCAGCGCTGAACAACATTTCGTGGCCACAAAATACATTATCCTGGAACTCGTCATATTTGTTCTTGGCGGAAAATCTTAGCCTTTCGATTGACCTAATGACAATATTAAATTCTTCCTCGCCGTAATTATAGAAATATTCACCTTTTGTGTAAGACTTTTCTATTTCTAACGGCATAAAAAATAAGAGGTCAATATCTGAGTTATCAGTATTTGTTCCTCTTGCTGTAGAGCCATATAAAATAATCGCTTTGGTTTTGTTTTTAGTTCTTATGTACCAGTCTTCTTTTTTAAGTATTTCGTCGATAAATTTTTTTGAAAGTTTAATTGCCTCTGGTTTATTCATACCTTAAGGCTTCTAGAGGATCGAGGCCGGCAGCTCTTCGTGCTGGCATGATTCCAGCAATTGTGCTAACAGAAAAGGCAAAAATTATTACTGAGAGTGCAAACCACCAAGGAGTTGCGAATAAAGTGCTTGCTTCACCTTCTAGGGTTGTTGCGACATAATTAATTAAGACATTTACAAGTATTCCTAGGAACCAACCTATACTAACACCGATAATACCACCGAATAGCCCGATCATAGACGCTTCAGCGGTGAATACAAAGGCTACGTCGGTGTTTCTACCTCCAATGGCTTTCATTATACCTATCTCGTGAGTTCTTTCAAGCAGAGCTATTGTAAGGGTGTTAAAGATACCAATAGCGGCGACCATGAGTGCGATGAAGCCAAAACCACCTAGGATAAATTGGACAATTACGAAAACTTGGTTGATATCATTTACTGTATCGTTAATAGAAGTTGTTGGGAACCCAAGACTATCAACCGCTTTACGTACTGCAGGCATTAGTTCTTTATCATTAATCTTTATCTTAACGCTATCGAAATTAGTTAAATCTGTTCTGCCCACAACGTCTATCGGCAGATATGCTGATTTATTTTCTGTATCCTTACTTATACCAATAATTTTAACCTGTATGGGTATTTCTTCTTTTTTATCTACACCTACAACCTTGACTACTTTCAGTTCAACAGTTTTTCCAAGTGCATTTTCTGGTGGATTATCTAGTTTTAACGATTTTAAAGCGGCTAAAGTAACTACTGTTTCTTTAGCATCGTCGCTAGAAAATGATTCAATACCGTAATCGACGGTAATATCTTCGAGCGGTAGATATTTTGGCGTGATTCCATAGGCGATTGACTCCCCAGAATAGCCAGAATAATTAATCGTTGCAGAGTAGCGAAGTAGCGGACTAACGGCTTTTACACCACTTATTGCCTTAAATTTATCGACTGCTACTTGGTTCAGACTTGTGCCTTCTTTTCCTGGGGTTACTTTCATTTGTGTGAGTGCATCTAGATTTGTAACCTTACTAACCGCTAGTTCTTGCATGCCAAAGCCAAGAGATACGAGAAATACTATAGTACCTATACCAACAACAACACCAGAAATAGTAAGAACTGTTCTAAGCATGTTGCGCCTCAAATTACCTAAAGAAAGTCTGAGAATATCGATGATCTTCATTTTTTATTTACCTCCGAGTCGTTATCGAGGTCATCTCCGGCGGTTTCCCCAGTGTCTAATGGTGAATCGGTCGAATCTTTAGTCGTTTCGTTATCTGTTTCATCGTCCGTTTCGACTGTCTCCACTATATCTGTAATGATCTCAGGTTTTGCAGTAGCTGTAGGATCTAAATCATCAGTCTTATTTGTATCTATTTCTACGGGAAGGTCCTTATCTTCTGTTACTTCTACGGTTTTGATTGAATTTGTATCCATAGTCTCGGTAGGTGTAACATTAATAGTTTCTTTAATGGCCTCATCGTCAGTTTCCCTTACGTCTTGTGACATCTTTGGGGCTTTCTTTGTTTTGTGCTTTTTCTTAGTTTCTGTTTCAGCAACTGCACCAATCTCGCTAGCGACAGACTTTAGTTCATCGCTAATATGGCTAGCGTTAGATATTTCATCTTCTGATTTCACCTTGCTATTTACTTGGATTTTTACTACTTTACCATCTTGCATAAAGAAGGTTCGATCAGCATAATCAAGATATTCTGGGTTATGAGTTATTAAAATAACAGTACGCTTTGACTTACGATTTAGTGAAATAAGCAATCTCATAACTTCATTAGCTGATTTACTATCAAGATTACCAGTTGGCTCATCTGCAAGCATTACCCATGGTGCAGTTACTAGACTTCTAGCTATGGCAACACGTTGTTGTTGTCCTCCAGAAAGCTGGTTTGAACTGTGGCTGGCATATTTTGCTAAGCCTACGGTTTCAAGCAAGCTTTTCGCGCGAGCGATACGTTGTGATTTGCCGATTCTAGCAAAAGTAAGAGGTAGCGCAATATTTTCTAGTATATTCATAGAAGGTATAAGATTAAACGACTGGAAAACAATTCCAATTTTACTTCGTCTGTATTTTGCTAGACCATTATTATCTAGAGCTGAAAGTTTTTCTCCGCGCACATATACTTCTCCAGTAGAGGATTTTTGCAGGCCAGCTATAATACTAAGTAGTGTAGATTTACCGCAGCCAGACTGTCCAAAGATACAAATAAACTCTCCAGAATAAATCTCAAGATTAACGCCCTGAAGTGCTTTTACTTCTACGTCTCCAAGCACATAGGTCTTTGATACATTAACGGCTTTAAATACCGGAACTTTTGCCATAAACCCTCTGTTAATAATTTTAGCGAATCAAAACGAATATGGCAATAACAATATTTATATTCTTTGTTTTGGCCTATATTGCAAAGCTTCTGCAATGTGTTCTTTTTTAATATCTCTAGAGTTATCTAAGTCCGCTATTGTTCGAGATAGTTTGAGAATTCGATGGTAACCCCGGGCTGAAAGACCAAGTTGCTTACTTGCGGCAGCCAACAAATTATTACATTCTAGATTTGTATCGCAATATTTTTTTAGCTCAGTTAAAGACATTTCGGAATTAGTAACTGTATTTGTATCCAAAAATCTATTATTTTGAATAATCCTTGCTACTTGAACTCGTTTTAGAATATCTCTGGAATTTTCTCCTGCGTGATTATTAACTAATTTTGAATATTCTACCCTTGGCACCTCCAGGTGAATATCTATTCTATCTAGTAAGGGACCAGATATTTTCTTTTGGTATTTAATTATTTGCCCAATAGTACAAGTGCATTGTCTCTCGGGGTCTGTTGAATAACCACAGGGACAGGGATTTTGTGCAGCCACCAAGATAAACTTCGCTGGAAAAGAAAGACTACCATTCGCTCTTGAGATTGTGATATCCCCGTCTTCAAGGGGTTGTCTCAACACTTCAAGAACCTGTCTAGGAAACTCTGGGAGTTCATCCAAAAACAATACGCCACGGTGTGATAGGCTGATTTCTCCTGGTCTTGGCCAGCTTCCACCACCAATTAAGGCAACACCGCTGGTAGTATGGTGTGGACTTCGATACGGGCGTTTTTTTACAAGGGAAGTTCTTTTTTCTAAAGCTCCGGCAACAGAGTATATTTTTGTGACTTCAAGGGCTTCTTCATATGTAAGGGGTGGCAAGATAGAGCAAAGGGCCCGAGCCAATAGAGTTTTACCAGATCCTGGGGGACCATCCATTATTACATTGTGCCCACCTGCAGCGGATATTTCTAAAGCTCTTTTGGCATGTTCTTGTCCAATAATCTGGCTAAAATCAAGCTTATAGCCTATTGATTCTTCTTCGACGAAAGGTATAAAATCTATAGCTTCTATTTGGTTTTCATTGCGTAGGTGGCTGATTAACTCTGATAAAGATAAAGCACCGATGATATTGATATTATTTATTATAGCAGCCTCTTCACTGTTACTCTTCGGTAAAATTATTTCTTCGAAACCAAACTCTCTCGCTGCAATCGCCATTGCTAGAGTTCCATTGGTATGTCTAAGCTCACCATTCAGGGATAGCTCCCCAACAATTAATGATTTTGTAGAATCAAATAATACTTGCTCACTTGCAAGAAGAATTCCTATTGCGATTGGTAGGTCATAAGACGGACCTTCTTTGCGAATGTCCGCCGGAGCTAGGTTTACTGTAATCCTTTTTTGAGGGAAGTTGGCGCCACTATTTTTTATAGCACTTCGAACACGTTCTTTTGATTCTTCGACTGCTTTATCTGGGAGGCCGACTATATTAAAAGCTGGTAACCCAGGCGATAAATCAACTTCTACCTCTACTTTTTCTGCGTTAAGCCCGATAATTGCTATAGAATTAATCTTAGCTAACATGTGCCCTTCCCTCCAATTGTCATCCTGAATTTATTTCAGGATCTCATTAAACAAATCTTTCCAATTTCAATTTGTCTTATTTATTTGATTAATTTTCCATTCACGATGCCAGTTTTTGATTTGTTTCTCGCGGAAAATTGCTGTTTCTGGATTATCTGCAACTTCATAATAGACCAACTTGTTTAAGTTATATTTATTACTAAAACCCTTAATAAGTTTCTCTTTATGTTCAAAAACTCGTCTAGCAAGATTATTCGTCATACCAACATAAAATACATCATTATATTTATTTGTAATTATATAAATGCAATACATACAATCCGAGATCCTGAAATAAATTCAGGATGACAAAAGGTTATTAAGGTATTAGATAGCCTTTTGTATAGTAATAATAGTACCGTATGCTATACAATACTAGTATACAAAATAAAATAAAGTTAAAGCGAAACGGTTTTTGCGGTTTTTGCTCTAGTGGTAGATGCTTGGTGAGCTTCTAGCTCTATTGTATCGTCAAGTGGTGCCAATGCTTCTTTTACCCCATATCTTCTTGCTATTGCTGCCATTATAAAGTGGTCTGTAAGGTGCGGATTTTTTGGCAGAAGACTTCCGTGTAAATAAGTTCCATAAGCATTTTTGAATCTTGCGCCTTCGTATTGCTTATTTGAGTCATTCCCGTATCCTTCGATAATATACCCAAACGGTAGAAGCCCAGGGTTTAAATGAGTTTGACCACTATGGTTTTCAAAGCCTGTTAATGTAGTAATGTTTTTTTCTGTTACATCAAAACCATATTCTATCTTCCAATCCGCTAGATTGTGAGTAATGTCTGTAACGACATTTCCGATGAGACGCCTATTACTTGCAATGGTATATGCATCAAATACACTTATCCCTTTTATCTGGTTACCCTCAAGTGTTTTAAAATAATGTCCAAAAAGTTGAAATCCTCCACAAACTAAAAGAGCTGATAACCCGCCCTGTATTTGCTCTCTTATTGCTTGACCCTTTTCCTGTAAATCGGAAGCGACTATTTTTTGACCAGTGTCTTGACCTCCTCCCATAAAAAGTATGTCTGCCTTAGAAAAATCTACTGTGTCACCGACATTGACATTAACCACTTCTGTCTCAATTCCACGCCACAGACAACGTTTTTCTAGAGCGGTAATATTACCAAGATCACCGTATAGGTTCATGTTGTTTGGGTATAGATGATAGATAGTTATTTTTCTTGCCATTATTCCAAATATCCTTTAACGAGGCCTTGATTTGCCAGGTTTTTTCTAATCTCTAACATTGCAGTATATGTGGGTAAAATATATAGTGTTTCACCGTCATCCACTTTTTTTAGTGCCGATTCTAGAGCTTTTTTCAGGTCTAGCTCTTTTGTAATCTTCGCAGTATCAAAGTCGGCATATTTCAATCTTAAAAGCATGTCGTCGCCACGAATTCCAGAAACTGTGAAATTTGAATAATAATTATTGATAATTTCAACTTCGGCGTCCCAAATCCAGGAAACGTCTGTGCCGTCAGCGAAATTATCGTTCAGAGCTATTAGGATATTCTTTTTGTCTTTGTCGAATGTTAAAGTTTCAATAGTTTGAGTAAACCCTGTAGGATTTTTGACAAGCATTAAATATATATTTTTTTCCCCGATTTTAATTTTTTCCATCCGCCCAAATGCCGCACTAAGTTTCAAGAGAGCAGTAATAATGGTTGTCTCTGGGATGCCGTAGTCAGAAGCTATGCTCGCAGCTGCTAGGGCATTATACAGATTATATAGGCCTGGTAAAGAAATAGAAATATCGGTCTTCATGTTTGGTGCATTAAAGGTAGCTTTGGAGCTTTCTACAGTAAAAGACATGTCTGTAATGGAATAATCTAGGTTTGGTCTACTTAAACCGCAGTTAGAGCATTTATAATTCCCCAGGTGACCATAATATCGTGGTGAAAAGGTTAGCTCGTGGCCACAAGAGATACAATTCCTAGAATCAATAGCTCCCTTTGAAAGAGTTTGGTACTTATCATTTACGCCAAAATACTGAACCTTACTATTATAAGAGCTTAGGCTTGCAACGAGAGGATCGTCACCATTTAATAATATAGTTGTGTCCTTGGCCATTGCTAGGGCTTTGCCGATTAGTGCTGCAGTTTTATCAACTTCGCCATATCTATCGAGTTGATCCCGAAAAAGGTTGGTAACAACAATATATTTTGGTTGTACCATGGAAAGAATTTCTGGCATCGTAGCTTCGTCAACTTCAAATATGCCAATATCTCCATCAATCCTGGTTCCCCAAAAACTCGTTTTTTGAACCAAAAAAGAAGCTATTCCTCTCGATAGATTGCTACCGCTAAAGTTATAGATTACTCTGTGGCCAGCTGTTTCTAAAATACTGGCAATCATTTTGGCCGTCGTTGTCTTGCCATTAGTCCCGGTAACAATAATAACGCCACCTTTAATCATCTTAGCAAGCTTGCCGATTATTTTTGGGTCTACTTTTTGGGCAAAAACACCCGGTAGAGCAGAACCGCTGCCTTTTTTTGTTATCATTACCAGTGCTCTTGCGAACTCTGCCGCTACAATAGCTATAAATTTACGCATAATGATATTATACATTCATTTTAAGGATATGTTAATGTTGGTAATTAAATTATTAAACCATTGATAGATATGGTTGCTTCTTTGACGTTAGCTATCCATTTAATATCTTTATTTCTTCTCAACCAAGTGAGTTGTCTTTTGGCGTAATTACGGTGTGCTTGTTTGGTTTTGGCAATTGCTGTTACCAAATCTATATCACCGTCAAGGTACTGGCAAATTTGTTTATAACCAGCAGCTTGCATTGCGGTATTGTGGTCATATAGTCTGTGAAGATTTCTTACTTCTTCGACAAATCCTTCTAGGAACATTATATCCACCCTTTTATTTATTTGTTCGTATAATATCTCACGCTCACGGTCGACTGCTAAATATAGAATATTATTTGGCAGGGGGGACCGCTGTTTTTGTTTCGAAATTGGTTGGCCTGTGGCAAGAAATACTTCTATTTCACGAATTAATCTTCTTTTATTATGTCTATCGACCGTCCATTCACAGTCGGGATCAAATTCGCAAAGCTGATTGAAGAGTTCATCGGTGTTTTTTTTCTCCAATTCGTAGCGTAATTCGATATTCGGTTTTACATCTGGCATCGAATAACTATACGCAAACGCATCAATATACATCACTGAACCGCCAACAAGCATCGGGATATTGCCCCTATCGTGAATCTCTTTAACTAGAGTAGTTACTTTTTTAATAAAAATAGCGACATTAAATTCCTCGTCTGGATTTACGATATCGAGAAGATGATGGGGGATATTATTAATGACGTAACTTCCTTCTTCATTTTGTTTTTTGTTTTTTGTATTTTGTATTATTGAAGTCGGTTTATCGGTACCAATATCCATACCCGTATAAACTGTCATGGAATCAGCGCAGATAATCTCAATATTAGTAAATATTTTAGCTATCTCATAAGAAAAAGCTGTTTTGCCACTTGCAGTTGGACCGGTTAATACGATTATTGGATTATTCATAACTTGTGTATTATACTAGCTTTAAGTACAAAATAGGAGCACGAAATGACTGTAGAAGAATATGAGAATATAGATTCAACCGAATTCGAGGTATCTGAGAAGGTAGCCACAGAGGAATTATTAGAAAAGAATACTTTAGAAGTCTTAGCAGAAGAACTTAAAAAAGTGTCTGAACCGGTAGATAAAGAAAAAACTGAGATTAGTGGGACCATGCAAGTGCAGATAAATCCAAACGATACTAATAAAACATTCATTTCAAAAATCCGTAATAGCACAGTGCTTAAGGTTGCGGCTCTGGGCATAGTTCTGGGTGGTACTACCGTCGCAACTACTGGATGCAGTGAGAGCGGGACGCCTGGAGTGAATTTTATAGAACAAGCAAATATTGAAGCAAAGGCACGGGCTACCAAGACGACAGCTCTTGAGATAACCAAAAATCCATCCAAATTTGAGAATAAAGACGTGGTTATAGAGGGTTATCCAAAAGTGATTTTTGTGCATAAGGAACTAGGACCTGGCCCGGGTGGAGTTGTGAATATTGTAGAGGCATACGTAGAGGTTTATCAGAATGAGGATCTAACTGGTGATCATATTATGGTATACGAAAAGTCTGCTGGAGTTTTAAATTTTATAATTCAACCAGTAGAAGGCGGTGGTTGGGCTACTGCCGAAAAGGAGAAACTGTCTATATTTGGCAACGTGCAAGTACGTGATGGAAGGATGAATAAATATCTCAATGGAGCATATATTGTTTTAAGCGATGCTAGTCCAGTAAAGTAAAATTTCGGAGCAGTATTATTAAAATATCCAAAAGGAGTAATTATGGGTGAAAGATCAGGGCCAGATAACCAAGAGAATGACGGTATTTCTAGAAGACAATTTATAAAAGGAGTGGTTGCCATGGGTGTAGCAGGGGCTTTTGCGGGTAGCGAAACTCAAAAGCTTAGCCATGAGGGTTCTGAAAAAGGTATGGAGGAACAAGCTGCGAGAATGGTAATCATGGGCGAATTGCGAGAAAAAAAAATACCAACGGGTACTGGTATTGACATTTTCTACCCTGAAAGTGGGTGGGGCGATGAATATCGTATAGAGGCTTTTGAAAAGGCTGTTCAGCTAGCCAACAAGGGAGTAGATGTGTATCATTTGCAAGAAAACGATGTTATCAAGGTCCCTTATAAAGTAGAAAAGGAGTAATTATGCTAAATGCCGAAGGTGGTGGGCACGTTCCACCACAAGAAAATATTGATAGTGTGCAGGCCATAAATAATAGTGCTGCTGACAAAGAATCGGAATTTTCTGCTAAAGATGGAATAAAAGCGGAGGGTAAAAAGAAAGAGCTAACCCTGAATCAGATGATAGGCCTTGGGATGGCGGCAATGTCGGTCTTTACTGCCAGTATTGGCTATGCTATGTATGGCGCAAAGAGTGAAAAGGCCCCTCTTAGAGACAAGGAAATAAACACCGAATCAATTATCAACGGTGGTGGTATTGCCGACAAGGCAAAGGCTACCTATATTCAGACCCTAGTAGATCAATTTGCGACCGAAGAAGAAATAACAAAGGCTTTGGACGCACCCCAATTCAAAGAAGTGATTGGGGAGCTTAAAGCCAAAGAGCTGGAAAATCCTGATTTGGCGGGATGTGTAGCTGACGACAAAGAGGTAGCTGAATTAATAAAAAATTATCCAATTATCGGAACGCTACCATACTATACAGACATCTATCGTATTGATATGACCTATGAAGGAGATTCAGAGGTTCCAATTATCGATATAACACTAATTACTGGCGGAGATTCAAATAAAGAAGCTGAGGCAAAGATGGCAGTAGAAAAATGGTTATATTCTGAGGATCCAGGTTATAAAAAACTAGAGTTAAGGTTTACGACAGAATAATTTGTGCTACAGGTTTTTAGAAATATATTAGGTTTGTATAATATAGATTGTAAGCGAAATATGTTACATTATAAATAAATATTAAAAAAGGAGAACAAATGGAAGACAGACAAGTCCCAAATTTTGATCAAATGGGAGAATTGGCGGAAGACGCTTGGCAAGATACTGAAGAAAAAACAAATCAAAAAGTATCAGAAACCAATGTATCTTTGGTTGAAATGAAAGAAAACAGAGAAAAGCTTGAAAGGAAGTTGTCCTTTGTCGGTGTTGCACTTGCGGGCGTAATTGCTTTGGGTGCACTCCCTGGTTGTAGCGCTAAAAAGGAAAGTAGCAGTGATAATCGTGGTTCTATTGAAACCTCGCAAACAGTGAGACAATATACGAACGAAGAAATGGATGAGATAGCATCTTCCAGTATGAAAGAAGCAGGGGCATCACAATCAGAGATAGATTTAATCTTGAAGGGTGAAGAATATCGTGATGCGATTGAATCTCTTAATAGAGATCCAAAGGACTTTGTGACTTGGATAGAAGAAAGGAGAGCTGACGCATTCGAGCATTCCGGAACTAATGGGAACCAATATACGGAAAACGCTGCTAGGGGAGTAAGGCCGGATACTATTGGTTATGAAGCACATAGAGTTACTAAGCCTACTAAAGAAGAAATAAGTGAAAGCAAGAATTGGTTGGCACAGCTTACGGGTAAAACCGAAAGATGGAAGGTAGAGGTTCGGGAGCTTGTAAGCGGCCCTAGGGTAGAAACAACAATTTTAAATTCTGTCGATCTTTATAGATACTGGGAGGCTAATAGAGCTGTTGACAATACGGTATTTGATATTGCAGTTGATGAATTAAATCCTGGGCTACTTAATAGATTATTCTTGGACAAAGATAGAAAAAATACTGAACCAATTAATGTGATTTTGCCTGATTTAAGAAATTTCGAAAAATAAATTTATTGATTCCCAAATAGTTTCCAGCTAGTAGCTGATTCTATAGTTATGTTAATATACTGGCCAATCTGTACGGGTTGGCCAGTTGTAATCTCCACAACTTTATATCCAGATGTCCGACCATAGTATTTATCGCCTTTTTGTTCGTCGACGAGTATTTTTTGAGTTGTTCCAACTAGTTTTTGGTTATACTCAAGAACTGTTTCGGCAACGATTTTCTGCAATACTTTTTCGCGGCGAACCTTTTCTTCTTTTGTCACGTCGTCTGCTTGCTTGGCACTCACCGTTCCTGGTCTGGGGGAATATTGGGCAATAAAGGCCATATCATACTCAGCTTGTTGCATAACATCTGCAGTATCATTGAACTGTTTTTCGGTTTCACCTGGATAGCCGACAATTATATCTGTCGTTAGGTTTACGTCTGGTATGGCATTTTTGATTTTCTTAACTAATTGTAAATATTCTTCTTTTGTATTATGCCGATTCATATTCCTTAGAATTTCATTATTACCAGATTGAAGGGGAAGATGGATGTAGTGAGGAAAATGTTTTAGTTTTGCCAAAGTAACTATTAGCTCATCTGTCATGTCTTTCGGGTGGTTTGAGTAGAAATATATTCTATGGTCTCCGGCTATGGTATCTAGCTCAAGTAGTAAATGAATAAAGGGTGAATTATCTCTTTTATTACTGGAGATATCATGCCCATAACTGTTTACATTTTGCCCCAATAACGTAATTTCTTTGAACCCGTTATTCACTAAGTTCTTTATTTCACTAACTATTTCTGCTGATAGTCTGGACTTTTCCCTACCTTTTGTATAAGGTACTGCACAATAGCTACAAAAGTTATCGCAGCCCGTAGAAATGGGTACATATGCGCGAAAATGACTTTGATATTTTGGAATGATACTAAGGTAACTCTCATATTCTCCGCTGTCATCCTTACGAAAGTTAGGATTTACTCCCATCTTCACTAAATCTACGCTGGACAAGTCGGAGGGATCGAGAGAGATCCCTGGGTTTGCGACCAGGGATGACGAGGGAGAGGGGGTGGCGTTTTTTAGCATTTCCGGCAACTTCGGCAGGTCTTCCATGGTCATCAAGATATCAAAAACGCGTTTTAGTTTTTTTTGGTCCTTTTCTAGTACACAACCAGTGAGGATTGTTTTAAATTTCGTATTATTCCTTTTGTATTCTATAAGCTCTTTTACTTTGCCGTAGATGCGAAGCATAGCAGATTCACGAACTGAGCAAGAAATAACTATGAAAAGATCAGCCTCTCTTTCGACATCAGTTTTTGTGTACCCCAAACTATCAAGAATGGTAGCCATCCGTTCAGCATCTGAGTAATTCATGGCACAGCCAAGTATCCAAAAATAGTATTTCATAGAGTGGTATTTTAGCACGAAATGTAGGTTTATTCTATATGGTTTCGGTACCAGTTAGCGGCTCCGATAAGAGAAATATCGTCTCCAAAATCAGTAAAAGAAAGCTTGGTTTTTAGCTTAGTTTCATTGCTTATGCCGGCTAGAAATAATTCTGTATTTTTAAGGGCAACTGGCCCACCGATGATGATTACTTCAGGACGATATAGTTCTATTATTTTATTTATTGCATAATCATTTATATTGCCGATCTCTTGAGATATAAAACTGTACGCTGGCTCTTTGCCTTCTTCGGCTTCCTTATAAATGTCTTGGACTATTTTACAATCAGTGTCTAAGTTTTTTGATTTAAGCCATTTTGTATAATAATTAGGGATATCTACGCCAGAAGAAAATGCTTCCCAATGATTTTTACCTCCACAGCCACAGAGGACATCTATTTCTGATTCTATAAAAATATGGCCTAGTTCAGCGGTCGTATTTTCGAACTTAACAATATTTCCGTCTTTGATTACCCCAACGCCAATTCCAGAGGAAAATGTAATATATACCAGATTATCGCAATGACGAGATATTGACTCAGCATATGCCGCCGCCGCCGCATCATTGATAATCACTGTTTTTGGAATAAGGTTAGTAAAATCATCAACCGATAGTGTCGGCTTTCCTTCAATATTTGTAAAAATGACTTTATTGCCTACGACCGGACCTGCAACACTAATCGCTAGCCCATTCGCGTCTGGTTTATCTTTGATGAAATCTATAATTTTTTGGTTTAGCTTCTCCGCTAGTTGTTTTCGCGGAGTATCAAAGTATTCGCTATCTTGAATACTTAAGTCATTGTCGAATGAAGCAATCCTAGTGTGGGTAGCGCCAATATCTAGAGCTAATAATCGGTTATTTGAGTTTTTTGATGGCATTTGAGATAGTCTCCACGATTTGTTTATCAAAGATTGAAGGAATAATATTATCTTTCGTTGGCTCAGTTATTATTGCTGCTAGAGCTTCTGCGACAGCGACTTTTATCTCTGGTGTGACTTTACTGATATTATTGTCTAACAGACCACGGAATAGGCCTGGGAAAACAAGGGCATTGTTTATTTGATTTGGGAAATCAGATCTACCAGTGGCAATTACCATAGCACCACCCTTTTTTGCTTCATCTGGCATGATTTCTGGAATCGGATTCGCAAGTGCAAAAACGATAGCATGCTGGTTCATGGTAGAGATTTCTTTGGCTGAAAATTGGTTTGGTTGTGAGACGCCGATGAGGACATCGGCACCCACCAAGGAGTCTCCGCATTCACCGATAGGACAAGAGGCGGTGCTATTAGAAATAGTGTGTTCTTTGTGTCCATTCAGGTCATTTCTGTCTTCTGAAACGACACCCTTAGAGTCACACAAACAATAATTACTTAGTCCATATGCTGCGAGTAGATTGGCAATAGCTAGGCCAGCAGCACCGGCACCGGAAATAATTATTTTTACAGATTTGTCTTTTTTGACTACCTTGAGAGCGTTTATTAGTCCTGCAAGGACGACGATAGCTGTGCCATGTTGGTCATCATGGAATACTGGGATATCTAGCTCTTCAGAAAGTCTTTTTTCGATTTCGAAACAGCGAGGAGCGGATATGTCTTCAAGATTAATTCCACCAAAGGCGGGAGAGATTATCTTCACAGTCTTGATAATTTCTTCTGTATCTTGGGTATCTAAGCATATCGGTATGGCGTTTACTTTTGCGAACTGAGCGAATATCGCTGCCTTTCCTTCCATTACGGGAAGTGCAGCTTCAGGACCAAGATTACCAAGACCGAGTACTGCAGAACCGTCAGTAACTATAGCGACCTTATTTTGCTTGCCAGTTAGGTCGTATACTCTTTTCTTATCGTCAGCTATGGCCTTAGACACTGCTCCAACACCAGGCGTATAGGCAATAGGAAGTGTTTTTTCATCTAAATGTATTTTGGAGCTAACCACTAGTTTTCCTAGAAGCTCTTTGTGAAATTTTATTGGATCTGTAGTCATATTATTTCTTAACTTTTTTAATTAGTTCGAGAGCTGTCATTTGCCCCAAATCACCATCTGCATATGAACGTACAGACAGCTTGCCAGAATCTGCCTCTTTGTCACCTATTACTAACATATAGGGAGCCTTTGACATCTCGGCGTTACGAATCTTCTTTCCAACCGATTCTTTACTATCGTCAAGTGAAACACGAATATTTGAATCTTCAAGCTCTTTCTTCAATGTTTCACAATGTTCCACGTGACGATCAGCCACAGGAAGTAGGGCGACTTGGATAGGGGAAAGCCAGACAGGTAAGGCGCCAGCATTGTGTTCGATTAATATACCAAGGAACCTTTCTAGTGATCCAAAAACTGTTCTATGAAGCATTATTGGCCGTTTTCTTGAACCGTCTTCATCTACATATTCAAGATCAAACCTCTCAGGCATAGAGAAGTCTAGTTGCAGGGTGGCACATTGCCAAGTTCTCCCAATGGCATCCGTAATATGAAAATCAAACTTAGGACCATAGAAGGCACCATCGCCAGGGTTTAGCTGATAGTCAAGCTTAAGCTCTTTTGCCACTTGCTTTAGTGTATCTTCCGCTTTTTCCCACATCTCATCTGAGCCAATAGATTTCTCTGGCCGAGTCGAAAGCTCTACGTGATAATTATCGAAGCCGAGTTCTTTGTACATCTTCTCGATCAGTTTAATTACACCCTTTAGTTCATCTTTTAGTTGTGCTTCGGTGCAGTAAATATGAGCATCATCTTGAGTAAATGAACGTACACGGAATAAACCATGAAGCACGCCAGATAGCTCATGACGGTGAACGAGACCGAGCTCTCCTAAACGAATCGGGAATTCACGATAGGAGTGCAGCCTTGATTTGTAAATAAGTATTCCGCCAGGACAATTCATTGGTTTTACGGCATATCCTTGGTCGTCGATAGTTGTAAAGTACATATCATCTTTATAGTTATCCCAATGTCCAGACTGATGCCATAGTTCTTCGCGAAGTATTATAGGAGTATTGATCTCTTCGTAGCCAGCTTTATTATGTTCTTTCTTCCAATATTCTATTAGTAGATTCCGTACTACCATTCCTTTGGGATGCCAAAAAGGAAAGCCAGGGCCTTCGTCGTGAAAGGAAAAGAGATCAAGCTCGGTGCCGAGCTTTCGGTGATCACGTTTTTTTGCTTCTAGTTGGAGTCTTTCATACTCTGCGAGTTCTTCGGCATTCTCAAACGCTATACCATATATGCGTTGTAGCATTTTATTTTTTTCACTACCTTTCCAGTAAGCGCCTGCGATAGTGGTAAGCTTAAAAGCCTTTGTATCTAGATCCTTTAGGCTTTCTACGTGGGGGCCGGCGCAAAGGTCTACGAATCCGTCTACACGGTAGAAAGAAACTGTTTTTTCTCCTTTAGCTGACAAATCTTCGATTAGCTCGGCTTTATATATTTGTTTTTGAGCTTTTGCAGCCTTAACCGCTTCTGGCACAGGCACCTCAGTTTTTTCAAAAACACCCCCGGATTTGATTAATTGTTTCATTGCTTTTTGAATTAGTGGTAAATCTTCAGGTATTAAAGTTCTTGGGAGATCAAAGTCGTAATAAAAACCATTATCTATGGCCGGACCGATGGCGAGCTTTGCTTCTGGGAACATTTCCAATACAGCAGCAGCTAATATGTGACTATAGGAATGTCTTTTTGTTTTGATGTTAGTTTGTTCCATTGTGTAACTCCTTTCTTCGTTTTTTATATATTTGGTAGGCAAAATAATTAATTTTGTCTATCGGCAGAGGTCTATTATTTGGTGTTACGCTGTCCATACTTGTGATATCAACTCCCATTGCCGTCAGCGCTTCTTTAGCTTGTCGGCTTTTGTCAGGATTGTTTTGAAAATAGGCATCGTGTACTAGCATGGTTATTTCTTGAACGATATCGCGAAAAACATCTGTTTTTTCAAGCTTTGAAAATTCCGTTAGGTCTGCCGCAGAATCTGTTTTTTCAATATCTCCTTTTTCGATATTTTCTAATCGTTCTTCGTGCAGGCGTATCTCGATTAGTTTTTGTCTAATTTCCTCTGTAGATGTGGTCTCTTTGTTTTCGTGACTACCTTCTTTGAAAAGTTCTGTTTTGAGTTCGGCTATTTTTACTTTTAGTAAATCCAAGGTTTCTTTCGGATCTGTCGCTCTCGTACCCATTATTGCCTCATGAATAGAACCGATGGCGTCAATATCCCTAGCTCTCTCCTTATCATTCTTGGAGATATCTCTAAGCATTCCTCGTTGTTCTGGGCTTATATTTGATAATTGTTCGGGCATGTTATTCTTCTCCTTCAGGGGGTTCGCTTACAATATATGTTTCTGCCTTTGTTTTGGTTACTGTATCTGTATCTACTCCAAGCTCTAGTAAAAAAGCGCTTGCCTCGGTCTGCATGTGTTCTTTTGTATTGTCCAAATTCAGTCTGTTCTTTACCTGGCCGGTGATGCCTTTCATGGCTTTTTGAAATTCGTCTGGGCCAATTTTGTCTGCATATAATTTTAGTTTTTCTATAAGGCCTCTGATTTCTGTTTTTACTTGAGTAATCATTTTGTAGTCGGTCTCTGTTCTTTCATTTGGCTTTGTATATTGCATATTTAAGAGAGTGTCGAAAAGACCATAAATGGTATTTTTAAGTTTAATAACCTTTTCTTTTGCTTGTTGAACTTCTGTTTGTTCTGGTCTTTGATTTCTTTCTGCTGACATAATTTTACTCCTTAACCCAGTTAAATGGTTTATTAGTCAATATTCGCAAATATTTTTTAACAAGGTGAATTAAAATAACGACCAAAATTGGCCGTCAAGGCCCGAAATTCTTCGGACGGTTCCACTTGACTTTCCGGTCACCCGGACTCTCTTTGGCCCATATACACCTGGGCTCCTGGGTGAGACTCAGAGGTTGGTGAGGCCTCGTCAAGGTCTAATAATTGTATTATACTACAAACTAGACTATATTTTAAATAATTAATTCATCTTCTAATAGATGAATAGCTGGAGAATAAAGTGGCAAAAACAACTGAAACGAAGTTAATAGATATATCTCCTCACAGAAGCATTATGACGAAAATAAGCCAAACTGGCTATTCTATACAAGAAGCACTTTCTGAATTGATTGACAATGCTATTGATGCTCGAATACCAAATAAAAAACTCTTGGTATCTCTCGATATAACTCCAGACGAAATTGTAATTACTGATAATGGGACCGGCATGTCTGAAGAAATGGCAGCCAAATCAATACGTCTTGGTTTTTCTGAAAAAAAACTACAACTAGGCGAATTTGGTTTGGGCCTCAAGACGTCGACTTCCTTCCTGGGTCACACATTTACACTAATAACAACACCACTTGATAAAGATGAAGAGTATATCCTTGAATATGACGAAGACCATTGGCTAGAACATGGTAGCTGGTATGAATATCCATTTATAATACATCGAAACGTAGAAAAGGGTAGAAGTGGCACAACTGTTATTATAAAAAGGCTAAAAGTCGATGTTAATGAAAAGCTTGTTAAAAATATAAAGGAAGAGTTTGGGACAAGATTTGCTCCATTTATTAAAAACGACGAGATGGAATTGACATATAACAAAGAAATATGTGAACCATTGCTTCCTGAAATTTTAGACAACAATAGAAGTGAATTTGAGATTGTCTTCAAAGGAGGAAAAGCTACGGGTTGGTGGGGTTATCAACTTAGCGGCCTGAATAAAAACTATCATGGACTTAGTACTTTTAGAAGGGGCCGCCTAGTAACAACATATGACAAAATCGGCCTCAACCCAAATCAGGATATTAAACAAATAGTCGGTGAAATTCATATTGAAGGAATACCAATAACACACGATAAGAAAAGTTGGCTCAAATCATCCAGCCAATACAATGAACTCGAGTCTAAATTGCGGGAATATTTTAAGCCCTTTGAAAAGAAACCAAAAAGAATACTAAGTGGTTACCCCGCTTCCTCCGGAAAGGTGGTTGGGGTCGTGAGGCTAGTTAATATGTTTCATCAGGGAAATATGGAAAAAGAAATGGAAAGGGTAAGCAAGGGAGATATCGTGGTTACCGCCATGACTAGACCACAATTTTTGCTGGCGATCAGAAGGGCAAGTGGAATTATTACGGACCTTGGTGGAAACCTTTGTCATGCTGCCATTGTGGCTCGAGAATTTAATATACCTTGCGTTGTTGGGACTCAGCTAGCTACTGCTACCCTAGTCGATGGCCAAAAAATTATTCTTGACGGACAAGATGGGAGTATCTATGAGTATTAGTCTAAAAATACCAGATAATTTATTAAAGTTTCCGAGATTTTTACCAAATGATATTGAGGATTTTATATCTTATTATCCAAATAAATACCCCGGCATTATTAAAAAATATGAAGAAGTAGCTGAAAAGTATGCCATGGACCCCGAAGGGTTTAGTGAATATGCTGATTCGCAAAAAAAGGAATTATGGGATGGTTTTAAAAAGATCGAAACAGAATACAAAAATGGTAATCAGTCGAACCTTAAATTTTTAGTAGAAACAGACCTGAGGCTAAATAAACTGTTTTGTTATAGATTTTGGATTGTTAATTATTTATTTGCTGATGGTCCAATTCATGAATTTTATATCGACATGATGAAGCACATGATTCGGAAGTTTGTTGACGTCTCTGGGGAAGCTGAAGAGTTTGAACAAAAAGTGCTTTTAGTCCAAAGAGATTTACTACAAAGTGATTTTGCAGATCTTTATCTTCAGCAGGCACTTTCGGGTGTCAAAATTATTAGATTATTGGAGAATATACCCGAGTTTAAAGAAATTTATTCAGAAGTCTTAAA
This sequence comes from bacterium, assembly GCA_037129835.1. Taxonomy (GTDB): domain Bacteria; phylum Patescibacteriota; class CPR2; order UBA1875; family CAIMLA01; genus JBAXUE01. Next base: position 16,521 of record JBAXUE010000007.1, on the reverse strand, counting down.
ACTGATTACAGATGATGTTAAGGAAAACCAAAAAGAAATAAATATATTGTGGGAAGAACTGTACCCAATGATAGAACACATCAAAGATACAAAGAATCGCGAATCATTAATAGGCGAGCTTAGTATTCCCCTAAATCTTGCTAAAAGATACAATAAAATGCTTCCCCTAACGAATGCCTTGACCCATGCTGTAGAGTTTAGAAACGAAAATATTGAACTAGAGAAACGTTACATCGGAATGACTGCGGATATTGATAGAATATTTCTTCAAGCCAAAAAAGTTTTATCAAAAGAAGAATATGAGGTATTTGAAATTTCATATAAACAGTCCAGAAATTTTGCCAGATATAAAGATATTATTGGAGCAATTGATACAGAGCTTTTGCCGATGTGGTTCGATATACACTCAAAAGTTATAGATATTTTAGTAAAAGAAAGCCCGAATTTAAAAATTAGATCTGGCGGACAGGGATTATTGTTTTATCGCTTAATTTGGTTTTTGCCAGCCGAATTAAAGGTTTCTGTAATGACACCCGATCTCACGCCTTTTGACGTTAAAAAAACTTAGTGTTAGGAAATTTTTATGATTGAAGGTATTTTGCCACCACATAACCAAGAGCAGGAAGCTTTTCACGAAAAATCAAGGGGAGATCGAACCCCGGCAGTTGAAATAACATCTGATGGTGGTAAGCGTCTGGTAACAAGAGTTATTAGACCAAGAGTAGAATCTGTCAAGTCGACCAAAACCACACCCGAAATCGTAAAAAAACAGGTTTTGGCACAAGAGGCTTTGATTGAAGAGCTTTCGGGTACGGACCAAAGAGTCTCTTATCCAGACTATCGACGAGACATCTATGATTATAAAGAACTTATGCCAGAGATCGGAAGCCCAGAATCTATTGATGTTGAATTAGTCGGGCCAAAGTTGGTTATTGCAAATGTCAGGCATCTGGAGCATGACAATAATGGCGTTGCATTGGAGACCCAGGAGGCTTATCGTGAAAGAGCTTCGCATCTCATTGAAGATCTTGATATCACACCAAACACATTGATTTTCATTGTCGCCAGCAGGGCTACAACCTATATTGGTGGTTCTGAGGGCGAGCCTACTTCTAGGGTTTCCAGGACAGAATCAACAATTGATGTGATCAAACAACTGTTAGATGAACGTGGCCTGAAATATAAAGATCGGGATTTCGATGATATTGATCCAGAAACTGGCCATGATGCCGTTACAGGAAGATTTCGTAATAGCTTGGATGAGTTTCAGATTTCGGATTCAGTTACCTACAAAAAGGCTAGTACACAGGCTATTGCCAACAGAGCAGCAGAAAAAGAAGGGTCGCCACGCCCATATCCAAATTCTCCCTCTGTTTCCCCTACGGTATTCGCCTCATTTGCTGTAGATTTACAGGAGCTAGAGAGTAAAACTGCCATGAACGAGGTAGCGAGTGCAACTGTGGCACGAGGGCTAGACGGTTTTGATGCTCTAGAAGAATACTTTTTAATAGAAGGCAATATACCAAAAGGAGTCGATAAAGTTGTAATAATTGCTGGAAGGCACGGACAATTCGCTACAAATATATCCGAAGCTTTATTTGTTGCTACGGACCATAGGCACCCAATTGCTTTCGCAACAAACGGTGCTTTTGCGCTCGTTGAGGCGAGCTTGACTACAGAAGGTGAAATTGTTGAAGATTATATCATAAAAACTGGTGACGTTACGGGAATGAGAGAACAATGAGTCAGAAAGAAAAGAGCGATTATTTCAACATTGCCATTCGTCCCGGTTCGACCCCCTATTTTCCAGGAATGTTGTCTAACGAGGCTATGACAAGCCAGAAAATGTTTGAACTTGTTGGAGCTAGATTCGAAAAGGCACAAATCGTTGTAAATTTTGCGGACTATAGTAATGGTTTCTGGTCGGAGGCGGACCTCTTACGTGCGAGAAAGACTCTTTTTGAAAAACAACAAAAACATAATCAAATTCAGGAGTACACCGACTCAATTATGGGTAGGTATGAAAAAATTATGTCTATTCTGGAAAATTACTATACGCTCAATGACTCCGCCAAAACTAAACAGACCACAATAGCCGTTTATGGGGAAATATGTGATCACTACCGAACTCTTTGCTGTTTTGCGTATGTGGCAAATATTCTAAATGTAGTAAGGGACGTAAGGGCTGATTTGGCCAAATATGTTACAGCTGAGGAAAAGTTAGATGAATACGTCCTGGAATTGACAAGGAATCCGGGGGCGAATTTCATTTACGATCATGACCTAGAGCTTATTGAGATTCTTGATTCAATAGATAAAACCACAGAGAACAATTTGGCCGAGCATTCTAAGAAATGGCACAGTCTATTTATGGGTAGTATTGGAAAAACAAAACCATACGATGGTATCAATAAGAGAATATCAATGTTTCGTGAAATGACAAGCGCAGAAAGAACTAAGAAAAAAGAAGAATATTTAGAAACACTTAATAAGGTGAGACTTTCGCAGGATAGGTTAGAGAATAATTTGGGTTTATCGGACGAAACTAAAGCAAGTGTATCTATCGTAAGGGATATAATTTTATTAAAAGAGACTCGTAAATTTTGCATGACCAGAATTATTTCATATTTTGATAAGTTTGCAGAAGATTTGGGAGGATTATATAATCTGTCAGCGAGTTTATCCCGAAACATTATGCCTGAAGAATATACAAATGGTTATTTAATGACCGGACAAAAAATCACAGAATCAAGTGCCGAAGCTATTGTAAATAGTTCGTTCTATATTTTTGAAAATGGTATAGGTAAGAGGTATTTGGGAGAACAAGTTCCTCAAATGATTCAAAAGTATGACATCACGTTTACGGGAGATGTGAAAGTCGTGCCAAAGGGTGGATCGCAACAGTTTAAAAAGAAAAAAACCTATAAGGGGTTTGTCGCCTGTCTTGGAAAATATAAGGGGCCTGTTAGGCTAGTCGAAAAACTGGATGATCTTAACGATTTTCACGAAGGAGATGTTCTGGTAACATCCATCACCACACCAGAATATGCTGTAATTTTTGATAAAATTAAGGCTATGATTACATTCGATGGTGCTAGTTTGACTAGTCACCCAGCAACGCTGGCTCGGGAATATAAAATTCCTGCAATCCTGGGAGTTGAGGATCTATATTCTGTTCTTAAAAATGGTGATATTGTTGAAGTTGACGCAAATAATAACAGGATAAGGATTTTCTAGTGTCAATTATTTTGAACTTTGATGAAATTTCTAAAAATGATGTGGCTAAAGTGGGCGGTAAGGGCGGTTCACTGGGAGAGATGACTCAATCCGGCATACCTGTACCAACTGGCTTTGTTATTACAACTCAAGCCTACATTTCCTTCCATGAGTCTGAGTTACCTTCTAAAATACAAAAACAAATTCTAGCCAAGTTTGATTCCTTGGGTTTAGATAGAGTCGCGGTTCGTTCTTCTGCCATTGCAGAAGATTCCTCAAGCGCATCATGGGCAGGGCAATTTAACACAGTTTTAAACGTGAATAGAGAGGGGCTAATAGACGCAATTATGGATTGCTGGCAGTCTTCAAATAGCGAAACTGTGAAGTATTACGCCAAGAGAAATGACATTTCAGAGGATCAATTGGCTCTGGCAATCGTGGTCCAAAAAATGGTCAATAGTAATGTTTCTGGTGTAGTTTTTTCTATCAACCCAGTCACTGGAAATAAAGAAGAAATGATGATAGAAGCTTGCTATGGCTTGGGAGAAATGTTGGTGCAGGGGATGGTAACACCAGACAATTACATTGTTAGTAAATACGACCTGTCAATAAGGGAGAAAAGAATTTCAAATCAAACCCAAAAAATTATAAATACAGTAAATGGTACAGAGACAATTTCTATTGAACAAAGTCAGCAGAGTTTACAAAAGTTATCCGACGAAAAAATTTTTAAACTTTCGAAGTTGGTTATGTTGATTGAGAATTATTATGGTTGTCCACAGGATATAGAGTGGGCTATTGAAGATGATGAGTTGTTTATATTACAATCGAGACCCGTTACAACATAATATTTTATATAAATAATATTATGGAGATTTTAGAGCACCCGTGTTTCCTCTAATAAATTAACTATTTGGTGCCCTCGACTGGACTTGAACCAGCACGACCTTGCGGCCACTACGACCTGAACGTAGCGTGTATACCATTTCACCACGAGGGCGTATTAAATATTTTAGCTTTTTATCTTAAGTTTTTCCATAGCACTTTGAGTTATGGCGTCGCCAATCTCACCCCAAAGGGACAATTCCCCATATTTTAATGGGTCAACGAAGTATCGTCTATGTATGATTCCGTCGCAAGGATCTGTTTTTCTGCTATTTAACTTATCTATTCTACAGGCAAAGCGAAGCTGATATCTAATCTTATTATCACCCTCAACTTTTTGAACTCCTAGGTAATTTATGTCTTTGACGGTAATATTTACTTCCTCGTCAAGTTCTCTGACAAGCGTCTCTATGGGTGTTTCATTATTTTCTGGGGAACCGCCAGGGACCATGAAACATTTCCAATAATTGTTTTTTATTGTCAATAGTCTGTTTTTGTTATCAAAACAAAAGCCATATACTTGGGTTATGGGACTATATTTATCATAATATTCTCCTGGTATCCAGGTTAATTTGAAGTTAATTCCTTTGTGGCTATATTGGTCAGTAATGTTTTTCATGATTGTATCTTATAATAATAAATATCCTGAAACAAGTTCAGGATATTTATGGTGGGTGATACAGGGCTCGAACCTGTGACCTCTGCAATGTCAATGCAACGCTCTAGCCAGCTGAGCTAATCACCCATGATTTGCGAAGTTGGAAGCTGCCTGCCCGCCCGTAGCTTCAGCGGAGGAGGGAGCTAATAATCCTCGTCGAAATACGTAGGCGGATTACGATTTAGCTAGCGCCAAAATCTACATCCTTTCGCGTTTTCTCCTCTCCCCAAAAAATCTAATGATTTTTGGGGAACCCATCATGGGTTTAACTATCAGATTCTAGCAAAAAAAACCGCTTTATTCAACCATAAAACTATTGACAGTATGCTTGCAAGACCTGTAGGAACATGTACAATAGAGTGTATAAAGGGTGTTTAGGAGTTTATAAGAAAGGAGGTGAAAAAAATGAATTTATCAGATGTAACACAAGCTACTAGCGAGGCTGTTAGCCTATCGCTTGAAGGCGTTATAAAATTTATACCCAATCTAATTGCGGCAGCACTTGTTGTTGCTATTGGTGTTATTGTGGCCTGGGCAGTAAAATATGTTATTGTCAAAGGACTTAGCTATATCAAGCTAAAGAAATACACAGATGCAGTTGGTCTAGGGAAAATTTTCACAGAGAAGGTTGAATTTGCTTCACTTCTCGGTGATTTGGCCAAATGGACTATTATCATAGTCTTTTTGATCCCAGCCTTTGAGATTCTTGGTCTCGCACAGATCAACATTGTTCTTATGAGTCTCGTGAGCTTTATACCTAGCGTGGTAGTAGCAGTAGTATTGGTCGTTGTCGGTGCTGTAATCGCAGATTTAGCTTCACGTGTAGTTCGCTCAACAGCAGCTACTATTGGTGCGGAGAATGCGGACATTGCAGCCAGCTTTACCAAATGGATAATAATTTTATTCGTTATCTTGGGTGCCTTACAGCAGGTTGATATTTTACCAGGACTTTTCAATACGATTACTATTGGAGCAGTATCCTTATTAGTAATCGCTGGTGGACTAGCATTCGGCTTGGGTGGCAAAGAAGCAGCAGCGGACGTTATTGTTTCCTTTCGTAAGAGATTGCCAAGCGGGAAAAAATAGTCTTTTTTAATCTGTTAATGATTATAGAGGTTTCGCCTAGAAATAGGGGAAGCCTCTTCTTTATGAAAATTATTATTGCAAAGGGTAATAGGATAGTTGTATTGTTTAAGATCTAAATTCTTTTGCCGCTTCCTCTGGCATTACAGGATTAATATAAGTGTTTGAGCCCAGCTCTAAGCCTGCCCAGATAGCATTATTAGGTCGTGGACATAAGTGAATATGGAAGTGAAAATCATTTTCGTTATATGTAGAATGAAGATAGTAGTTGTAGTCTAGATTCAATTCTTCTAGTTTACCCGTGATTTTCTGAATTGCTTGAGCCAAAGACTTGATCTCACTAGTTTTTAAGTCAGTGAAAGTAAGAACATGCCTTTTGGGCATAAACCAGGCCTCGTATTCAAACTCACTTGCATAAGGTGCTATAACATAAACGTGCTCGTCTTCCCAAATGGTTCTCTCTTTTATTTTACCCTCAATTTTTACAATATCGCAAAAAGGGCAAGCACCTTTTTCTTTCAAATATTTAAAATAGTCGCGTTTTTCGTTCTTAAGTACTTGTGGAACAAAGGGCAGTCCATATATTTGAGAATGGGAGTGGGTTCTCGAAGCTCCGGCCATTTTACCTCGATTTTTAAATATTAGGACATATTTATTATTCTTTTCTAGACTAAGCTGGCGATCTTTATATGCGTTCAGTACGTCGACGATTTCGGTGATACTAAGTTCGTTAAGCTGTTTGGTATGCTTGTTTGTTTCGACTAAAACTTCAGCACTACCAAGCGCTTCTGTATTGTCTGGAGACAATGGAGAATAACGGTTAAGAAGAGAAATAATTTTCCAATTCTCTTCTGTGTTTTCTGGGTACCTATAAAGAACAATTTCATCATCTTGAATATTATTAGGACAAAAAATACACTTTGGTTCTTTACCACTTATTTCGGGCGGAGAATAGGGTCTCTTGTTTCTATTTGGGTCGGCGAGTACATATATGTCTTGAAAATAATTTTTTCTTATTTCTGGTTTTTTCATTTTTTTCCTTACACAAGTATAAAATTAAAAGTAAAAGTTATAAGATTAAATTTTACTATTTTGATTGCGCCTTGTTTGTGAGTGTTTAGTAACCCTTTGTTCGCGTCTCGCTAGGTATCGGCCGCCGATGACTGTAATGGAAGATATCGCTACTGTAACACCGATAAGGATGAAGAAAACAGTAAAAAGCCTAGTAACATCGTTGGTGGGGTGGATGTCACCGTATCCCACAGTAGTTAGGGTTGCTACGACGAAATACAGGGATGTTATCCAGGACCAATCTTCTAAGTAGTGATAAACAACAGTTCCAATAACGATAAGACTAGTAAGCGCGGAAAATGCAGAGATAAACTCGGGTGTAAGCATTAGTTTTTCATTTTTCATCAGTGAATTACTCCTTTATTTATGGCCTCTTATGCCATATTTTTTTGTTATTGGGTCCCTAAAGATATCGGGCTCCGTAGGCGGCTTTAAAGTAAAGCTGATAAAAGATATTAATATAGAAAATAAAAAAAATACAGAAACCCAGATAATTAGAAGGGAAGGGTTAAGGTCTTTAAGTAAATTAATACCAATAATTTGAGCTACAAGAATAGTAACACCAAAAAGCCCAATGTCTAGGAATAAAATGTTCTTTTTGCTGAAATATTTATATGCGAAAACGGAGCTAACCATAAAGATAATGATCGCATAGAGAGAAACAGTTTTTGCTGGTATAAATGAAGTAATTTTCCATCCTCCTAGTGCATATTCAGTAAGATAGAGTAAAAAAATAGGCCAAAAGGCGATTTTGATATGCTCCCAATAGCTTTCATTTACGGCTGCTATTAAGGCAACCTTCCGGCTGTGCCTAGACCACTCATAAACAAAATGCAAAGCAGAACCAATTAGAAAGAGGGGAATTATTGCATAATAGTCAAGCATTATGATTTGGTTGATGTTCATGTAGTTATTATAGCAAATATTTATAAATAAAGTGAGCCATCTTTGTGTTATATAGAATATATTATTGTCCACTATAGAAAAAGCACCGATTGTCGCGTAGTAGCGACTAAAGAAGTTCGATGCGTACTCCTGTCATGTTTCCTCTAGTATTTCTGCGAGGATAATGGCTTTTTCTTCGGGGTAAGTTCTCTCTAGCCCGTTGTTACTGGTTGTGACCGCTCCTGTCCCGTAGATTTCTTCGTTTTCGGGGAGGATGGGGTCTGAGCCTCGTGCGATGTTGCAGCACTGGTGTGCAAGCTGAAGGTTTATCAGCCTAGAATCACCTCCCAAGGAGCGAGGAATGATATGGTCAAACGTGATGTACCAATCATTCTTTGAATCCTTTACGTGTCTACTGAGAAGTTCGTGGCAAAGACAACAGTTGTTACCATCACGGGCCATTAACTTGGTGATGATGAGACCACGATACTTCTTGTGGAACATCTTCTTGGTTTTGCCCAAGATGCTCACCCCCTAAGGTGCATGTAATCGGCGTAAGTACTCTCTCGAGTGATTACAACCGGATTTTCAGTGGTGATATTATAACCTAAAATCGATAATATGTAAATAGTATTTGCTGGAGAAGTAAATTGTTTTAATACATTTGGTAAGTCATTTGATATAATTAATTTATGAAGAAAATTAAGATTTACTGCGCTCATTGTAATTTTTTGTTATATACCTACAACAAAGACATTCGGGGGCATCTGATAAAATGCTATAAAGACATGATTGTGGAAGATTACACCCTGAAAGATTTGAATTGTCCTAGTTGTGGCCAAGAATTTGCTCGAGAAGCGATATACCATAATCGTGCAGCCAATAAGATTATCCAAGGCAAAGTATTTACAAAGGGTTCGTGATCTATTGCTATACTGAAAGAAGAGAGGGAAAATTACTTTTTAAGGACTTTTTTTATTGCAATACTGGTAGCTGGGAGTAGTACAATAAAGATTAAATACCACGGAGAATAACTAAAAAATGGTGTATAGCTAGTAACTCCCTGTGTTATGCCAGTTACTCCTAGGGCTATTGGATATCCTATCCCCAGCGGCATTGTTGTCTGTATCATGTATTGCATTATTCCCATCATAAAGTATTCTGAAGCTACAAAAATGAGTGACCAAAGGCATCCTAGAAATAATGTTTCTTTCCAGGAGGAAACTTTATTCAAGAGAAATTTTTCCTCAAAATTTATTACGATTAAAGCTACAATAACCACAGCCGCAACCGCAAGCCCAAATATAAAGTAATTAGCGGATGTGACGGTATAGAGCTCAATCGCTTTCTCTGTCTGACCTTTGGTAATATCAACTATAAGTGAAGCAATATCGGTACTAAAAAAGGTAACCCAAATAAATGAAAAAATTATATTTATCACATAGACGAGAAGGTAGATTCCTATCCCACCTAGTATTATTTTTTTATAATCTTTTTGTATAAAGTCGATTATTCCGTTCTTTTTAACAGCTTCTTTTTTGCTCATTTTGCCTCCATATTATAGATAATAATAGCATATAAGTTTGATAATTGATAAAGGTTTGGCAAATTAAACTTTTATAGGATTTCTTTAATGTGGTCGAAGAATTTATTATCTTCTTTGTACCAGAATTTATTGGGAACTTTTTGTATATTTATCCAAACTATTTCTTCTTCGGCAATATGTTTTATGTCTCCGCTTATCTCGGCCCGAAACATTGTAACATCTTTGATAGTGTGACGATCGTTCGGATTGAGCGAGTCTCGTTTTATAATACCAATCTGTTCTTTAATCACAACATTGTCGTAGCCAGTTTCCTCAATGATCTCACGCTTGGCTGCTTCTTCCTCAGATTCGCCTTGCTCTATATGACCCTTGGGGAAACTGTATTTGTTATCCGCATGTTTAACTAAGAGGATTTCGGTATTACCACCTTTAATTCTTGTGATTATCCCGCCGGCTGATCTTTCTTTAATGTTAATATTATCTTCCAAGTATAGCGTCTAGCATCTTTGTTTTTGTTACGATTAGAGCGGGGATAAGGCCAGAAATGACCGCTACCCAGCTAACTATTTGTACACGGAAGAAATATTCAGCTGGCGTCAGGTTTAGAACGGCTTCAGCGAGAGGTAGTTCAAAGGGATGTGCGATAAAATATGGCACCAAGCCCGCGAAGAATATCAGACTTCCAAGCAAGATGCCTAGTGTTGCATAGACTGCTGCTAGAATTACATAATTAGCTACAATTATGTACGGTTTGATCCCGATGGCTCTTAAGATTCCGATTTGACGTCTTCTGCTTACAATATCAACGTAGATTACGATGAAGGTCGTTACGCCAGCGATTATGACTCCCACAATGGTCATTAGGACATTTATACTAGTAAAACTGCCGCTCACAGATTTCATTAAACCAGCGGCCTCTGTCCAAAGGAAGGTATCCGTGTCTGGTGCTAGTCCTTTGACTTCTGACATAACAGAATTTTCTTTGTCATTTGGGGTTTTGATATTTACAGCCGTGGCTTTGCCAACCATGGTCGGTGCAAAACTAGCTAGTGAGCGTTCGGTGATGAAAGCCCTGGAATCTGATTCGATAAATTTGGTATAAAATATCCCTTTAATAGTATAAGTTTTTTTAATCCCGTTGAAGTTCACATTCAATTTATCTCCGACGGAAGCTCCTTTTAGGGATGTGGAGTTCATTTCTACATCTGTCCCTCCGGCTATTTGTCTACCAATGATTATTTGGTCTTCGTCGTTTACATCCAAGTATTTACCCTGATACATATGATCCGAAACATTTATTACTTTAGCGTACTCATTGGGGTCTATGGCTATTATCGGCCATCTACCGGTGCGTGCATTGCGTTCTATCTCGCCGGGTATTTGGAAACCCGAAGAAGCAGCAGTAACGCCGTTTTCAGCTCGGACATTTTCTAATAGTTTTTCCTTGTCATCGATATATTTAATACCTTGTTTTGGAGCGATATATACATTTCCAGTCAAAGTGTCTATTATCTGTTGATTGCTTCCTGCTACAATACCGTTAAAGAGAGCAGAGACAAATATTAAGTTAATAAATGCAACAGACATAAGGAGGATGGTCAAAAACAGAGTCCATTTGCGTCCTCTGATTATAGACTTAAAGGCTAGATAAAAGGGCAGTTTAAGTTCATTTAACATGTAATTTACCGTCCTTCAGATTAATAACTCTTGAAGCGTAGGCCAATTCCTCTGGTTCGTGAGTAACCATGACTATAGTAATGTTATCTTCTTTGTTCAGTTTTTTAAATATATCAAGAACATGCTTTGAAGCGACGCTGTCTAGATTGGCGGTTGGCTCATCGGCGAAGATGATGCGTGGGTTATTTATAAGAGATCTGGCAATCGCAACCCTTTGTTGTTCGCCTCCAGAAAGCTGAGAGGGAAGTCTTTTCATTTTTTTCTCTAAGTCAACTTTTTTGAACAGTATTTCCGCTTTCTTCTTTGCTTTAGGAAAAGTATCTAGCATTTGAGCTGGTAACATCACATTTTCTAGTGCCGTAAGCTCTTGGATGAGAGCGTACTCTTGGAATATATAACCGAGTAATCGTAGTCTTAAGCCGATTCTATTTTTCTCATGAAGTTTACTGACATCATTACCGTCTATTATTAGCTCTCCTTCGGATGGATGATCAAGCAAAGCCATGAGGTGCATTAAGGTCGATTTTCCAGAACCGTTCATGCCCGTAATCATTAAAAAGTCACCATATGCGATATCTAATGAAATCCCATTAATAGCACAGGTGATATTTCCAGCGGAGTCATATTTTTTTATTAGATTCTTTACAGAAACTGCAGTTTTATTATCTTTCACGAATTAATTATACAACACTTACTGTTTTTAGGCACGAACTGTTGTATGGGTTCTTGAAAGTCGAGAGGGGTATTATCCTCTAAACTGGTAACCGCTCATGAATTTTTTGTATACAAATTCAGCGAAATTTTCGAACTCTTTTCTTAATTCTTCAAGGTTTTCGTTAACAAATTTGCCTCTTTCCGCGATATCTTTTTCTGTTAGTAATTCTCCTCGTAGATCTTCGTGTTCTAGTTTTCTATTCCTCAGTGCGTTTATAAGTCTAACTCCATAAAGGCTACCATTTAAGTTATATACATCTAGAACCAAGCGCAATTGTTCATCTTTAATTGTGTGTTTGTTATAAAAATCATAAAGTAATTCTTCTAGAGAAGATTTGGTCTTTTCGATACCTTCAAGCTCTCTTCTAGTACCAAAACCGATATACGGTGCATCAAAATGATAATGATCTGGATATTTTACACCAGAGTATTCATCAAATTCTTCAACTCCTCTTTTTTTCACGTCTTCGTAGCCGTGACCCCCACAAGAAGCAATCGTTTTTAAACCGATAAGGTTGAGTACTGCCACAGAGTCATAAATCGGGTCTTCAACCTCAGTTGATCCTAATATATTTTCAAAAGACTCTAATTTTTTCCTCAATGTAGAAAAGTTTAGACCTTCATGCATAGATTCTTGGGACTCATTTCTAACCATATTAAAAGTATATCATAAACAAAATCATCTACTGGTAATCAATGTAAAATTTGAGAGTTTAATTACAATTTTAACAATTATAAGTTATGCTTAAGCTGCATTAAACAAAATAAGGAGTAGGATGGATTTTTCAGAAGGGTTCAATTCAGAAGCAGGAGAGAAATTAGGGATTAATCAGTCTGTCAGCGAAAGAGCAGCTTCTATAAGGGATAAGGCCAATGAATCTGTTGAAGGGTTTTATGATCAAGATGGAAAAATACTGGACAAAGACGCAGCTACTGACATAGCCCAGGCTGGTGAAGATAGAAGGAATCCAGAAGGATTGCAAAAAATAGAGGACGGAATGGATAATATCTCGAGTGCAATTATCACTGGTCAGAGTAAAAAAGAAAGTATTGAAACTAGATCTTCTCTTGCCGAATTAAACAAAGAATACGATATTTTACAGTCAAAAATTCTGGAAACAATAATGAAATTACCTGTCAAGAAGACTGAGCTTGACGATATTACGAATTGCTTGATGGAAGACGCCAAAAGAGTCGCAGCCGGAGAAGTCCCTCAAAAACAAGGCCGTATTCGTAGAATCATCGAGATCACAATCAGTCGAGCGATATATGAAGACGAGAGTGCTTCACAGGCAGTTTCTAGTAACGAAACAAATTTAAGAAAAACTCTTCAAGAACCTTATATCAAGGAACTTCGTTCTTTGCGGGACGAGTTGAGATATATCAAAACCCCAGACAAAGAAGACTCGCAATAGAGTCTAAATAAATATTAAAAATTATTTATATACCTTTGCTAGAACATATAATCAAAATTGGCGAAACGTAGTAGACGAAGTTCAGCGCTTTTGTGAAATAGGCCAGGAGCTGCTTATTTGTCTTCTTAAATAATCGAGTAACTAACCTTGTACGCTATATAAGTAAACAAGGGTGTCCTTGTATATATACAAATTTATGTTATAATATTAATATTGGAATCTCTAATGCATGAGACATCCACGGACCTAAGGGGGTCTAATGTCAACCATCGAGTTGCCAGAAGTACCGGAAAGTTTGGACGAACTCACCTTATCAAAACTCTCAGAAGAAGAAAAGGAGGCTAAGTCTGCACTGTCTGCACTGGTTCAACTCCCAGGTGTCGAGTCACAAGTTGCTTCGGTTGTCACATATTGTCTGAATGTATGCCATAGCAAACATCAGACTCAGCTAGGGGTCACCTCCGAAATACGTAAGGAGATGGCCGAGAACGTTTCTGACAATCTCACCGAACGCAAACGGGCCGCCTCGGAACTGCTCACCGAGCAAGATCACTATCGAGCAATTTTCGAACATGCAGCCATCGGCATTGCAGAAGTTACACCAGAGGGACGCTGGTTCAGGGTGAATCAGACTCTCTGCGATCTCCTCGGATACACGTCTCAAGAGTTGGTGCAACTAAGTTTTACCGATATTACCTACTCTGAAGACGTTGAGAAATCGATCGGTGTGCTAGACGCCATGAAGGACAATGGACAGGACTCCTACCAAGTCGAGAAACGATATCTGCGTAAGGATGGCCAAATCATCTGGGTTTACGTGAGTGTGTCCGCAATTCGCGACAAAGACGACTCGCTGCTTTATCAGGTTACGGCTATCCAGGATATCAGTGATCTCAAGCAAGCCGAGGAACGACTGGCCGAGGCGTATGGCTCAGTAGTCGATGTTGTCAATCGAGTGTGTGAATCACACGATCCCCACACCGTCGGACACCAAAGGCGAGTTTCTGAGCTATCAATGGCTATCGCGAAGAAAATGGGGATGTCAGCTACGAAATTCTCAGAACTCCGTGACGCCGCACTTCTTCACGACATTGGCAAGATCGGCATCCCGGCTGAAATATTGGCCAAGCCAGGCAGGCTAGCTCCAGTCGAGTTCGATCTGATAAAGAGTCACTCGCAGCTGGGCTACGAGCTTCTCAAAACCTCAGGCATGCCAGAGTCGATACCTAATATCGTCCACCAACATCACGAACGTTGTGACGGTACGGGCTACCCGCTTGGACTTACTGCAGATGAACTGCTCATCCAGGCAAAGGTTCTCATGGTCGCTGACGTTGTCGAAGCTATGACTTCGCACCGACCATACAGGCCAGCGTGGGATATCGATGTAGCCCTAGAGGAGATTGAAGAGGGTGCTGGGACAAAGTATTGTCCAGAAATAGCAGAGGCGTGTCTCAGCCTTTTCCGTGAAGATGGCTTCAAATTCGCAGAAAGTTCCACTTGAGGTAGTAACGACAGGTGTAGCGAGCACCTAGTACCTTCTAGTAATATTAAAAGCCGGTCAAACTCTATTCGTAGAGGTGGGCCGGCTTTTTCTATATATTACATGTTATAGTATTGTGTAATACAGAATACTATCTTATATTAAATCGGCTTTTCAATGGTCAGTAAATAATTGTCAGAATTGATTTGAGCTGTGCATATCGCACCGATTAAGACATCGTCTTGGACCGTTTTTTGTCCACTTACGACTTCTGCAGGATCGTTATAGTAAAAAATCCCTTCATCGTATCCAGTTAAGACAATCGCATGTTCGGTAACTTTACCGTTTATTGCGTCTTCTTCATAATGTCCGGTCTTTTTATTAAAGACTTCTCTTGGCCAATCATATAAATAATTAAAGCTAACTATCGCTAGTACGGTACCCTTATCTAGTAGTGATCTAAGTAGCTTATTGGTACATTTAGTAATATCGATTAACCCACCGGCTTTCAGAAAATCTATATAAGATTCGATCAAATATGGTGCATACCATGTTTTGGCCGTGCTAATACCTGTCTTTTGAACCTTTTCCATAGTATCTAATAATTTATCTTGGTTAAACTCTGCCCAAGACCTATCGATAATCTGAGCATCAAAGACGTGCATTGTAGCTTTCATGTCATGGTTTTTTATTAACCAGGTTCCGATGTCTGGTAGTAAAGTACCCATTGGTTTTCCGTCTTTGTCGAAACGTACAGGGATATCTTTTTCAATATCATCAGGAGTGATGTCTAAACCATAAAAGCTGATGAATTGTGAAGTCGATGTCTGAACACAATTTGATGATTTTGTTTGAACTTGCAACGGTATATCGTATTTTACACTCATGAAGGTTCCTTATATATATGTTGATTATATCATAAACAAAAGTGGCTTAAGAAAGACGCTAATAATTAGCATCGCGGAGCGTATCAAACTAGGTTGGAATTACTTTAGATAGAAGCTACTCCAGTTCGTTTAATATTGCATAATAATTATCTCTGAGCAAATTAATATATTCCGATTAAACAGCACAAGTATTACTGGTTGTCAAAATGAGAAAGATTCGGCTATTTCTTTAGCTCTTAAAAGCCAAATGCAAGGCCTTTATTGGATAAGTGTGCTAGAATTATTTTATGGTACAATCAATCGGTAATTTGTTTAGGTTTCGTAAGGTGATTTCACATGATTGTGAATTAGATACTGCCGAATCTAGACACTTGAGTAGCGATTCTTATAATTCAACTAGAAACCGAGATAAAACAATCGATGTTCTCAGGGGCCTCGGAATTATTTTTATAGTTGCTGGGCATTCATCTGTTGGCACTGGCTTAGTTCCCTTCCCTCCTTATTCTTTTCACATACCTCTTTTTTTCTTTTTATCGGGCTATTTTTTTAAGGAAAAGTTTATCAGTAAAAGTGATTTTTTAAAAATTATTAAGACCTTATTGATACCTCTTCTTTTTTTAACAATCTTTTACGCCTTACTGGGTAACTTTTTTGCTAGTTTTGGGTTTAATTTTCTAGGTAGTGAAATTAGTTTTAAAAAAATATTTATATCGCCATTTCTACTCTCAAATGCTTTTCCATTTTGTTATGCATATTGGTTTGTAGGCTGTTTAATAATTTTGAGACTATATTTTCAAACTATTCATATTTATATTTCAAGAATGTTTAAAATTAATGGAAAATATAAAAGTATTATTTTTTTGATTATATATTTCATAATTTCTTTAATGTCAGTATTCTATTCGCTAGGAATCTATAAATCTCAGGGGCAAGTTAGCGTTGATCAAATATTCTGGCTAAGATTACTTTTTGCTTCTTTTTTTTATTACTTTGGTTATTTA
>JBAXUE010000006.1:0-95938 GCA_037129835.1 bacterium | reverse complement strand
ACCTAGAGGTACAAGATACGAACTGTAAGATAGATGCTGGTGTTACTGTAACTCAATAGTAAAAACTAATAATATATAAATATTTTGTTGAGGAAAGAGGTACTATGTCAGAAGAAACAGGTATAAATAAAGTTGAACAATACCATTCGAGTAATCTTATTAATAAGAAGATATTTTGGTTTGGTATCCCATTCCTAATATTGTTAATTATTGCTGTATTTTTTTCATACTGGTACTTGAACAAAGACATAGTTGCCACTATCAATGGTGAAAAGATTACAAAAAGTGATTTGGCCGCCAAAACGCCTCAATATAAAAGTTTTTATACACATTCAGCTGATAAATATTCCCTTGATAATCTTGACGCTGTCGTAAAGTCACTTATGATTGAAGATAAAATTATTGAGACTGAGGCAAAAGCTCGAGAGATTGTGGCTACACAAGTAGAAATTGATGCCGCTTATAAAAAGCGTCAAGATGGTTATATTTCCGAAGAAGCAATGCTTGCGACGGCAAAAGGTGCATACAATTGGGATAAAAAAATGATACTCGAAAGAGTCCGAATAGAAATTCTTAAAGAAAAGCTTCGGGGGGAAGTGCTAAATTCTTTCGACACTACAAGTTTTTATGTTCGATATGATTACACGGGGGACGAAAGTGACCCTGTTGTTTTGGAAAACAGCATTAACAGAATCAATTCGGCTAAACTAGACATAGAAAGCGGTAAAAGCTTTGAAGCAGCTTTGACAGAGCTTCAGGCTGACACAACCTTTAATAAAAAGAATTCTGGCGTAGTTTCCAACAACGACCTAAGCGCTTCTAACTACAAGGATTATTTTCAGAACCGAACGATCGAATGGGATGCAATTCAAAAAACCAAACAGGGAGAATACACCGAGGTTCTTGATACGGAAGCGGGCTATTATACCTTTTACCGGGTTGAGAAGGCTGGGAATGGAACCTATGACAGTTGGGAAGACTTTTTGACAGCTACTTACAAAAAAAATAACATTGAGCAGCTAAAAGGCGTTAAGAAAACTGACGTTATCGGATATTTACAGAGCATATTTGGTACAACTGTGGCTTATGCGCACAGTGGAGATTTTCGTGGTTGTTCACCGCATAAATCAGCCCAAAAGGGCTATGTGGTTGATATTCTTACGGGTCAAGGGGTGAATGGGGCTGTGATAGTGCTAGATGCCGTTGATGGTGGCGGTGTTGGTCACGTTCACGATGGTAGCGGGGAGAACTATCCCGAAACGTGTGAAGATAGACACGATACAGACACATCACACATAACAGGATATTATCGACTTGGTACAAAATACACCTACACAGATGGTAAGGGACCTTCTAATATTGGCCCAGAGTATATGGATTGTGTTTATGATTTTCAGAAAACAATCACCAAAGCCGGTTATGAAACTAGGGATTGGAAAGCGGCTGATTTTGCAAATGGCCAAACTGTTCATATTAATTATTTATTACGTCCAACATTTACTCTTAGTACGTCAAAAACAGGCACTGGAACAGGCACTTTAAGTACACTTGACAGCAAGATTAATTGTGGCTCAACTTGTACTGCTGGTTATGCACCAACAGGAGGCGCTTGGTTGAAAAATGACGAGGACGCACATACCGTCACTAAAGCCACTGCCCAAACTTTCGATGTTGTGGCAACCCCGAGCGCGGACTCTGTATTTACAAGTTGGGGGGGTGCTTGTAGTGGCACTGGATACTGTACTGTCATGATGAATTCTGACAAAGCCGTTAGCGCTATCTTTACTAAAAACCCAATAATTACCACAACACCAACTTGCAATATAGCTCCTGCTTCATCTTCTATCGAAAGCGGGGGTTCCGTTGAGCTTAGTTGGTCTAGTGCTAACGCCACTTCTACTACCTCTACTTGGTCAGGCGTAGTAACAATATCGGGCAAAAAAACAGTTACTCCAACTAGTACTACCACCTACTCCATGACCGCAACCAATAGTGCGACAGGAGAAGTAAGTACACCATGCACGGCAACTGTTACGATTACCATAACCCCACCTCCCCTTAAAGCTTGCACGATTGACGAACTTTCTACTGGTTATAGCGGTTGTGCCACGGATCAAACCGGTAATGTGTCTACGACAGTTACGGCTCGTGTCACAGATGCGGTTTCGGCTACATTAGATTTTGGCAATAAAGGCTCCACACCTTTTAGTATAAGTAACGGAAGCAATAGTTTTCCTGTTGTATACCCATATGGAACCAGTTCGGCTACAGCTACCTGCACCGGTGCAGACGGCGTCGTTGTAACGAGGCGCGAAAATTTCTATGCCTTAGATTGCCCATGGAGATATTGTACGGTCTCAATAAAAAACACGATAGCCGAGGATACGGGTCTTGATTTCCCAAGCTATATCCAAACTTATCTCGATCCTATTGCTAAGTATATCAAACTCGATGTGGTTGCTACATTTGATAATGCGGAACGCTCAACTTGGGATGATCCTTCTGCTCCTTCGGGAGGTAGAGGGAACGTACTCTCAGGAAATACTGATAACCCACTGCGTATTACTCAGCAGGTTTTATTTGATAGAGGTACTTCGTCGACAATAAAACCATCAAAGTTCGGTACATATACTCTAGGAGTTAAAGGATTTAACCATGGCATCGTCCGTACTGATACTAAATTACTCGCTTGTTCTTTGCCAAATACGATCAGGGTAAAACATCCTGCTTGTACGGCAAAAGATATAACAGTTGATTCTAAAAGCCCCTTAACACCCCCGGTTTTCGCCGCCAGCAAAAGATATCCGAAAGACTTAACTTTTTCTTCATCCGAAACAAAAGGAATTGCTCCTGATGGCGGCCAGAAGTGGAGGCTTGTGAGGACTAGCGGCCCTTCTTTAACCCCAATTGTTGAAAAAGAGCTATCAAGTGAAACGCTCCCTCAAATTAAACTTACTTTTAGCGGTGATTATAGTAAAGAAAGTTTGTCTCCAGCGGCTACCAGACAATATGGACCCGGTAAATATAGGCTAACCCTTTTGGCTACTAGTATGGCTGATACTAGTGGTAACTCCGTAGATGCGCTTGGTAATTGTTACAAGACTTTCGATTTTGAGATCGTTCGCGGTCCAGAGATGAAGTGCATAATTAAACCTGAAAAAGAGGGAGTGGCTACTCAGAAAATCACAGTGTCCATAGAGGGAGATAGCACTCTTTATGACAATTCCTTCGAACTGATAATTAATGATAAAAAATTAGCACCTACTATCTTAAAACCAGGAACTGGCATATTCAGCGGAGATGCAACTTCTCTTCTTAAAAATGCTGGTAAGTATTATATTGCCGTTGAGGCAAAAAGAGCGACAGCCACTGCAGCTACTTTCCCTAATGTAGTCCCTTGCGGAGATCCGACTGACAATACCCCTCGTTACTGTAATGCTAGTTCTACAGGCCTCTGTAACTACGTAGTGAAAAACCCGGATGGCGGCGGGGGTGGTGAAGTAGCGCTATAATTATTTATTATAAAAGTATATAACTTTGATGCGGCTATATAATATTTGCACATTTTGGCTCAGGAAGTATAATCTATATAATAAGGGGGAAGCTTTTGAAACAGTTGCCGGCTAATGTTAGCTCAGCAGAATCTATTTCTGGAAATGCAAATTTGAAAAAAATATTTGTAATAATTGGTTTATTCTTATTACTGTTTATATTATTTTTTGGGGCCTATTTTACTTGGAAATGGTTTGAAAATAAAGATGTAGTCGCTACGGTAGATAATATCAAGATAACAAAACAAGATATATCAAGACAATCCGAATTAGATAAAAAAATGGGAGAATATCTAAAAGACCCCGATTTTAATATGGGAGTAACGGCACAAGATGCAGTTACCGAGGCGGCACTACTAAGGGTTGCAGCAAAAGATAATAATATTTCAGTAAGCGAAAAAGAAATCCAGGACAGCGTAAAAGCGCTGGCTGACAGATCTTACTCTGGGAGCATGGAAGATTTGTACCGTGGGCACCAAGAATTACTCGGCCTTACTAAAGAAGAGGTGAACAAAAATCACGAAACTTTACTATACAAAGAAAAAATAAAAAACCTAGTATCTACTCACAGCGGGGAGTACATTGCCGTGAAGACAGATACAATAAATTCCTCCGACGAAATAGCAAAAAAGACCATTGATGGAATAAAGGCGAAGCTTGATTCGGGGGAAATTTTAAAAACTGTTTATCAGGAATATGCGCCACAAATCGAAGGAGCTATTTCTACAGGCGCTTTTGATCAGACTTCCCCATATTCACTTTCAGCGGCTGGCGTGGAGCTAAACCATTATTCTGGAGTAGCTCAGGTCGATAATGAATATGTTGTAGTGTTTCTAAAGCAAGAATCAAAAAAACAATTCGAAACATATGAAGAGTTATTAAAATATTATAAAGATAATGACTATAAAACATCGTTTACTGACAAGTTGTTATCCGACGTTCTCTTCGTAAGTAAAGCCTTTGCTCATACTTGTGGTTGTGATACCCCAGAATGTAAAAAATGGGACCCCTATACAGTCACCAAGTGTGATACTACCTCTTGGACATCATACCCCGTTACGGCCTGTGGCCCGAGTGCTTCTTGCGCAATCGATACTTGTAAAGCACCTTACTATAATCCTGGCGTCCCGGCCGGTTATACTAAGGGATATATGTGTGATTTTTCCGCTACTTTATCTAACACTACATACGGTTGTAAGGCAGTAACCGTACCTACGGGGACTCCAAATGTTTATACAACTAGCACTTGTGACAACAAGTGTGTTTTACCAGAAAATCCAAAGATAATAAAAGCTTGCGGTTTGGATATTACGCTGATAATAGACCATTCAGGCAGTATAAGTAGCAATAATCTTAATAAAGTTATCGATGCCTTTAAGGGTTTTGTGACTTCTTTAAAAGATACCCCTACTAATTTCTCTGTTATCGACTTTAGTTCAAATGCACATATTATTCAAAATTTTACAAATGACACGAAGGCAGTGACACGAGCGCTTGACAGTATTAAGTCAATGGGCGCAGGATCGACAAATTGGCTAGAAGCTATGGAGTCAGCTACCGCTCTATTTGACAATACGGACCGTTTTGCTCCAAAAGGCGTTAAAGAAGTTTTAGAAAGGCCAGGATATCAAAACTTAGTAATTATAGCAACAGATGGCAACCCTACCTCTCCGTGTGGCGATGGAGGGTATCTTAACACCACGGATGTAATGGAAGCAGCTAAGGCTGCAAATATTTTGAAAACTGTGCCGGCTAGAATAGTTTCATTTGGAATTAATGAATACGATATGAACGTTAACAATCTAAAATTAATTTCTGGCCCCATTGTAGACGGAAAGGATATTGTTGATACAGATGTTATTACTACGGATTTCAACGGCTTGACAACTAAATTTCACGAATATGCTTCAGAATCATGTCAGGGAACAATAACTGTAAAGAAAGAAGTTGACGGTAAGGGAGTAAAAGATTGGGAATTTAATGTTGATGGCAAGGTTGTTAAGACCGGTGAAGATGGAATGGTTAATGTGCTGGTCGGTTTAAAGAAATTTTCTGTAGTAGAAGTTCCTAAGACTGGTTATAATTTTGATAGTGCAGCTTGTACTGGGGCGGTTGAAAACGGAATACTTGACAAGAAAAATTCAAAAATTTCCAATATTTCTGTTTCTCCCACAACTGTTGGGGCTGTATGTAATTTTGCCTCTACTGCTCCATCAACCTGTAAAATAAAGTCAGTCGTCTTCAACCCACAAAGTGCTGCTGGATCTCCTAAAAACCCAACATTATCGGTCGAATTAGAAAATAGTAAATCAGGTAAAATAGATTTTGGAAATGGTACTGCAACAGTTAATAATCCAAATCTCAACGGTATAACAACATTAACCCCGACATATAGCCGTACCGGAATCTTTGTCGCCACGGCGACCTGTGTTGGCAGTGATGGTGTTAGTCATAGCGATAATGCCATCTTCCAGTTACAAGATGTTCCAGCTTCTGGTTCCTGCAGTTTTGAGCCACCGCCAAAGGATAAAATAATTAGTAATCCACCGGTTACGGGTCCTATAAACCAAAGCGCAAGCAATATTGACAGCAATCTGGATATATCTTTTTCTGCCAACCTTACAGGCATCCAAAAAAATGGTTTTATCTCATGGGAATTGTGGCATGAAGGCTCAAGATTAAAAACTATCCCAGGCGAAGCTGTCAATAATCCAAGTATGGTTTTGAGCTTTGCAGGGACTGACCAACCCGATGGAGCTTGGGGGGCAGGAACATACAAACTAATTCTAAGGGCATCTGGGAGCATCGATAAGTATGGGAACGCAGTTGGTAACTGCGGTTCTGTCATAGACTTTACTATTGATCATGCACCGGAATGTCATTGCACTATCTCGCCAATAAAGTCAGGCATAGCTCCTCAAAAGATCATGGTAGGTATCGAGGGGAACAACACTCTCTATGAAAATTCTTTTCAGCTGGTGATTAACAATAGTAAGTTACCTCCTACTGCCATACGATCTGCTTCCGGTGTACTAAGCGGAGAGATATCAGCACTTCTGAAAAATACAGGTAAATATTATATAGCCGTCGAGGCAAAAAGAAGCGGAGTTGGTTCTGGAATCACCGATATTTTGCCTTGTAATGATCCGACAGACACCACACCGACTTATTGCGATTCTAATTCTACCGGTCTTTGTAACTACACAGTAACCAATCGTGACGGCGGCGGCGGCGGCGAAGTGGCGCTGTAAATTATAGCTCAGTAAGTTTCTTATAATTGTTTTTATTTGAATAATCTTGCTGATAAAGCATTTTGGCGATTTTTTGCCATTCCTCTTTACTCTTTGAAATGATAAAATTTGATAGATGAATTTAACATATTCGATAATATATGGTGCAATCCAGGGTTTCGCAGAGATGTTACCTGTTTCGAGTTCAGCTCATTTGGTTCTTTTCCCTTATATATTTAAGAACACGTTAAGCTTAACAGATCCAGGGCTTGCTTTTGATGTCGCTTTACACTTTGGTACGCTTATCGCGATTTTGGCATATTTTTGGAAAGATTGGATCAATCTGTTCAAGGCCACTTTTGAAATTATTAAGACTAGGTCGGTGAAGACTTCTGAGCAGAAGTTGGTCGTTCTGTTGTTGATAGCTAGCGTGCCCGGGGCAATCATTGGAGCTTTATTTAATAAATATGCGGAGACAGTCCTTCGGGACCCATTACTGATTGCTTTTACTTTGGCCTCAGTCGGTTTACTGCTTTTGTATGCCGATAGTAAGGATAAGGGAGTAAAAGAAATAACAGATATTACCAATAAGAATGCCCTGCTAATTGGTTTATCTCAAGCATTGGCGATAATCCCCGGTGTATCGCGTATGGGTATTACCAATACTACCGGACTTTTCCTTGGGCTGAAACGTGAGGATATTGGGAAATTTAGCTTATTAATGTCCGCGCCCATTATTGCGGGGGCATCTCTGATGAAATTCAAGGACATCACGGGGCCTATGCTTTCTACCTTGGAATTTTGGGCAGCGATTCTGAGTAGTATGCTATTCTCTTACTTAGCAATCTTAATACTGTTATCATATCTCAGGAACCACAGTTTTAAAATATTCGCTTATTATAGATTTGCGCTTGCGGCGTTGGTTATTATTATTTATTTAACAAGGAGATAACATGGGTTTTATACAGGCTACAATAGATTTTATTATTAATATCGACAAACATTTAGTAGCGATACTAAATAATTTTGGGGCTTGGTCATATATGATTATGTTCGCAATTATCTTTGCAGAAACAGGCCTCGTAATACTGCCATTTCTTCCCGGCGATTCATTGCTCTTTGTCATAGGAGCACTTTCTGTTAAGGGGGGCTTTAATATTTTGGTGATATACCCAGTATTAGTCGCGGCGGCGATAATCGGTGATAGCGTGAACTATTATTTAGGGCACAAGATTGGCCGCAAGGCTTTTAAAAGTAAATATGTTCCTTTTATAAATCATAATCATTTAGATAAAGCCGAAAAATTTTATGAGAAACATGGTACTAGGACTATTATTATCGCTCGCTTTATACCGATTATCCGAACTTTCGCCCCCTTTGTAGCCGGTATCGGCAAGATGGATTATAAGGAGTTTATTATCTACAATATTTGTGGTGGATTTGCCTGGGTAACCTTATTTACTTTTCTAGGATATTTCTTTGGTAATATACCGGCAGTCGAAGAAAACTTTACATTTGTAATTTTTGGGATAATTATTCTTTCGATAATTCCGCCAATCTATGAATATATAAAAACTAAATATGAGGCCAAGAATGACAAAAAAGTATCTGCTAAGTAACGGCATAGCGGTTATCGAAGACCCGATCAAAGAAGCCGAGTCGTTCACTTTGCTTGTGATGGTACGCACTGGTTCGCGCAACGAAACTGGCGGAAACCACGGTATTTCTCACTTCCTAGAACACATGGCTTTTAAAGGGACAAAAAGCTTCCCCACTCCAATGCTTCTAGCTAAAGAACTAGACAGTTTGGGTGCAGTATATAATGCATTTACTTCAAAAGAATATACTGGCTACTATATCCGCGGTGCTAAAAGAGTTTTTGACCGCTCTTTGTCGATTATTTCCGAGATGACCACAGCGCCTATTATCCTTGAAGATGAGGTGAATAAAGAACGGGGTACAATAATCGAAGAAATAAATATGTATGAAGATGACCCTCGTTCTAAAATATATGATTACTTTGAAGAATCATTATTCGAAGACAAACTTATTGCTCAAGAGGTTATTGGTAATAAGACAACAGTGGGCAAGCAAACCGCTAAAGATATGTTGGCTTATCGTGAAACATATTACACCGCAGGAAATATGGTTATTTCAGTAGCGGGCTTTATCCCCGAAGGGCTAAAAGATTCTTTAGAAAAATATTTTTCTATTGTTCGTGGTAGTAAGCTCGAGTATTTAAAACCTGTTCTCGAAAAGAAAAAAAGAATAAACCTTATGTACAAAGAAACTCAGCAGACGCACTTAGCCCTAGGTTTTACGGGTGTAGATTTTACTTCTGGACAAAGAGATGTTGCAAAGCTCTTGTCTGTTGTCTGTGGTGGTAATATGAGCTCTAGAATGTTTAGTGAAGTTCGCGAAAAACGCGGACTAGCATATTATGTCTCAACTATAAGCGATAATATGTTTGATGCAGGAACTTTTTTTACTATTGCTGGTATCAATAACGAAAAAGTATTTGAGGCGGTGGAACTTATTAAGAGTATATATTTGAGGGTACCTGGCAGGATTACGGCTGATGAGTTAAACCGTGGCAAAGAGTTTATGGTGGGGATGATTACTCTTAGGAATGAAGACAGCGAACAAAGAGCAAACCAGAACGCGCTGAGGAGTATTTATGCTACGGAGCTAGAGAGCTTAGACCAGCGCGTAAAATCTATCGAAAAAATAACACTAAAAGAGATAAACGATTTCGCAGCAGACATAATAAATATAGATAAAATATGTTTCGCAGCAATCGGACCCTTTAAAGATAACGATAAATTTGCTAAGATACTTGATAAATAAAAGGAGAAATATGGAAAAGTCATTAATACTCGTTAAACCGGACGGATTACAAAGAGGCCTTGTGGGTAATATTATAAACAGATTTGAGAGAAAGGGCCTCAAGCTTATAGCTCTTAAAATGATGAATATTGACGATGCGATGCTCGAGTCTCACTACTCTCATCTTGCAGATAAACCTTTTTTTGGCGAAATAAAAGAGTATATGAAGGGCTCGCCGATCGTAGCAATGGCTTGGGAGGGTGGATCTGGGTCTGTTGCAGCGATACGTATCTTGGTGGGCCCCACCAAGGGCCACGAGGCACCCGCTGGGACTATCCGTGGTGACTATGGTCTCTCTGGAGCAAATAACATTGTTCACGCCTCTGACAGCGTTGAAAATGGCAGTATCGAGGTCAAAAGATTTTTCGATACAAAAGAAATATTTGATTACGATAAAACCGAGTTTATTCATGTCTATGGGAGAGATATATAAAATATATAAAGCGGCTCTGGCCGCTTTTTTTTATACCTGAATTATGCTAAAATATCACTGTTTATACATATTCGCGCTCGTAGCTCAGTAGGATAGAGCGAGACACTCCTAACGTCTAGGTCAGAGGTTCGATCCCTCTCGAGCGCACCAATATAACCGCAAATTTGTTGTTAGTAATGGTTATTAATTCTTTTACGGATAGTATTTAATATTTATATGTTAGGTGGTATATTTAAATAGTTAAGTGGGGGGGATATTTTGGAAAAAGAAATAGCCAATAGTTCTAAAAAGCCAAGTAAGAATAATACAAAAATAAAAAAAATATTAATAATAGGTGTAACTATAGTAGCCATTGTTTTGTTAGCAGCATTCGTGGGCTATTTTTTTTGGTTGAATAAGCCCCTGGCTACTATTAATGGCAAAACAATAACAAAAGAAGAAATGTCTAAAAAGCTACCTTCTTATAAAAAGCTTTTTAAATCTACAAATCAAACAGATTTATTAAATGATTTAGAGGCCTCTGCACTTAAGGCAGAAATAGAAAAAGTAATTATCGAAACCGAATCTGCTAAACGTGGGATAGTTATTAGTCAGGCCACTTTTGATGAAGAATACAAAAAACTTGTGGCACTATATAAGAACGAGCAAGAGTTTGTTTCTGCAAATAATTCTGCATATGGCTATTCTGACGCTGAAGCAAAAAGGTCTATTAAAATAAAACTTTTAAAGTCAAAGCTAATTGAAGTCGTTATTAAACACTATGATGCCGAATTGTTTATGGTGCGTTTTGACCAATTGCCAGCAGAGGCAACACCGACAGAGAACGATAATTTAAAGAAGGAGTCGTCTAAAAAAATTTCTGAAGCATATGCACTTTCTAAACAAGGAATTTCTCTGGGAGATATCCGTGATAAATATCAGCTTGATCCCGATTGGGCACATCCAAATGTTTCGGCGGCGTTTTTAGAAGAAATAAATTCGGTAAATTCCATTAATCAATTTAACGACCCTAGTCTCTTTAAAGCTATTGTAAAAATAGATAAAATCGGTGATTATACCCCGATATTAGAGTCGAGCAAGGGTTTTTATACATTTTTTATCATAAAGAATATCCAAGATAGTAAATTTGAACAATGGATAGATTATCTAAATAGCTTCCCTGATTATAGAAATGCAGAAAAAAGTGTTTCTTATTTACAAGAAATATCAACCCTCGTTTTGGGCAATAACGCAGTTTTGGCCAAATGTACAAAGGCTTCAAGTTCGGACGAAGGTAATATCGACGGTTGGGTCAAAACAACTCTCGGCGACCCTATCAACGGGGTTGCCTTGTCTTACCAGTACCTTAACTCAAATGGCTGGTGCCCAGGAATTTGAGGATGTACAAACGGCCCGTATAATGGAACTTCTAATACAAGCGGTTATTATAGTACTTCTCATGGTATTTGTTGTCACTATCACTGGTCCTTAACGCCACCCGCCATTTCTGGATTCACTTTCAGTAGTGCAGATGTAGCGGATTATTATAAACCGGATCATAATATTGATGATGTAAAGGTATCTAACGACACTAAAACCGCACGGGTAAACTTGTGGTACCAACCAGCTCCTCCATGTGCGCCTGCTTCTGAGATAGACACTGGCGAAAAGTGTCCAGCAGGTCAAACAGGTACTATCACAAAACAAAGAGATTACACCTGCCCCGCCGCATCATGGAGCGCTTGGCGTGTGACGAGTAACACTTGTATAAAATATTGCTCTGTCACTCTTTCGGTTGATCCTACTTTTATAAACGGGGAAACTGGCTCGACTACACTTACTGCCACAGTATATCAACCGCGACCTACCTCTGGAGTTCTAGACTTCGGCGATCTTACAACTTCTGTTCCTCTTGTTGAGGGGACAACCAATACTTTTGTCCATACCTACAACGGGAAAGGGATTTACGTTGCCAAGGCTAAATGTACCGGAGATGATGGCGATCTTCATGAGGTTAGTGCTCAGTTTGAGCTAAAGAATCCACCCAAACCCTGTCCTGACCTTTGTACAAATATCAAAAAGACTCTAGTCGTTGGAACGGCTGATCAACTTTCACCAGAGCCACTAGCAGATTCCCTACTCAATGATTACCGAACAGTTCCTAATGCTGCAGGGACAAAAGATAAAGACGTAGATACGAACTTAACCGCAATGGTGGGTGATGTATTTAGTGCTACTTGGAATTATCTTAGTGGTTGGCCGGGGGTTGTCGTAAAAACCACTCCAGGCGGGAAAGCTACCTCATGGTTTGATCCAATCGGACAGCCTCTTAGGTTTACAAGATATGGTGACTACAGCTTTAACTTAGTCGGTGTGAACCCGGGTATGTATAATGATGCTAATAACATAAAATACTATGAATGTAAGGTTTGTCCTGTCACTGTAAATATTGTCCGCCCAGCATGTAAGATAACAGACGAGATTAAATCTGAACCAGTCAAGCCGGTTGCTAATCCACCAATTGTACCAACGGATAGCTTTATCGCTAGCAATATGGCTCCTCTTCCAATAACTTTTTCAGCTCAAATGTCAGGAATAGATAAAGTACATAACGCCAG
This sequence comes from bacterium, assembly GCA_037129835.1. Lineage (GTDB taxonomy): Bacteria > Patescibacteriota > CPR2 > UBA1875 > CAIMLA01 > JBAXUE01. The sequence continues at coordinate 83,241 of JBAXUE010000006.1, read as the reverse complement.
CGATCCTGCAGACCCTAGTTACTATGGAATCCAGTCTTGGAATCTACAGAAAAAGATTTCCGGTACTTTCCAGAATATAGTCTGTCCTGCTACCAATCTAGACTGTGCCACCATCTCGCTTGATCCAAACGATAAAATGCCAACGGGTACGTTTACTTTTGCAGGAGACGATGATCTAGCTAATGACAAATTTGGTTCGGGGGAATATCGATTACAGCTTATTGGCTCAAGTATGGTAGACAGCACTGGCAAGCTTGACCCTGATGGTAAATGTGAAAAGGCCTTTGATTTCTCTGTTATCAGAGGAGCAGAAGGTACCGCGCGTTGTGCTCCACAAGAAGGTGTTGCCCCTGCGCGAGTTGCAGTATCTGTCAAGGCAGATAACAGTATCTACACTGGCAATATGCAGCTACTTGTTAATGACAAGGCAAAAAGCTCTTTTATTGTCACTCAGCTAGATCCTGTTAAGAACATCCTTTTTGGTGAACACACAGCAGTGCTAAAGACCGCTGGCAGATATTACATAGGTGTTTATGCAGAAAAAAGAGCTGGAGTTCCCGCTAATATTCCTAATATCATTCATTGTGGTGATCCTTCACCACCACCGATGTACTGCATCACCGGTCCTTGTAACTACAAGGTGACAAATCCTGGCGGCGGTGTGCTTAACGAAGTAGCCCTGTAGACGGCGATAAAACAAATTTTTTATCGACATAGAATAAACGTAGTGAAACCATAGCGGATATGTTTATGAATATTTGATAATCAGATTGTGGCTAGAGTCTTTTGACAATATTTTGTATAATGTATATATGTCTAATGTAATCACACCAAGAGAAGGCGAAGAAATACTTTTAACAGTTCGTAAAAGCATGACGCGTTTTTTGAAACAAATATTTCGCTTTTTGTTATTGTTTATTCCGGCTGTGGCATTACTTGTTCTATATAACAATCAGATAGTCGTTATATTTGCTTCTTTGTTGCTGATTTTGTCATTAACTTATGCTTTTTATAACTTTGTTATTTGGTATTACGACATATATATTATTACTAATAAGCGAGTAATAGCAGTTTCCCAAAAAGGACTACTCAACCGAGAGTATGCAGAAGTAGAGGCCAGTCATATTAGCGACGTCCGATATAAAATAACGGGGCTTATTGCTACGCTTTTCCAGCACGGTAGAGTTACTGTGGAGACAAAAAATGGGCATACCCTAGAAATGGATAATCTCGCCGACCCTAACGAAATTCAAGAAATGATCAAGGCACTAGCTGACGCAACTAAAAAACATGAAGTTGGTAATAAAATGAGTGCTGACGAGTTTCTTGAAAAAATATTATTATCAAAAAATAATGTTGCCAAAACGCTAAATAAAAAGTAATATTTATAATGTAAGCTTAAAGGAGAGTTAATGGCTTTTAATATCAAAAAAACAGGCAAGAAGATAGCTGGAAAGTTGTCTTTGAAGAAAAAAACCAAGGCAACTGATCATAATGATCTAGCTACAACTTTAGTTGCAGAGCCACATAAAACTACTAAGAAAATTAATACAAAAAGCCCGCTATTGATGCTCGGTGGTTTGCTAGGGATTTTAGTGATTTTTTTTGTAGTGATGGGCGTTGGTATCTATCAATATTCTTGGGAAGATTCCTTCACAAAAGCAGTTTCGGTATTCCCATACCCTGCTGCTAAGGTAAACAGCAGCTATATAATGTATCACGATTATCTAGATCGGCTAGACATACTCAAAAACTACGAGAAAGATTTCAAAAAAGTCGACTTTAACAGCGCAAAAGGAAAAGACGTACTCTGGGCAGATAGAAAAGATACTATGAACGGTCTAATAAGTGCTAGTCTGATTTCTGATGAGGCGAAAAGACTTAAGATAACAGTGAGCGACAAAGAGTTAAATGATCAATTTAACCAATTGATTAAAATCAGTGGTGGTTCAACTAAATTTACTTCCATCTTGAAAGAAAACTACAATGTTACTCCAGAGCAATTTAAACAAGAGAGTTTTAAACCTAGGATACTAGAACAAAAACTTGCTATCGCTTACAGTAAAGACGAGACTATTAATGCTGATGCAAAAAAGAAGGCAGAAGAGGTCTTGGCAAAGATAAAAGCCGGTGGGAATTTTGAGGAATTAGCAAAACAGTATAGTCAAGACACAAGTGCTTCAAACGGTGGCAATCTCGATTATTTTACTAAAGGCAAGATGGTCCCAGAATTTGAAAAAGCTGCCTTTGCACTAAAGAATGGTGAAGTAAGCGGTATTGTAAAAACTGTCTATGGCTACCATATTATCAAGGTAACCGACATCCGAGGAGACGAGATTAAAGCTTCACACATACTAATCAAAACCAAGGATTTCAATACTTGGATAGATGAGGCTGCAAAGAAAGCTAATAAGACAATCTATATCAAAGTATCTAAATAGTACCAAATATCATATTGATACAATAAAAGCTCCCTAAGGGGAGCTTTTATTGTATCAATAGATTCTGGTAATTATTTTAAATTTCTTAAAATTTCTAGGGCTTCTGGTCTCTGTCCAGACATCCAATCCATAAATCTCTTTCGATGTTTATCGATGGACCAGTCAGAGGTTTTGAATTCATTGGGATGTTCATTCTTGTATTGATTACAAATAGCGCAACTTGCTTTGATGCTAGGGACGTTGAATAGTTGATTATAATCGTTAACAAATGTATCAACGGAAGAGAGTGTTTGAGTTTCCATGTATACATTATAGCATAGATTCTGACTAAGCTTCTGTTTGAGCTCCGTCAATAGACTTCAATTTAGTACGATTAATGATGATTATTCTTTAATTAGAGAGATTATTGACTAAATATTTAGTATAATAAGTAAAGATAATAAACTACAGTAAGGGATTAAAGTGATTTCTAAAGAAATTAAGGATAATTTTGCTCGTGACCGTCAGATAATAAACAAATTTTATCGTTTTTTGCCTACATCAAACAAGGCAGATCAAGAAGAGATTTTGTCGTGGATGTCAGACCATCTGCGGATGATAACCGGACAACTCGACGACCTCAGAGCTTTTGTAAAAATCAAATATTTTGACGTTTTGCCAAAGAATAAAAACGGCTCAATTAGAATATATGCTTTTTTGGAAGTATATCTTGCGGAACATCATTATAAACTCTTACCAAATGATCTCAAAAAAAGTATCAATCAGCTCCAGAAAGAAACACCTCTCCAGATAAAAGAGCTTTGGTTTGTCTCTACGGCTATTAGACTAATAATATTTCACGAATTAGCAGGAATACTTGAAAAAGTATTTGCGGGTGAGGTCAAAAAGGCCGATGTGACGAAGATTAAAAATGTAGTTATGAGCCTACTTGCTTATGAAAAAGTGGATTGGCGAATCTTTTTTGAAGAAACGTCTTTAGTGGAAAAGTTTCTCAGAAAAGACCCCGGTGGGATCTATCCTTTTATGGATTTTACGACTAGGGATAGCTATCGTCACGCTGTGGAGCACCTTTCACTCCAGTCTGGGAAAGACGAAATTAAGATTGTCACAGATATTTTAGAGGCGGCAAATAATTCAAAGCAGAAAAGCGAAGAACGTCACATCGGGTATTATCTATTGGGTAAGAGCAGGCGGATTATAGAAAAAGAAATAGGTTATAAATATACTATTAGAGAAAGAATTTTATGGTTATCGGCTAGAGCCCCTGGTTTATTTTATTTTCTATTAATATTTATTATTTGCTTTGTAGGTATCTTGCAACTTGGATTATCACTCGTAGGAGTAGGTGTTACGTCTTGGTTTTTTTGGCTATACCTGGTCTTTTTTGCGATACCAATATTAATTTTCTCTGAAGATATAGTGAATTATATATATACAAAAATAGTAAAGCCAAAATCTTTATTCAAGATGAATTTTTCTCAAGAAATACCTATATGGGCGCGTACAATGGTGGTTATCCCAACTCAGCTAGGGACTAATAGTGACGAGCCTGAGAAACTATTATCACAATTAGAGAGTAATTATCTAAACAATCAAACCGAAAATATATTTTTTGCACCACTTCTTGCCTTTCGAGACAGCTCAGAAAAAATTGAAGTAATAACACCAGAAGAGCTAGACAATTTTCAAAAAGTCAAAAAAGGCATCGAAAGCTTGAATCTAAAATATTCACAAGGACAGCCAATATTTTTTATTTTCCTTAGGCCTAGAATTTGGGACGAAAATGAGCAGCTATCTATTGAGTGGGAAAGAAAAAGAGGGAAAATAGTAGAGTTCAACCGGATGTTGCGTGGCAGCAAGACGGCTTTTGATTCCGCCGAGGTTGATATTAGTTTCTTGTCGACTATAAAATACGTTATTACCATAGACCAGGACGATCTTTTACCAAAAGGAGTTGCGCAAAGGTTGGCAGCAACGATTTCTCATCCGCTAAATCACGCCAAAATAGATAAAATAAATAACATTACCAGATTCGGCTACGGACTCATTCAGCCCCAAGTTTCATGTCAAAAAAGTAAAAACGGGAGCTTGCTGGAAAATACTTTTTGTGGCGATGTAGGTTGGGATTCATATTCGGGCGTAGTTTCGAATATCTATCAAGATGTCTTTGACACTGGGCTTTTCCTGGGTCGAGGTATCTACGATGTAGATGTAATGAACAGCGTCCTCGATCATCGTTTTCCAGAGAACACCATCTTGAGTCACGATCATCTAGAGGGCTTTTATGGACGTGCTGGCTATGCTTCTGATATTCAGATTTTTGAGGATACGCCTGTTACTTATGATTCATATACTACAAGGTTGATGCGCTGGACTAGAGGAGATTTGCAGAATTTGCCATGGGTCTTCGGTGGAGTAAAAAACGAAGAAAAAAAGAAGGTGATAAACCCCCTGCCTTTTATGGCGCGATTTAAATTATTAGAAAATGCTCTCAGAAGTTTATCTCAACCTCTTATATTTCTCGCCTTGCTTACGGTTTTCCTTCTAAAGAGTGCTTCAAATGAATTTATCCTTCTCCTCTCACTTGGATTTCTCTGCTATCAACCACTTTTGTCACTATTCGATTTCCTTATCACTCGCCGAGTTACCTTGGCTTGGCGGCAGTATCTAGGCTCTCTTTGGAACCAAACAAAAGGAGTTCTTCTGCAAATTATTTTCCGTTTAGTTTTTATTAGCCACCTTTCATTTATTACGATTATCACCGTAGTAAAGACAATTTTTCGGATGTTCATTTCAAGGAGACATCTTTTGGAGTGGCAAATATTTCATCATTACAACATTCCACAAAGTAAAAATAAGCTACTCGGAGTGTTTGATGGATATTACATATTTGAACTTATTTGTATTCTATTCGTTATCGTCAAAGCCTTTCTGGGAGGATTTGATCTATTTTCTGGAGCTTTTGTCCTACTAGGAATGGGCATTCCTGTCTGGGCAAAAATATTTTCTCATCATTATACTGCGCAAAAGCATGATGTAATTGATCGTCTTTGGTATAACCGTCTTGCTATGAAGACTTGGCGATATTTTGACGAAACTGTTTCAGAAAAAACTAATTTCCTTCCTCCTGACAGGTGGCAAATAGACAAGAAACACACTTTTTCTAATATGACTTCGATTACGAATATCGGACTTTATTTACTTTCTTTGGATGTTGCTAAGCGCTCTGGGTACTTAACAGGCGAGGAATATTTAAACCGAACAGCGAATGTATTTGAGGCACTAACAAAAATGGATCATCATAATGGTCATTTTTACAATTGGTACAACGTAAAAACTCTTGCAGTAATGCCACCGAAATATATATCTACTGTCGACAGCGGTAATCTAGTCGCTTCGCTTATGTCTACAGAGCATGCATTGAATAAATATTCAGAAACCAGTATTGTTTTTGAAGAATATTGGGCTACATTAAACGGGGGACTTTCATTAGTTCTGGGCGCTATGGAGCATGATGATAGAAAGAAAGTACACCCCGAGATCAAGAAAAATAGAGAAGCAATGTACCTTCTTTCGGAAGATTTACCAAAAGGAATACTTGGCATCAGCCTTTTCTATAGTGAACTTAAGAAAGTTAATAAAATATTAACAGATAATCTGGAATATTATGTAAAAAATGGTAATTCTAGTAATTTACGTTATTGGGCAAGTAAGTTAACAGCGATGACTGATAGTAAGATAAGTGAAGTTGAACTATATTGTCCTTGGCTCGAAAACGATAGTAAGTCCGACAACACTGTTTTTGCAAATTTAAATGAACAAACCACATTGGCGGGTCTTCAGATGGAATTAATTAATTTACTTAGTAGTGGCGAGAATCAAAGTCTAGAGACAATACTGAACAAATCCCTGACCGCTATAGGTAAAACCCTAGATTTTTCAGCTGAACTTTCCAGAAAGTCTCTATCCCTATACGACAAAACTGATTTTCGTTTCCTTTACAATAAACAAAGAAAACTTTTTCACATCGGCTACAACTGTAGTACAAAAAAATTCGATAAGAATCACTACGATTTATTAGCATCAGAGTCGCGCCTGACAAGCTTTGTTGCTCTTTCCTTGAATCAGGTACCCCTCAAGCATTGGCAGGCATTGTCGAGACCGATAGCAGCCTCTAGTGGCAAACTAGTGCTACTTTCTTGGGGCGGTTCACTTTTTGAATATTTATTCCCCCAGATGTTTTTGAATGACGTCCCAGGTTCTTTCATGACAGAGGCACTAAGGGGAGCTATAGGTGACCATATAAGCTTTTCTGCGGACAAGAGAATGCCGTGGGGAATTTCTGAGTCTTGTTATGATCAAAAAAACAGAGAAGGAGACTATCAATATTCATTGCATGGTGTTCCTTTCCTGAGCCTCAGACCAACCTTAAAGCAAGATTTAGTTATTTCGCCTTATAGTTCATTTTTGGCTCTCGAAGCTTTTCCGAAACAAACTTACGACAATCTTAAACTACTGGAAAAAGATGGTGCCGAAGGCAAATACGGCTTCTATGAGTCAGTTGACTACAACAAGCCGACCTCGCTCGTCTTTGGCGGCAAATCAATACGCGCTTTTCTATCGCATCACCAAAGTATTATCTTGATTTCTATTTATAATTATTTATCAAACGGTGACCTGCGTGATTCTTTCAGTCAACATCCTGCGGTGAAGCCACTGCAATTTCTTCTCAGTGAAAAGACCAATCCGCCAACATCACTTAGAAGTGCCCAAGAGATTACTAGAGAAGCTCGCGGGTATCAACGTATAACCGAAAAAGTAGAGGCAAAGCCGGCAAGCATTGTCTCACGCCGCCCCTTAGTAAATCTTGTTTCTAATGGAAAATATCAGATATATTTGACTGAGCAAGGTGGTGGATTTTGCCAGTATGATAATGTGAATCTCAACCCTTGGAATGCCGATTCTACTCTAGATTTCGGCGGAAACCAGATATATATCTGGGACGAAAAAGGGAAAAAGATTATTTATCCTCGCTACTTGGCAGAAAAAAACAATTCAACGAAGCAATTATCCGAATTCACAGAGAACGAGGGAACTTTTGAGATGGTTAGTCGAACAATAGCTGTTAAAGTAACGGTTGGTCTAATAGATGATGAGGATTTGGAATACCGTATTCTGACTATCAAAAATCTTATGCCAGATTCAAAGAAATTAAAGATTGCATACGCGAGCGAGCAGATACTTGCTCGCGGATATGAAGACATCGCTCACCCTTCATTTAATCGTTTGAAAACGCTGGTAGGGGTCAATGAAGATCATGCTTTGTATTCCAGAAGACAGGCCCCAGGAGAAGTGAATATATATGCTGCCCATAAGTCTTTGACGCCACATTCTCTAAAAGATTCATATCTGATTACAAGCCGACGCGACTTTTTCGGTCGACTGCCAGGGAATATACCCGATGCTATTATAGAGCCAGGAGATTTTTTCCATCAAGGTAATTCAGATCTAGTTTATGGTAATTTTAGTTTAGTACATCTACTTCCTTTTGGAGAATTCAAAATAGTTTATCTGGCAGCGGCATCTTTTAATAAAACGAAAGTAACCGACCTTCTTGGTAAGTACCAGACTATGGCTGATTTTGAGATGAGTTTGCAGGAAGATAGAAGCAATGATACTTTTGAAAATGGTTTAGATTGGGAAATGGCTCAGAAATTACTTACTATTTTGCTATATCGTCGACCCCTTATTCAGCTAGACGTGCATTCAAAAGCAGATAACTTGCTTGGCTTACCAGAGTTAAAAAATAGGATTGGAGCAAACTCTGAGAACCCGATATTGCTTGCAAGCATTGGTAGTAAAACTTCGAAAGCTTCTTTCAAGCAACTAACTCAATATGCTATCACTTTGGCAAAAAAAGGATTCGCGTTCAATTTTGTAGTCCTTACTACTGATGATGATGGCTATTTCAAGAGTAATCTAGATTATGTTAACAAGCTTCTGACCGAATCTGGGACAAAAAACAGGCCAGCTGAGATATTCAAGAATTTGATAATAATAAACGAAGGCGGACGTACTGCAGAGGAAATCAAGAGCCTCAAGTCGCTGGCGACTATTTTCGTCGATTTATCGGCAGGTTCCTTGGTCAGCCAGATAGAATCGGAGTACAAAAAGATATGAAGGACCTATTATTTTACAACGGTTATGGCGGGTTTGATCCAGAAAACTATGATTATGTTATAAATAACTACAAGACACCCACTCCTTGGTGCAATATTATTGCAAATTCAAATTTTGGCACCTTGGTAACTCAAAGCGGAGCGATGCATACTTGGTATGGGAATAGTTCGCTCTTTCGTTTGACTCCAAAGATTGACGACCCGGTCATCGAGAAATCTGGCGAAAAAATATTTTTAAAAAATGAAACATCCAGTAAAGTGTGGCAACCGCTCAACAAGGCAAGTGAGATTCGTCACTCCCGTGGATATTCAACTTTCAGACAAGAAAACGATTTGGATTCCGAGATTACTGTTTTTGTTACTGCTAAGAAGCCAATTAAGATAGTCGAGCTCAGGCTGCGTAATAACCTAGAGCATTCCGCTACTTTTTCTGCAACATATTATCTTCAGCCAGTACTTGGTGAGTTTTTGGAAAAGACAAAGGTTGACATTAGAACCTCTTATGACGCAAAAAGCAAAAAGCTATTTGTTAAAAATCCGGGATCCTTCTATTACCCCGATGCTTTAGCATACTTGGGCACGTCAGAAAAAAGTATTAGTTATTCGCTGGACCGTTCCGATTTTTTGGGCAGAAACTCCGAGACGGTGCCCAGGGGATTATTATCAAAAACATTACCTTCGAAAAATGCTCCAGCAAACGATCCGGCAATGATAATAAAGACAGACTTCGTTCTCAAAAAAAATGAAGAAAAGACTATATATTTTTATCTTGGTATTGTGGCGCGAGATGGTTCAGAAGGTTATGAGACAATCTCCGAAAGTACAATAAACCCTACTGCCGAGCTTGAAATAATCAAAGAATATTGGAAGGGATTACCTACTTTCGAAATCGATACTCCCGACAAAGAATTAAATATCATGATGAATAAGTGGCTTCTCTATCAAGTAGTTTCTTCGAGACTTTGGGGAAAAACTGGTTTCTGGCAACCAGGGGGAGCTTTCGGCTACCGCGATCAGCTTCAGGATGTGATGTCTCTTGTATGGACAGAACCGGAAAATGTGAGGAGCCATATATTGCTTGCTGCATCTAGGCAGTTTAATGCTGGCGATGTTCAACATTGGTGGCATCCACCACGTGGTGATGGTGTTAGAACCACTTCTTCAGATGCAGCACTTTGGCTCGTATACGCCCTAGATTTTTATCTAGACGTTACCGGAGATGAAAATATCTTGGACGAAAAAGTCTCTTATCTACAGTCTGGTGGACACGATATTCATCCTGGAGCTTACTTTGTGCCAGAACCAACAGTAGAAAAAGACACCATATATAATCACTGTGTGACTGCTATTGATAGGAGTCTGTATCTTATCGGCGAACACGGTCTACCGTTGATTTTAAACGGAGATTGGAATGATTCTCTTAGTAATATCGGAGCAAATAAAAGGGGCGAATCTGTCTGGCTGGGCCAGTTTCTTACCAGGATATTAAAGGATTTTGTCCATGTTTGTGAAAAAAGACAGGATTTTAAAAGGGCGGCTGTTTATTCCGAAGCTTTAGAGAAATTAGAAAATAATCTTGAGAAAACTTGGGATGGGAAGTGGTACAAAAGAGCATACTGGGACGATGGTACAGTCCTCGGTACTTGCGCCGACAAGTTCTGTCGGATTGATGGTTTGGCTCAAAACTGGAGCGTTATCTCTGGCGTAGGAAGTAAGTCAAGGATGTTGACAGCGATGGATTCTGTTGAGAAAAATCTAATAGATTGGAAGCGCGGCGAAGTTCGGCTTTTGACGCCTCCATTTTCCCCAGTTTTGGACAAAAATCCCGGCTATATCGTAACTTACCCAGAAGGCACTAGAGAGAATGGGAGTACTTACTCTCACAATGCTACCTGGAGCGCAGTAGCGTTCTCTCTTTTGGGAGAAGGTAACAAGGCTGGAGCGATACTCGATCTTTTAAATCCGATACACCGTACTAATACGAAATCGAAGGTAGATTTGTACCAAGGAGAACCTTATGTGATGGCTAGCGATATCTATACTGAGGGCACTTTTCGTGGTCATGCTGGTTGGACTTGGTACACCGGATCAGCGTCTGCATATTATCGTACAGTAATAGAGAATATTTTAGGAATCAAGATTCGGAATAATGTTATGACATTTGAGCCATGTATCCCAGTAAGCTGGAAAAAGTTCTCAGTCGTTTACCTTCACGGGCATACAAAATATATTATCGAGTACGATAATTCTCGCAAAGTAGAGAGCGGTGTCAAAAAGGTAGTGGTAGGCGACAGTGTCGTTACGGAAATACTACTTACAGATGATAAAAAAGAGCATGTCATAAAAGTATTTATGGGCTAAACACAACGTTATCTCTTATATATATAAATATATGGTCAAATATACTAAAACAAGTGCAATAAGGCGATATTTGAGGTACAATACCGCCCAGAATCTTTGCAATGTTTCAGATTACAGAAAGGTAAGATACAGATGATTGGTATTGAAAACCTGACCTATCAGGTCGGGGATAGAGTAATATTAGACGATATTAGCCTCACAATTGGTGATAGTGATAGGGTGGCTATTGTTGGTCCGAACGGAGCCGGCAAAAGTACACTGCTCAAGGTAATCTTGGGAAAGATAGAAGCAAGCGCGGGAAAAATCATCGTCTCCAAAGGTTCTGGCGAGATTGGTTTTATGCCACAACAGCTCTCAGATCTCGGACAGCTTCCGAATAAGTCGGTTCTAGACTTTATGTTATCGGGGCGTAATCTGGATACACTCGCCGAAACAATAGATAAAAAACTGCTGGAAATGGATCAACCCGATCTTTCACCAGAAGAATATATGAAGCTCGCGCATGAATATTCGGAAGCTTTTGAGGAGTTTGTGAGCAGCGGTGGCTATGATGCCGAATCAGAACTACTTGAGATACTACTTGGCATGGGTCTTTCGGCGCTCGACCTTGATCAGGATATCCAAACGCTTAGTGGCGGACAAAAAACGAAGTTGGCGCTTGCGAGAGTCCTCTTCGCGAAGCCCAATATTATGGTCCTTGATGAGCCTACAAATCATCTCGATGAAAATACCATCGAATGGACGGTGGATTATTTAAAGAGCTTCTCAGGAACGTTAATCATGGTTTCCCATGTACCCAGTATCTTAGATGAGCTTATATCTAAAGTTATTTATTTGGACGGTGCTGGCGGCGTGGCTATTTATCGAGGCAATTTCACAGAATTTCAGAAGAAAAAGACCCAGCTAGAGATAAATCAAGAAAAACTTCGTGGTGAGCAGGAGAAAGAAGAAGAAAAACTTGTCGCTTTTATCGACAGATGGAGAAGCCAAAAACCAAAACAAGTTCATGATAGAGAGAGAAAGCTAGAGAAACTACGTGCTAGTATGATGGATGCGCCTACACAGCTTTCACAGATATCGATTAAGTTTCCTATCACTGTGCAGCCGATACAAAAAGTTCTAGTAGCGACTGACCTTTGTAAGTCATACGGTAACAAGCGCGTTCTCGGTGGTGTCACTATCGACTTTCAGCGTGGAGAAAGAGTGGCTATTATGGGCCCGAATGGTGCTGGCAAAAGTACCCTAATGAAGATAATAGCCGGAAAGTTAGCGGCCGATTCGGGTGAGGTAGCACTAGGAGAGAGGGTTGACCTAGGATATTACGCTCAAGAACATGAGTCTCTCAATCTCAAAAACAGAGTCCTAGAAGAAATGTTAGAAGTTACCGGTATTAGTCAGGCGAGAGCTCGCTCTATTCTGGCGCATTTTCTATTTCAGGGCGACAGAGTTACGACACTTGTAGGGTCACTTAGCCTTGGTGAGCGGAGTAGGCTGGCTATGGCAAAGCTGGTTGCATCTGGTCACAATTTACTGCTACTTGATGAGCCTACAAACCATCTAGATGTTTTCGCACGAGAACAAGTGAAAACCGCGCTTGCTGGCTATGAAGGAACGATACTTATCATCTCTCACGATAGCGACTTTATCGAAGGTATCGGAGTAGAAAAAGTATTACTTTTGCCAGAGAACAAATTTGGCTTCGTCGGCCAATTATAGATCAAATGTTTCATATTCTTCGTCATCCTGACTTTTTTGTCATCCCTGACACCACGCTGTCATCCCTGGTCGCACTTGTCCTTCCGTAGCTTGTTAGCGTAGGAGGAAACCCAGCCTGCCCGAGTTCGACACTCGTGTCGGCCAGGGGGATCTCTTTCGTACCCTCCGACTCGTCCATCGAAGCCTTGGCCACCGGCTCTGAGTCGAACCTCATTGTTCAGACTCGAAGAGCGAAGATGGAAGGAGGTCCTTACTTTCGTAAGGATGACAACTTCGGTGTTTATCGCACTTCGTAGACAATAAACATATGTCACTAAAGACATTTTTCATAGAACCTACGTAATCCAACCATCAATTCGAAAAGAAAGTAGTAGGGTAGCGAACATATAATAAATAACTTCCGGTATCGGCTTGTTGTTATTTATTATATTAGAGTTACTGTAACGAAAGATGCTTTAAAGAATCTGCTTGCCCGTTCCGCCCGCCCGAACGACTTTCAGGTCGGGCAGGTAACCTTGGTGAAGGAGGGTTAGGTTGGGCTTTTGTACCACTATAACTTAAAAGTGGTAGATAAAAATAATACAAAAGTACTTTCGATTTATATATATCTATAATATTTATGTTAAAATATCTGAGTTGGAGAAAAGTATTATGAAAAAAACTAAAGTTGCATTATTATACGGTGGTCCGTCTGCAGAGCATGAAGTGTCGCTCAATAGTGCCAAGAATGTTATGGCATGTCTTGACTCAAATAAGTTTGAAGTTATTGATATTAAGATATCAAAAGCTGGAGTTTGGATTGACCAAACGTCTTCAAAAGAATTTTCAGACGTAGAAGGAATTAAATATCTTAAAAAAATTCAGGTAGATTTGGTATTTATTATTATCCATGGGGAATATGGTGAAGACGGGACTATCCAAAAACTATTAGAATCTGAAGGAATTAAGTTCACTGGTTCAAAGAGTGAGGCAAGTAATCTTGCGATGGACAAAGTAGCTAGCTCACATGTTTTAACAGATGCAAATCTAAATATTCCTTCATTTATTTTCGTGAATAAAGAGGAATGGGATAAAGATAACGATAAATACATCAATGCTGCAAAAGATACTTTTGATCTTCCTGTAGTTGTTAAGCCGACTGATAGAGGATCAAGCGTCGGTATCTCGATAGTAAAAAATGTAGTAGATATAAAAAAAGCAGTTGATTACGGTTTTGAAACATCAAACAATGTGATGATACAGGACTTTATTGATGGTAGAGAGCTTACTTGTGCAGTTGTAGAAGGAGAAACGGGGAAACTTATTCCGCTGATACCTACAGAAATAACCCCAAATAGTGAGCATACATTTTTTGACTATAAGGCCAAGTATGCACCAGGGGCTAGTATAGAAATTACACCACCTAATCTACCCAAAGAAAAGATAAAAGAAATACAACAGTCAGCTATAATCGCCCACGAGAGTCTAGATTGTAGCCATATATCTCGCTCCGACTTTATTTTAGCGGGAGATACTCTCTACACTCTTGAGGTTAATACTATACCAGGTATGACAGAAACTAGCTTAGTTCCTCAAGGTGCCAAGGCGGCCGGTATTGAGTTGTCACTACTTCTTGAAATTATTATTGAAGCCGCTTTGCGGTAATAATTTTTAGTTTTTGTATTACGAAGCCTGAATGTAACATGTAGTAATTTAGTCTAAAGTTGTTCTCTTCGGGAGAGGGTCTGACTTAATCAAAATGTTAGGTCAGACCTTTTGAAATCTAGGCGTAATCGTACGAAGGATATAGGTTCAAGCACTCCATATTTTCTCTTGCGCTCAAGCCAAAAAAGTTAGATAATTAATATACAAAATAGGGTGAAGGGAGGGAGTTTGGTAAAAAAACCTAGCTCTCAGGATAATAAGCGTTTCTACAAGAAAGCATTTGTAGCTATTTCTAGCTTTTTTGGCGTATATTTAGTTAAGTTTCTTTCATTCATCATAGCCAAAGCCGCGCTACTACGTTATGAACTTACCTATAAACTTCATCTAAACATTCGTAAATATCACGACGTACTCGTTACCAACAGTCCTAGCTATAAGAAAGTATCAGAACATCCAGCTACAAAACCGGTCGCTAGAGCGACAGTGACCGCTTTTTTTGTATCTCTGATTCTTTTTACCGGTATTCAGTTTGTATCACCATATCTAAATATTTTTAGACCGGGTGAGTCTTTGGCTAGTAATCTCTCAAAAACCTGGAATACCCTAGCTGATTTTACGAATAATAATGGGGGGACAGGGAATGTGACAATAACCCCATCGATTACGGGAGGTACAGTAACAACCGATGGATTATATACCATTCATAAATTTACTAGCTCGGGTTCGTTGGTGGTTACGGGGGCCAGTCTTTCTGTCTCTTCTCTTGTTGTTGGCGGCGGCGGTGGTGGTGGCGGCGGATATAACGGTGGTGGTGGCGGCGGCGGAGCTGGAGGAGTAGTCTACAGTGCTTCTGTGCCTGTTACCCCACAAACTTACACCGTTACTGTTGGGAATGGTGGTGCCGCCTCTACTAATGGGCAAAGCTCGGTATTTTCAAGTGTTACAGCGCTGGGTGGTGGGGGAGCGTCAGACGGGGTTACAGCCGGTCTTAGTGGTGCTTCTGGTGGCGGAGGTGGTACAGCAGCTTCTTCTGCTACTCTGGGAGGTGCTGGTACTCAGGGATACAATGGTGGTAATGGTATTTATTATGGCCCGAATAACCAGTGGGCTGGTGGGGGTGGCGGTGGGGCTGGGGCTGCGGGCGCAAATGCAAGCAACACTCAAGCTGGCGCAGGTGGAGTGGGAGTAGCCAATAGCATCACGGGAGCTTCCCTTTACTATGGAGGTGGAGGTGGAGCAGGAGGGTCTTTAAATTATGCCTTAGGTGGAAATGGAGGTGGCGGTCGAGGTTGGTATTTAGGTGGACAAACTGCTGGGACTCCCAACACAGGCGGTGGTGGCGGCACTAGTATGTCTGGAGGTTCTGGGGTTGTTATTGTACGATATCTCACTTCGGCATTGGCTGCGCTTAATCTAAATAATGGTGATCCAAAACTCCCATCTTCAGCTGGCACCCCAACGACCGAAAACACTACAGCGAACTTCACAGCAGGGACTCAATCAAATACAGCAGTTGGGACAAACACCGTGTATCTTTTGAAGCCAATTGGGGCAACAGCGGCGGCTGATGCCGAGTGTGCGAGTGGTTATAGAAGCGGTGGGGTTTGTGCAAATTGGGGATATCTGGGCTCGGTTGGCACCGCACTTGAAGGAAAGCAAGTATATAGATCTGATCTTGCCTCGGGGCCTTATCAATGGAAAACTTCCAATACTTCTTGTGTTTCACCGCAATGTTCAATAGGCCTTGATGCAGCACCCTACAATAATAAATATTCTTTAGTAAGCCCCCAGGTATTCACGTCTGAACTATTTACGGAATATCCAACGCAAGCAGCGTGTAAAGCTATCGGTGGAAGATTGCCAACAATGACGGAACTTTCGGCTATCTACACAGGACGAGCCATATATGGGAACAACTTTGCTGAAAGTCAATATTCTGGTTATTATTTATCCGCCACTGAAGTCGATAGCAATTACGTTAATACATTTCAGTTTTATGCAGCGGGTCAGCAAAGTTATTGGAAAAACGTAGGGGCTACAACTAGTGTTAGGTGTGTAAAAAATAGCTCCAGCTCTTCCGGTGGCTCTCCCGGTACCTTCACCTCCCAAGTCAAAGACAATACAACTCCAGTTGGATACTCGACTCTCTCTTGGACAGAAACACTGCAGGCAAATACTTCGATAACGTTGGAGTTTCGATCTGGTACTACTGCCACTCCCGATGGCACCTGGCAAGCATGGGGCGCAGTAACAAATGGTGGTTCTCTCGCTTCTTTCTCTGGTCGGTATTTTCAATACAGAGCAACTCTTCTTTCTTCAAATAATAATAATGTTCCAACTTTAAATTCTGTCACAGTAAATAATGTGACGTATAGTACTTCTGGTTCATTGGGTGGTGCTGTCGCTGGAAACATCGGTCTTCGTTTTGATGCGGAAACCACTGGAGGAATCGGAAACAAAGCAAAGCCTTCTGCTATTAACTGGAATGGTACAACAGACAAAACAAGTCAAAAGATTCTCTTTACTGTTAGGGCGGGTGATGACCAGACAGGTCTTGATAGTTCACTTTGTTATGGTCCAAGTGGAAGTGGAGCCTGTTCTTCTTGGTGGACAAACTCTGGAGGCTTCTTCTCACAGTCATATAACGGGGCAGATCCGCCAAATCCTACCAAATCAGCCACCTCTATCCTAAATACCATCGGAAACAAAAGATATTCAGAGATACTTGTTCGTTTTGAAGGAGATGGTTCTAATACCCCAGTTCTCTCTGATGTTACCCTTACCTATGATTCCATTGAAACTCCACAAAACAGCTTAACTACCATGTATCGAAGTGACGGAACTACAGTTCTGAAGAACTCATCTGGAAATAACGTGACTGCTGGCCTATCTGCTGCTTGGACCTCAGAATCTACTATCAAAGTAAAAACGACAGGCCTTACCTGTACTGCTTGTGGTACTTCTACTAGTAGAAAGATAGAGCTACAATACAACCCAGTAAACACCGCATTTGCGAACGAATCAACGAACCTCATCGTAGGTGATGCTCCTGATAACTCAAACTCTACTGTGACTATTCCAAATCTAGCAGTAGGAGCATATCACTTCCGCATTCGTTCAAAAGACAATGAAGGACGTGTGTCTCCTTGGCAATCATATGGTGGAAATACCGATGTCACCCAAGCAGACTTCTCCGTAGAACAAACAGCTCCTACAGGTACTGTAGCTATAAATGGCGGAGCAGCTTATGCTACCTCTGGTACAGTAACTCTCACAAATACCACCGCAGATACTGGTGGAGCTGGTGTTGGGCAGATGAGATTCTCAGAAACGGGCACATTTGACCCAGCAGGTACAGATTGGTTACCATACCTCGCATCTAAGCCTTGGACACTCTCTGTTGGAGATGGTGCCAAAACACTTTATGCTCAATATAGGGACAATGCGGGTAATGTGAGCGGAACTGTTCCGTCGACAACAACAGACTACTCGACAGGCACTAGAGGTACAGACATTGCCTTAAATCCTGGAAATACTGGTGTTAAGTTACTGAAAGCCAATGGCGTGGCGGCCACACTTGGGACAGAATGTGTTAGCGGTTATGTAAGTGAAGGAGTTTGTGCTACAGGTCCTTGGCTGGCGGGTCAAGCAGAAACTAATTATCCTGCTACATTAGTAGGAAAATCAGTTTATAACCAAGATCTGTCCGGTATTATTTGGAAAGACGCAATAACTGATTGTAGAAGCCCCCAGTGTAATACTGGTCTTGATTTAGTTTTTCCTTCGAATTATTCACTCGTTAGCCCTCAGATATTTCCATCAGAAAACTTCACCTCTTATCCTGCACAAGCCGCGTGTAAAGCGCTCGGAGGTCGTCTTCCCCGTGTGGACGAAATTAAAGCAATTTACGCTGGGTATAGAGCGGGTCATTACGGTTCTTTTACATCTGATGGTTGGTATTATTCCGCTACCGAAGAAAATACTATCAATGTAAAGATTTTTCGGTTTATAACTTGGATGTATGGTGCCACAGAATCATATTCAACTAAAAATAATCTTTATGATTCGGTAAAATACACCAGATGTATTCAAGATGGCTCGGTAAGTCCTGGCGGCTCCGGCACCGCCGGTACCTTCATCTCCCCAGTCAAAGACATGGGTGCTACCAAGACATTCACTAGCGTAGACTGGAATACTGTTACGTCTCCAGGTACTATCACTATGCAAGTAAAAGCAGGTAATACAGCTACCCCAGATGGTACATGGACTAACAGTAACGGCTGGACTACAGTTACTAGAAATGAAGTAAGCGCAGTTCTCGCTGGCAAAAGATATGTTCAATATCAAGCCACATTAGCACTCGGTGGTGGTAGTACATATCCCCAGCTTACTAGTGTGACTCTAAATAGCTTCGACAAAGCCTCCATCACCGTCGATGCACAGGCACCAACAGTCACTTCCTCTACTCTCACTGCTCCAAATGGCGGAGAGAAGTGGAAAGGTGGTTCATCTCAAAGCATCACCTGGAACAGCGGGTCTATAGGTGATGGTATAGGTTCAGGACTTCGTACTGCAACACCACCGATTCAACTTGACTACTCAACCAATGGAACTGATTGGACTAGTATCACTACGGGTACGGCCAACACCGGTGTATACACTTGGAATCCGGTCCCTTCGCTAAATTTAGCGACTGTCTCTGTTCGTTTGACGGCTTTTGATGCTGTAGGTAATAATGCAAGCGATGTCTCGGACGCGAACTTCACTATCGACTCAACTTCCCCAACTATTACTGCCGTTTCTGTTACGCCAACTCCATTTTCTCCAAATGCGTCGGTTGGCAACAAAGATACTGCCACTATCACATACACTTTAGCTGATAATCTGACTGGTAATGCCAATACTACTGTCAGAATCTATAGCGGAGTAACTTTGGTTAGAATACTGTCTAATAATGTCTCACAAACTCAAGGAGTACATACCGTAGACTGGGATGGTAAGAATGACTCAGTAGCTTTTGTTGTTGATGGTTCGTATACCTACAAAGTAGATGCTACCGACGGTTCTGGAAATTCAGCGACTCAGCAGACTGGGACTATCGTTGTTGATAATACTCTGCCAACGGCTAATTCTATCTCTTCGATTACTCCAAATCCGAACAATACAGGTAATCAGACCATTGTTTGGAGTTCTTTCTCTGACCCCGCTCCATCATCTGGCTTTGGCTCATATCAGTTGCAAAGAAAGGTAGGCTCTGGTGGAACATTTACTGATATATCCGATCCAAATGCTCATATTACAAATGCTAGTACGGTGAGCTATGCCGATAACGCCTCTTTGGCTGAAGGCACCTACTACTATCGTGTCATCACTACTGATGTCGCAGATAACTCAGTCACGGGAGCAACTTCAGTTGTTCTCTCTGTTGATACCTCGGTCCCAACAGATGTCACTAGCCTTGAAGCATACGAAAATGCAACAAAAACTCATAATATCACTGCTGACAATACAACTACCTGGTATCCATATACGGCACCATATTTTGAGTGGGTAGCTGACGACACTGGCTCTGGTATCGCGACATATAGATATTGTCTAACAACAGATTCAAACTGTACCCCAACTACTCCGACTCCCGGCAATTCACCTCACCTAACAGCTGACCTAGCTAGTTCAATTGACGGTATCTACTATCTCCGGGTTGTCGCAGTTGATAATGTTGGCTATATTTCAAATAACATCACTACTTTTCAGTATAATCTCGATAAATCACTACCATCCGCAGTTACTGGTTTTGTATCAGAAACTCCAGAATTTCCAGATACTCAGATCAAACTCAAGTGGAATGCGGTCCCAACTAATAGTGGCGCTCCACTATTAAACTACAAGATAGAGAGAGTAGAAAAATCCGTGTATCCTGGTCTCACAGACGAGACAACCGCCTGGTCAACTCTCGCAGGTTATGCAAAGTACACGACTACGGAACTTACATTTGTTGATGATGCTCTTTTGGCAAAACAGGGTCAACCGCTCATCAGTCTTAGTACTAGCTATGCCTATCGTATCTCGGCACGAGATCAATCCAACCCAACTTATGGTAACTATCAAAATGCACCTTTATATGCTTTAACCAGAGATGTAGCAGATCCAGAAGTCCCACCAAAAATCGGAATCGGAAAAGGCGCAACTGCCTGTGATGGGACCGGAGCAACCTGCGACGCGACTGATAGCGATACACCAACTGCCCATGATAACACCAAAGGCTTTTCAACTAAGATTACTTGGACTGCAGCCGACGATAATGGTTCCGGTGTCGCTAAATATAAAATATATCGAACAACAAATGAATCCGATCTCGCTTCTTGGGTAGTTGTTGGTGTTCTTTATACCCCAACTGGTTTAGAAAACACTCTTTGGTATGATAACGATGCTCATAATGACACAACCTATGGTGCAGACAAGCCAGCTGCAACAACTAGACTAAATGATTCAACGACCTATTATTATCGAATTACCGCTGTTGATGGTGCTACTATTGGTAATGAGACTTCACTCGTACCTGCATCTGGTGATTCAAATTTTGTTTCCCCAGACCAGAACTTTGCCCGAACTACTCCAGGCACTCCAGATGTTACGGCACCAACTGTGCCAAACAATGTGGTTGCAAACGCACAAGGGCTAGATAATTCCAACGAGAGTCAGATGATTAATGTTTCTTGGGGTGCATCGAATGATTACAAAGCCAGAAGTGAAGATATCGTACCTGGGACTATTACCTATCATGTCTATCGGTCTACTTCGGATCTCGGTCCATGGGATATTGCTCCAATCAAAACCACTACAGCTACAAGCTTTAATGATGAAGGTTTAGCCGATACTACTAATTACTATTATCGCGTTTCTGCCTATGATAGTGTTCCCAAAGAATCAGTACTTTCAGACTTATCTGAAACTTCAAGTGTTGTAACTTATTCTTCAAAAGTTCCTAGTGTCCCCGCAAACATCGATGTTGTGACCACAAAGGGAGACCCAAATACAAATAATGCTGTCGGACATACAGCCGAAGTAACATTTACTGGTTCAAGTTCATATTCTAATAAAATCGTTAAATACGAAGTATACAGGACAACCACCAATATCGCCGGGAATTGTAACCCAGGAGAAAAAGTATCAGATTGTTGGGTCAGAGTAAATACTGCTACAAAAATACAGACTATAAATATTACCCCGACACCAGACGACAGAACAGTTCCGCACACCATAACTGACATAAACCTGACGGATTCCACTACTTACTATTATCGTGTTTGGGCCCAGGATAATACTGTTGTACCGAATCAACCGTCTCAATCTAATCTTTTTTCTGGTCTTTCTGTTGTTGCTCCTGGTACCCTTCACCTTGGTTGGGATACCACCCCAGATGCTACTGCTCCGGCTCTTCCTTCGCTAGTTAAGGTTAAAGATATCCATGATGATGGTACCAACTTCAGAAGAAATATCATCACTTGGGCCAGGATAGCCACTCCACTTAGAAATGGGGTTAACGATTTTAAGGAGTATAAGATATATCGCTCGATCAATGACGGAAGTCTTTGGGAACAAATATGTCAGAATGGTACAACAACTATTTTATTGCCTTCTTGTACTACCCAGTATCCAAACCCTCTTTATGATGCAGACAAAGAGATAGCCCTAACAAATAACTATTATATGGATCTTATTCCTAGGTCTCAGGCAGAGTCAGATAAGTTCTTTTATTATCACGTTACCGCTTCTGATGATTCTGGAGATACTTATAAGTACAACGCACCAAACCAAAACACCATCATCAATCCGAACTATTTCAATGAATCGAAACCCGATATTGGCAGTGACGGCAAGATTGTATCAGTTTCTCTTAACCCATACATAGCGAAACCAAGTATTCTAGATCAACATAATGGGCTTAAAGCAATTTTAACTAGTGTTGGTGTAGCAACGGCCACTGTAACTTGGACAACGGATCAAGATTGCGACTCTATGGTATCTTTTAGAAAATCTGGAAGCGGTGATCCATATAAGCAAATAGGTGTAGGTGATAATAGCAGAGGACTGGGGATGGTTCAAAACCACACAGTAGAGCTCTTTGGACTTAGTCCAAATACTACATATGATTATATTATTGCATCGGGTAACGCATTGGGTAACCCAGTATCAGCAGAAGGAGCACAGCTTCCTTCTCTCACCACCACCGGCTTCAATATCACAGCAGGCGCAGTATCATCCACCACTTCTACAACTACTATAGCTTGGGCCACAAATCTTGACGCCTCATCTGCTTTTGTGGAGTATCAATTGCAAAAACAACCAGGCGACGATGCTCAAGGTGGAACAGCTGGTGTCGAACCTGCTGCACTTTCTTCAAGTCCAAGAAACCATAAAGTGGTGATCAAGGGATTAAGATCGGCTAGAACCTATACCTATAAGATCAAATCTATTTCAGAAGATGGCTATCTTGCCGAATACCCAGCCGGTGAATTTGCAACATTCAAGACCAAATCATTTGATTCAGCTCAGTTCACTCTAGCCCCAGCATCATCAAATGTCGCAGAACGTAATATTACAGCCACAACAGCACAAATAGTCTGGCAGACAGAGAGTCCTACCACCTCATGGGTAGATTACTCCACTACATCTGGAGTCTATGACGGCGCTGCAGGTAATAATGACCTAGTCGGCTCTCATGTAGTGGTGATCGAAGGTCTAATACCCGGTACCAAATACTACTATAGAGTTAGAGTTAAAGATGCTAACGAGGTAGAGTATACTTCTCAAGAATACTCATTTACCGCTGTTTTAAAACCAAAGATATCTAACATGTCAGTGAAAGATATCACTCCTTACTCTGTTACAGTAGCTTGGGAAACCAACGTCGATACTGAAACAATCATCAACTGGGGTACCACTACCAATTATGGCGAGAAGAAAGGGACTACCGGAGTATCTAAAGTCCATCAAGTTAAGATTGAAAACCTTCTAGATAACCAAGAGTATCACTATCAAATCCTTGCCAAAGACGAAACTGGTAATGAAGTCGCAGATACTGACAAGATAGTAAGAACGCCCTTAGATACCGAAGGACCGAAGATTACCAATGCCAAAGTAGACATCCTACCGATGGGAGAAAACGACACTACGTCTTCTATTATAGTTTCTTGGCAGACCAATAAGCCTGCGTCTACACAAGTGAAATACGGTGAAGGGATCCTTGGGGGAGATTATTCAAATGAGTCAAATGAAGACACGTCACTTAATAACTCACATACCGTTATAATTAAAGGTCTCAAACCTGCTTCGTCTTATCATTATAAGATGATTTCTAAAGACAAAAGAACTAATATTACTGAATCTCAAGATTATACCTTTGTAACACCAACTAAAGAGAAATCAATCCTTCAACTGATTCTTAAATCATTAGAAGAAACTTTCGCTTGGACTGGGAAACTAAATCAGTTCTTTGGGAAGCTCGGTGATAGGTTTATTGGGAAATGATCTATTTTAGTGGATATTTAATATAAATAGCACAGGGATTGCCCTCGCCCCATTCAGGATAAGGGTCTATTACTTCTATTTTAATAAATCCATTCTTTTCGTAAAAGGACCTAGTTTCTATGTAAGGTTTATATTCGCAAGATTCATCTAGGGTTTTTACTTCGATAATTTTGCCAGGAGCAACAACTTTTGCGATATAGGCTATTAACTCGGTTCCGATGCCATGTCGTTGGCTATCTCTATCAACAGCCAATTGTTTAATTTCTACTACTTTATCAGATTTGTTCTTTATACAGGCATAGGCTAGTATTTTGTCTTCCTCAAATACATAAGTTGTTAAACTAGAAAGGTCTTCGACTATTTCTAAGATACCCTTTTCGTTAAACCATTCTGGTAGTGCCTTAGCTATTTTAAGACACACGACGTTATCTTTTATTGTAGTTTTTCTAATTTTCATTGTTTAGAAACCTGTATGATATCTAGGTTCATTATTTATCTTGGCATAACTTTCGAGGGCTTTATGGAAAAAAGCAATCATGTCGCGAGCTGTATCAAACTCAAAGTTGATCTCACCATGCTCTTTTTGACCCAAACGATGAGCGATTGCGAGCGCTTTTGCAGAGGCTATTCTTTCTGAAAATATAGAAAGTTTATTGATAATAGATTCAAGTGCTTTTTGTTTCTCTTTAGAGTTTTTGTCTTCAGTAATATTAAGCTCCCTGGTCAGAGCTTTTGTGGCGGACATAGAATTGTCGTTAATAAAGCTTTTTCTTTCAAGAAATTGCTTAATCGATGTTACTGTATCCGGATCTAGTAAAAGGATATCTTTTGCGATAGAATCGGTGAGTTTATCTGAGCCCGCTATCGTGTCATTTAACCATGAATAATCAATCCTTGTGTTTGATTCTCCTGCTTTTGTTATCGCGATTTCTAGTATATCTCCCTCGATATCCATATATGGTATATGACCCAGTTCGTGAAATATTGGTAATATATTTCTTTCTGAATTTTCCAAAGCTGCTGTGTCTACGGAAATAAGCCATATCGACGAAAGTACATCGTAGGAAACAGAAAATCTGTCGGATAGAATATATTCGACATTCTGGGAATAGGAAAGTTCGTTTTTTGCTTCTTGGCTTAGGGTAGGTTTGATTATGTCTGGTTCCAACATCAGGCTTGTGCCGTCTCTGGTTATTTCCCGAAGTTCTTGAGTCGTTTCGATATTGGTATTGTGATCCTTATCATATTCATTTGGAATAATCATCTTGGCAGAATAGGTACCAATAAATGATTCTATCGAGGGTAGCCCGTCAAAGATGGGAGTGAACTCTAAAAGTAAACCAGAGGAGTAAGCAAAAACAATAGGAGCGATATTGCCAGCTTCTTTAGACCTAAGTCTTTCTAGGGCTAATCTTTTACGAATGATATCGGGTTGTTCGATCGAAATTTCTGGTAGCTGTGTGGGGATATCACAAGATGATTGGTTTTTCTCAGGACGAATGATAGTCTCTGCCAACTCAAATGTTTCTTTTTTCTCTTTTTTTTCACGGAGGCCGAAAGACTCGGGCCCCGGACCCATTCCCTCACTCATACTAAAATTATATTACATTAAATATTTTATTACAAAGTTATGAAGAGCCTAGGAATATCTATTAAACAAATCGTATTTTTAGTATATTTTATAATTTATAGTATTTTATAATTTGATTCGCTACTTCTTCGGGAAGCATGTTTGAATTATCAATATCTAGGTGATCAGAGCCAGTATATTTATCATAATAATTGTAAGCGATTAACTTTTTCTTTAGGAAATTTTTGTTATCAATCTTTTGACCTTTGCGAGTGGGGGACTCGACTCTCTCGAGTATCGACTCCTCGTTAGGTATCAAATGAACAAAATAAACTTTTCCTCGAGCCTTTTCTACTGATTTTATCGTATCGTCAAAAAAAGTCGAATTATTTACGCCACCTCCACCATAGGTGGTAATAACGTTAATATTATTTTTTGCTGCTTCTTTAAATATTTCTACTCGAAACTTTCTGGCAAGTTTATTCCTTAGTAAATCATCTTTACCCTTCTTGTCAGGCGTGGTGTCTTCAAAAGGGAAAACAGACGCAATAGATCCTACTAGTGTATGATTCATAAAAACACGATAATCTAGCTTTTTGGCAATCTCTTTTGCTACTGTGAGTTTGCCAGCTGCGGGTGGGCCATAAATAAATATTAGATTCATAGATAGATTTTATCATAAATTAGTAATGTAGAATAACCACATATTTAATAATAAGTGATATACTAACTCTATGAAATTAACTTTCACATATACATTAGAGCGCGAGTTCAAAAGGGTAGAAGATACATTTAAGAGGAAAGATTTCTTTATAAAAAATGGTTATCAACCCCGTTTTCCTGATGGTATTAATTTTGACAATTTTGATTTATCAAAGGCAAAAAAACAAGTGGAAACGGAATTTGACGAAACCGCCGCCAAGAAAGTTGAGAAACATATAACCGATGGTTGGAATACATCTCAGGAAAAGGTGGAAGCATTTCTCGAAAACTTGCCATATAAAAAGCCAAAAAAACTCAATATTGTTCTTACACATTATGGGATGGGCGGTTCATATAATCTTCCTGGGACTATTGTGTTAAATCTTCGTAACTATAACGACTTAACTCAAGTTGTTGTTCACGAGCTTGTCCACATTGTGATAGAGCAGCCAGTGGTCGAGAAATATAAATTATCACAATGGGAAAAAGAGAGTCTGGTAGATTACCTTTTGAACGAAAGTGCAGAACTGAACAGCTGTTTCCCTTGGATATCATATCAAAAAGAACCTCCAAGTAGCGACTTATTACAAAAGGTAGGCTGGGAACATCTAGAATTCGAAAAAACAAAACACAATAAACCAAATCCACTTATCACTAAATTTAACAAAGAGGTAGCTGAATTTTATGGAATTCCTGAGATAAAGGTTGTTGTTTATGAAATCCGTTCAAGAGAAGAATACGATGAGATCAAGGGTGGGAAAACAGAAGATTGGATGGTTGGTTTCACGATTGGGAAAACCGTTTTTATACTAAAAAAAGATATGTTCGAAACAGATTCTTGTCATCCAGCATCAGACTTCGAACATGTTCTAAAACATGAAATAAGCCATATATATTTCAGAAAGCTAACTTCTGGCGGTTCCCCTGTGTGGTTGAATGAAGGTGTGGCCTGCTATATAGCGAAGCAAAATAAGCCGCCAGTAAAGACTATAACCGTTAAGGATTTAGAAAAATACCATAACAAGGGAGGTCGTGGAGTTTATGATATCGGAAGATTTATGGTAGATAAAATCGTCGAGCAATCTGGAGAAAAGGGACTTTTTGAGATTATAATGATAAAAGACTCAGAAGAAAGATATAAACTTCTTACAAATATGTTTGTTTGGCTAAAGTAAAATTACGTTTACTATTTGAATTTTACTTTGGATTTAGCAAGATTTAAGAGAATTTCCCCTGATCGTCCCCAACCAAGATATGAATCGGCTTTGTTGAGTTTTACAATTCTTCTCTCGCGACCAGGGCAACAAGGGTCTTTTACATCTTGGTCCAGAGCTCTTACCGTTGCCCAGTATCGCAGGCCATAGCTGACAATATTTGGAGTTTTTTCATCCCACTCTTTTATATAACAAGTTGGTCCACAGTCGATAAGAACACATGCGGACTCCTCGAAAATTTCCCTTTCCAGTGTTTCTTCATAGTTTTCGCCAGTTTCTATATGGCCTCCGGGCATTCCTCTATGTCCGTCAGTATCCTCAAATATGGCAATTTCTTCTGAATTTACAAAACAAACAGCTTGAGATTGGAAAGCTTTGTTTTTTGGAATTTGGTCAAAATTATCAGTGGGATAAAACTCACGATGAATATTTAGCCCATTCCAATCAACTATTTCTGTAAATATTGGTTTCATGGGAATATATTATCATATTTCCCACATGAAATACTAAAGGTTCGAATAGTCGGTGGTATACTATGGTGTATAATATGCAAAATGAAAGGAGTAATAATGAACAAATTCGCAATATGGTTAGTCGGTGGAGTCATCGTAGTCGGTGGGATAACTGCAATATTTATTTTTACAAATAAGGGGGCCACGGTGACCAACACTAGCACCGGAAGTAGTACTGAGGTAAAAACGGGCAATAGTACACTTGGGAGTGTGAATGCCTGTGAAGTATTGACTGCAGATATTGCTAAGAACATTCTAGGTGATACGGCTGAGCGGGGGAATATTCAAACAACTCAAGCAGCTACAAAGGACGTGACTGTAAGTGATTGTGTCTATACAACCAAGATAGATCCCGCAGGCAAGATAAGTATCAGCAATAAAAAAGGTACCAATGTCCTCGTTAGAGCGGCTCTCACTAAAGCAGGGGCTACAACAAACAAAGATCAGTTTGGTGACAAGAGGCCCACGGGCGTAGAAAATGTAAGCGGTTTAGGAGATTCGGCTTATTATAGTCCTGAATACGGCCAACTAAATGTACTTAAGGGTGGAAACTGGTATATTGTCACCAACTATAGCGGAACAATAAATGGAACATTAGAGGCAGACAAGCAATTAGCAGCCGTTCTCTCATTCAAATAATGTAGGCACTACCAAAAGAACTAATCGTCTTCTTCGGTGTCTTCGGATTCTTCGTCGGTATCTACCTCTTGAATGATTTTTGATTTATCTGATTTAGCCTTGTTGTGCTTCTTAGATAATTCTTCTGCTTCTTCAGCATCTTTTTGACGATGCATAAATTCGTTGAACCCACTAGTCCCTAAAAAATCTGGTCCACCCATATTTTCTCCTATTCTCTAATAATATTTACAACATCCTTTGCAGAGTCTTCTCCTACAGCACCTTCAAATAAGGCAAGGTTGTCTAGCTGCTGTAATAACAATAAGGTAAGGACTATAGCTGTGCCGAAAGTGGCCTTTAGGAGTGAGGTAAATACTAGATACTGTGAAAAAATTGCTGAAATATTTATAAGGACGATTAGGGCAAGAACATCCACTAGGAGCCACTGGACTTTCGGTAGTCTCTCTTGATAGCTGGCAATAAATCCTTTCCTAGTAATTTGTAAGTCATGAAGGGCGAGTAATACTCTCATTACGGTGGTATTTTGAAGATTAGAAAGTTTTTTATCAGAAGCCACATCTTCTACGAGTTCATGTAGATCAGTCACTGTTGTTGATTCCCGTATAATATGACAGTCCCAAGAATCATTACCGATGACATTATCATAATGTCTTTTTATTATCTCTCCTGCACGATCTTGTACGTCTGGCCCTAGGTGACACAGGGCACGATATATTGAGGACATATCACCATCAAACTGTGAAAGGTTTTGTCTTATTTTGTCGTAGCGACCATCTTGTCTTGAGATGAAAAAACCCATAAAGATAGAAAAAACGAAAGTCGAAATAGTTAGAAATGTTTTATCGAGCTCTTGTATATGAATATAATAGTAAAAAAGTGATAAACCAATGAATGACAGAATCATGTATATCCAGAGTATTTTGTGTTTCATATTAACAGTATAAACTATTTTCGACTATTTAGGTAAAAGTGACTTCATCTGCTTGGCGATGAGATTTGTAGCGAAGACAGGGTTGAGGCGATAAAGCAGATTCATCATATTTGAGTCTTTGCCAGTGAATATCTGAAGTTTATTTTTTTCGATACCTTTAATAATTTGTTTCGCGCATTCACTCGCTGGAAGCATCGGGAATTCTTGTTGTTTAGTATCCGATTTTGAAGGTTCAGGAATTATCATGCCGGAGTTGGTTGCGATGTTTGTTTCAGTGGCCCCTGGGAAGACTACAGACACGTGTACGTTAGTATCTTTGAGCTCTGCATACAATCCCTCGGTAAGTAGCTTTACCGCTGCCTTAGAAGCACCGTAGACACTTTGACCAGGTACGGGGAGAAATCCGCCCATACTCGAGACATTCACGACGTGAGCTTCTGGGCGTTTGAGAAGGTATGGTAAAAACGACTTCACTATATAAAGTGTCCCGTAGAAGTTCACATTCATTACGCGTTCTATGGCGTCATATTCGAGGTCATTTATTCTAACAAATGGCTGAATGATTCCAGCCACATTGATGATACCGTCGATGTTGCCCTGATTTTTGATTACATCTTTTGGTAGAGCTTCTACCGCTTTCTTGTCTGATATGTTGGCGACATGCGTGCTTAATTTGTCTGCATTATCGACAGTTTTCTTTAGCTCCGCTAGAGTTTCCTCGCGCATATCTACCGCAGCTACTTTAGCGCCTTTCTCGAGTAAAGCCAGGACTACTTCTTTGCCTATACCACTCCCAGCACCGGTAACTAAGATTGTTTTATTTTCTAAATTCATAAATACTCCTTATTTATTTCAATATTAGTAAGACGATTAATATAATGGTCGTGGTCAACGATGCCAGTATTCCCAAAAGAAACATTGTTTTGAATGACTTGGTTGAGAAAACCTCGATATTATCGAAATTAATCTTTTTAACCGCAGAAATTAGCTCTTCTTCATTCTTTAAGTTGCTACTAGACCCGGGGCTATCAGAAACAAAATGTTGGGCATATGGAAAGCAAACAACTTGAGACGGTTTATCAGCGAATAGGCCTGGGTACCATGTGTTTGATTTTAGTAATAAGCTGTCTTCGGGTATCTCGAGGGCTTTTTCTACTTCGCATGGCTCAAATTTGAGAGAAAAAACATCTGCATTATTATCTGATAAGTTACGACCATATCCAATCGAGAGGTTACCTTCTAGCCAGAGTCTTTGGTCTAGACTTTTCATTTTTCCTCTTTCAATGTTCATGTCATATGCAAGCTTGCGACTACCATCATCTCTGGTTATCTCTACAAAGAGAGTACCGCGATGGTTGATTGTTACTACTGATTTGCTACTATTTGGTCCACGTAAGCCATTTTTTTCATCATAGCTGATAGTATTAGTATCGTAATCCACAATAACCCAACTGAGAAGACCAGTTTTCTCGTTCTCGGCTATTATATAAAATTCGCTTCTGACTCCCCAAAAAGCGCTTGTATGAGCTCTGAAGCAACCAAAAATGCAGTAATATTTCAGTTCATCCCCTTCAAAAGCCCTAGTTTTGACGAGTTTGAAGCCCGGTGGTAACAATTCATTTGCCTGATCAATGTCGGTAATCTCATAAAAGAGAAAGGAACTATATGGTTCTACAACAAAACCCATGAAGGGGATTGTTTTTGATGATGATTTTACAAGCATCTTCTGTATTGGTTTTGGCAGTAATCTATTGAATTGTTGTATGAAGTGCAGAGAACCCACACTTATCGGATCGACCAAATGTTCTACACCTTTTGCAAAAGCATGATTATCGTCTGGGTTTACGTAGCATTGTTTGTCTGATTCCTTGTCAGCTATTTTACCGTTTTGGGTGTTTATTTCAGCCACGTTGTAATTCCTTGTTAGTATTATGCTTTATACATAATACGATGTAGATATATTTCATACAAATGAAAAACTGCAAAGCCGTAGTTATCGAGGTGTAGTATATGGGGAATTCGACAAAGGTTACATTTTACGACTGTCGTAGGCCCAGTGGAGAAGTGCTTGTCTTTGTCTTTTTCTGCAAGATAGATCGCCAGGAACGCAGTTCATTTGAAGTTGTGATATATGTCTTTTCATTGCTAGCCATCTACGTATTTGTCTGTTGTCTTCGCTTGTAATCCGGCGACCCATATAATAGCGGCAATACCACTGAAACCAACCCCTAGGATCTTCTGGGTAGATCCAGCCGTTTTTTTGCCAAACTGCAAGCGGTTGTGAAGCGTTGACACCAAAGAAGTTGAGATTTGCATCATGAAATTCATGACATAGCTTCACGTTATCGAACCAGTCGGCGGGGAATTCATTTCTGCAGTCTGTCATATATTTACCGCCAAAAACACCAAGCCTGAGCATTTCTTTTGGGGTAAGCTCTGGCAGGAATCTAGCGTCGAAATTATTTCCTATTGTTTCAGTAGGGGAGTAGGAATAGTTATTTTGCATAAGATCATTGACGACAATTTTTTCCATTTATTTCTTGTTGGGCCAAGGTATTAAGGCGCTAGTTTTCGACTTATATTTCTCCCAAAGAGGATTGCTACTGAAATGTTTTTCTGTGAGAGGAATGCCGGATACAAAAACGATAAGATAAGTGATTGTGAGTGGAGATATTATCGCCCACCATATGCCAGTGTTCAGTAGTACGAAGATAAAGATTCCCCACCACATAATAACTTCGCCAAAGTAGTTTGGATGTCTGGAGTATTTCCACAATCCAGTGTCCATTATTTTACCCTTATTGATGGGATTTGATACAAATAATTTGAGTTGATTATCGGCTATTACTTCAAAAATAATACCTATTATCCATATTATGATTCCAATAAGCGATAACACATTTTGACTGGGCTGAGAGAAAATTAGTATCATTGAGCTTATGCCTAGAAGATACATAAGAAATCCTTGAAGCAAGAAGACATAAATATAAGCTTTTAGTCTGGGAAATGTTTTCCATCCCGATTTCATTTCGACATACCGCATATCGTCACCGGGACTTTTAATATGTCTTTTGTGAAGATGACTAAACAAGCGGTAACCCCATATGGTTGTTAATAGAAAGATGATCAGGGAGTCGAGTGAGCTATTCTTCGTTAATATAATGGCAATCAATACTATTAGCGGCTGGGCTAGGCCCCAGGCTTCATCAGCGACGTCAAGACGGGCTAATTTTTGACCATAAAAAAACCAAAAAGTTACATATAACCATACAAATAGAGCTACTATTAATAAATAAGTTAACATTATATTAAAATATCTTTTTGCCGATAAAGTATGAAGCCGTTGCCACCATACCAGTAAGTGTGGTTCCCCACGCTAGATCAATAAGAGTAATAGAAAGCGGCCAAGATTTCATAACTGCGTAGTTTGTTAAATCATATGTTGCATAGGCAAAAAAACCAAAGAGAGCACCGTAGATTAGAGCTTGCTGCCAACCCTTATCAAGGTTGGGTAGGACTGCGAATATTAAAATTCCTATAATATATAGCAGATAGAAGATTATTGCGGCGAACCAATTTGGCTGGGGACTAAGGCCGGGAATTGTTTTGAAATATAGGTCTTTTGCGATTACTCCGATCCAGAGCATATCGATAGCGAAAAATATCGGCACTGTTGAGATATATAGAAGTAATTCTTTCATATTTACCACCTTTCTTTATTATATTTTAACATATAAAAGAAGCATCAGTACGATGCTTCTTTTTGGAACCTAGAATACTTGAGCAAGTATCCAGACCGTCACAGCGAGGGCTATAAAGAACAGCCCTAGTCCTACTAGTGAACCCTAGCTAAATCACATCCCCAAGATCTCCAGTGCTTTGCCCCGAATTCCGACCACGCGTCGATTTCCGGGAGCTCCTTTGTGGATATATTTGTTTCCACAGATGACTGCCTGCCTGCCGTCAGGCAGGCTTATTAAACAATAAAACGGAGCCCCATATTCTCGTTTGCCAGTAACAATGTGTTCTCGGGGCGAAGATTGCTGTGTTTCTGGGCTTAATATCACGGTAATTATAGCAATAATAATACATATCAGCATTACAGATCTTTTGTTAAATATATAAAATACAGGAAGTAGCTTATTATGTATGTTCTATTTGACGAAGTAAGTGGCGTGGGGACGGTTATTTTGTAATGGCTAACAAATAGGTATTGGAATATATTTAAGCTTCGCAGCTTGCCCCAATTGATAGAATAGGCAAAAGTGTATTTAGTTTGGTGTTTCGAGTAGGTTATAATATATATAATATCTTCGTAAAATATGACCAATAATCTTTACAAAATAGCTCCAAAAGCATATAATTACTCCATAAAAGCGTTTGAGGGACTATCACTCCCGATGCTGTGGAAAGAAAGCCCATTATTGGGCAAGTAGAATCTGCCGGACGGCCCGTAATAGCCAAAATTAAGCCTCGGCATGAATATGACGGGGGAAATAAGGTGGTACCACGACTTCAAATCGTCCTTAAAGATTGTTTTATAGGCGATTTTTTAATAAGTAAAAGGTAATATTATGTTTAAAAAAGTAGATTTAAAGAAAAATTATTCTCAGATGGAAGCTGAAACAATCACTTTCTGGAATAAAAATAATATTTTCGAAAAATCAGTACAAAATAGAGACAAGAATAATTCTTATGTTTTTTATGATGGCCCACCATTTATTACGGGTGTACCTCACTATGGAACTTTACTTTCTTCTATTGTTAAAGACGCAGTACCTAGGTACTGGACAATGAAAGGTAAGCACGTCGAACGCCGTTGGGGCTGGGATTGCCATGGTCTTCCCGCAGAGAACTTAGTAGAAAAAAAATTAGGCATCAAGGACAAGCGCGATATCCCCAAGATTGGCTTAGAAAAATATATAGAAACATGCCGTACCGAAATGGCACAGGGCAGTGATGCATGGGAAGACATGATTGAAAGAATCGGACGCTGGGTAGAATTTAAAAATGCTTATAAGACCATGGATAAAGATTATATGGAGAGCGTATGGTGGGCTTTTAAGCAATTGTACGAAAAGGGGAAGATATATGAAGGGGAAAAGGTGCTAATGTATTGTACTAGATGTGCTACCCCAATATCTAAATCTGAAGTAGCCATGGACAATAGCTATAAGGTTATCACTGACCCTTCAATATATGTAAAATTCGAACTAGAAAATGATAAAGATACCTTTTTCTTAGCATGGACGACTACTCCATGGACATTGGTAGCTAACATGGCTCTAGCGGTGGGGGAAAAAGTAAAATATGTAAAGGTGCGTTTTACTAATAAAAGTAGTAAAACAGAGTATCTTATCTTGGCAAAAGAGATCTTTGAAAAGAAAAAGGACTTTTTATTCGCTCCAGATGATGTATCCTTGACGGGCAAAAATATACCAGAAATAGTCGGTGAAATGAGCGGTTCTGACCTGGTGGGAAAGCGGTACAAACCACTTTTTGAGAGCCATAGCAACAAGGCTTATAGGGTAATTGGTGCTGATTTTGTAACTACAGAAGATGGAACTGGTATTGTGCATATAGCACCCGCATTTGGTGAAGATGATTACGCGATTGCAGAGATCGAAAAGATACCAATGATAAATCCTGTGAATGAACACGGAATTTATACTGATGGAAGATGGAAAGATCAAAACATCTGGGAAGCAAATAAAGAAATTGCAAAAACCCTTATGGCCGAAGACAAGGCTTTGAAAATAGAATATATACAACATGATTATCCCCATTGTCATAGATGTGGTACGAAATTAATGTACCGGGCTCATCCGAGTTGGTTTATGAATGTTGATGGACAGAAAAATGATATGTTGGCAACAAACAAGAATATCAACTGGTTTCCAGCCCATTTCAAGGAAAAGCGTTTTAAAAATACAGTTGAGACAGCCCCAGATTGGAATATTAGCAGAGATCGTTTTTGGGCAACAGCATTACCTGTCTGGCGCGGCACCAAGGCCGACGGGACAGTAATAACCAAAGTGGTCGGAAGCTATGCAGAATTGAAGGAACTTTCAGGGGTATCATTGGAAGATTATCACTTACCATATGTTGACAAGATCACTTTCGAAATTGATGGTGTGAAAATGGAAAGAATTGAAAAAGTCTTGGATTGTTGGTTTGAAAGTGGAAGTATGCCATTTGCACAGTTCCATTATCCATTCGAAAATAAGGAAAAATTTGAAGAAAATTTCCCAGGCGACTTTATCTCGGAATATGTTGGGCAGGTACGAGCTTGGTTCTACTATATGCATGTTATCTCCGTAGGCCTTTTTGGGAAGGAATCTTTTGAAAATGTAATTGTCACAGGGACGATTGCTGGCTCTGATGGCAAGAAAATGTCGAAGTCTTTGGGAAACTACACTGACCCCAATATTTTGCTAGATAAGTTCAGCGCCGATGCGCTTCGTTATTTATTATTAAGTTCACCTCTTCTAAATGGCGAAGATTTTTCCCTGACGGACAAAGATGTTTCTGACATTCAAAGAAAGCTAGCTACGCTTTGGAATAGTTATGGTTTTTTTGTAATGTACGCCAATATTGATGGATGGTCGCCAACAAGCGCAGGTAAAGTTCAAGTCGAGAATCTGTTAGATAGATGGATAATGTCAAAATTGCATAAATTAATACAAACAGTTGATGATAATATGCTTGCCTATGATTTGCCAAACGCCACTAAGCCAATTATGGAGTTTATTGATGAGCTTTCAAATTGGTATATTCGCCGTAGCCGTAAAAGATTCTGGAAGAGTGAAGACGACAATGATAAGAATGATGCCTACCAAACTCTGCACTATGTATTGGTTAAACTCTCATGTGTCATGGCGCCATTTACTCCCTTTATCGCTGAAGAGATTTATAAAAATTTAACTAGTGAAGAATCTGTTCATTTAGTGGATTACCCGGTCGCCGATATATCTTTTATTGATGATAAGCTGAATGAGAAGATGTCTGATACCAGGGTAATTATAAAAGAAGCTCTACAATTGCGCGCAACGAACAAGGTAAAAGTCCGACAACCACTGAGTGAGATTATTCTTACAGATTATAGTATAGGCGAAGATTTCCAGGACATTATTCGAGAGGAAGTCAACGTCAAGAAAGTAGTATTTAAAAGCGGACCCGTAACTAGTGTTGATCTCAATTTCAAGATAAGTAAGGAACTGCAACTAGAAGGTTCTGCACGTGAAATAGTCAGAATTATTCAGGAAGAACGTAAGGCAGCAGGTTATGAGATTGATGATAGAATCTATGTAGGTTACAGGGGTATGGAAGATGTATTTGAAAAATTCGGCGAAACTATCCAAAAAGAAGTATTGGCGATAACCATTGAGTCCAATCTATTAGCAGAGAGCGATATTAATAAAAAATTTCAAGTAAATAACAATGATATTGAAATAAGTATGAGGCGCTAGAATCTGGTTTATTTTAAACAATTCCTGCTTTAGCTAGATCACTATAGAGTAGGAATGCTTGTAAAATACTCAAGAACAATAACTGTTACTAATATAAATAAAAGGAGAATCTTAATGAATGAAGAGTTGGAAATAAAATTCAAAATTAGTAATGGTCAGTTCGAAAGTATGCACTCTAAATTCGATTTTTCTGAAGTAAAGAAGTCAACCGATACTTATTATATTATGCCCGATCCAAACCTATATCTCAGGGTACGTGAATCAAAAGGTGGGGCCAGCTTTGAGTATCACGAATATGTAGACGAGTATCTTACCAAAGAGTGGGAGAGTGGTGTGACTTCGCCAGAAATAATAAAAGAAATATTAGATAAATTACATTATCAGATAGATGTTGTGGTCGAAAAGAAGAGACAAATCGCAGGCTACAAGAACCTCGAGATTGTACTAGATGAAATCACTGGTTTGGGTCAGTATCTAGAGCTTGAAGGCAAAGATAGAGCTATTATAGATGAAGTTGCCATAGAGCTTGGTTTGAAAAAGGAGAATCAGATTATTGGCGCAGGTTATCCAGATCTTCTAAGGGCTAATAAGAAATAAATTATTAAATACTTGGCTAAAAATTAAAAGAAGCATCTAGCACGATGCTTCTTTTAATTGACTTAGAATACTCGAACAAATTCCTGGCTACTTGAACCTTAGTTCCAAATAGCAAACTTTGGCGAGCATACTATCATCAGGTCCGAAGCCTAAGCTCTAAAGATATAACACAATTCAGTCTAGCTAGTGAGCTATAAAAGAAAGGATAATAACAAAAAGGGACTATTTAAGGTCCCTTTTTGATTATCCTAGAGGTCTTTCAGCAGAGAACTTAGCTTTGTATCTAACGCCTTAGCAATTTTCTGAACAGTATATACACTAGGTGAGTAGGCACCTTTTTCAATAAATCCTACATAGGTTCTGTATAAACCAGCCTTATCAGCTACTTCATCTTGAGTCATTCCCTTGGCGATTCGGGCATCCTTAATAAGAATACCTATCTTCTTGCCGAAGGCTCTTTTGTCGGCCTGTTTCTCTTCTTTAGATAATTCTCCGAACTCATTTGCCATAGCTTAATTATCTAGCTTCGCTATGTTTGCTGAAACTCACTAAACATTGCATTTTGGGCTATTTTATGCTAGGATTGGGCAAAAGAAAGGGGTCCTTTGTGGAATTCTTCATAGGATTAGTAGCTGTATTAGTTGCGGTCTTTATTCTCTCAAGCATTATTTCTCTTACCTCAAACTATTTTGTTTGGGATAAGAAGCAATTCAAAATATGGATACCGATTATGTTTTTCCTGGGACTTTCACTCCCATATCTCGGAAGTGTATTTCATAAAGACCCCTTAGTCCCATTAGCAATTTCGTTAATCGCTGGTATAAATGCGCTACCGAAAGATACAAATCATACAAACTACGGAAAAGATAAGTCTGCGAATGAATCAATAGATGAATTGTTTGAAGCAATGGGACTGAAAAACGGTAGAAAATTATATAGAATCGGTGTAATGGCATTGTGGCTGGGTTCATTAGTCGGCTGGGTGATATTCTACGGACAAATAGTATAGGCGTTTGATGAAATGAGAATATTTTCAAAGATATTTAACAGACCCAAAAAGCAATGCTAGGATTGGGCAAAAGGAGCCAGACAATTGATAGAAGTAATCGCACTAATAGCTTTTATGTATTTTCTACCCTGGAAGAAAAATTTGTGGGCAAGTATTGGTGCAACAGTTCTCGCTATCGCAGTAATGCTATTCTGGTTCTACGCTAATAAAACTGGTTTTATCAACTTTATAGGCTAATGAAATGGAATTAAAAACGTTTATCCTAATGGCTGTCTTCTTCCTTGTCTTGTTAGGAGTAATAGCGTTTATAGAGAGGCAATAAATGGGCTCGATAATCTCTTATAAGTGCGGTGATTGTGGATACAGGAATGGTTTCTTCAGCGGGGTGTCAGGAATAAGCCTATCCTATCAAACCCCGTATTACTGCAATAAAAAGAATGAAATCGTCATAGTAAGAGGTGATGCGAAGATTGATGGTTGGCCTGGCGATTGCCCCATCTGTCCTGATTGCGGAGACCACAAGCTAGTGAGGTGGGATTATAAGACCTGTCCTAAATGCTTTAAGAGTAACAAATACGAAGATGAAGGGATGTGGGACTAAAATTTAGCCCACAGAGAAAGGAGCCTTATGTATACCGAGATTGCGTTTTTATCAATCGCCTTGGCGATAGGGTTAGTTGCGGGCTATATGATTGCTAGGTGGAGATTTGACCAGAAACTTAAAACAAAGATAGCTATAGCCAAAAATGCTGATGCAAAGAATCGCATCCTCCAGGCTGTCAGTTACTCCTCCGATAAATATGAGAAAAGGATTCAATATGTCCGAGCCTGCATAGAAGGTATAGTGAATGAAGATATAAAAGACAAAAAGGCCCACAAGCAAGCTATGAATAAAATAGATAATATATTCACGACATATAGCAAGGAAGAGTTTCTTAAAGAATCAGAAATTTCGCTGCGCTATGCCTGCGATAAGGATTTGAAAACTGTCGTAACACGGTCAAACAAATAATTATACAATTAAGAATAAAAGGGATTGATATTTTGGTCTATTTGTGGTATAAACAGCCTAACGAAAGGGTTTTATGAAACTAAATCCTAAGAAGATTTGGCAGGGACTTGATAAAAAGAAAGCAAAGAAGCTACTCCCATTTGCGATAGCACTAACGATAGTCGTTTTTGCTGCAACTGGGGTCTTTGGATATAAATACTATCAAGACAGTCATAAGCCCACAGATAAAGGCACTGGTCAAAGTGAGGTAAAAGGCGAGGTAAAGAAAACAGGAACCGTAGAAACTCCAAAGACTGAAGAAGTTAAAGCAGAGACGCCCCAAGCCACGACTCCC
The DNA here is from genome assembly GCA_037129835.1 of bacterium. Classification (GTDB taxonomy): domain Bacteria; phylum Patescibacteriota; class CPR2; order UBA1875; family CAIMLA01; genus JBAXUE01. Next base: position 43,380 of record JBAXUE010000006.1, on the reverse strand, counting down.
ACAGAAACAACTCCTTATGACACAACTTATAAACCAGCCTCAGGGGTAAATACTCAGGCGCCAGCTGCACCCAGCACACCAACAGTCGACGCAAATGCAGCCTATGCAGCCGAAATGAAGCAATTTTGTCTCGGGCTAATGCAGACAGGTTATAATAAATATCAGCCACAAGTCGTAGCAGAAGAAAACAGCTACCAAAATCAAATTATCAGTATTCGCAATGCGGCAATGGATCCAAATAATCCTGCTTATTCCGGGATGTCGATAGCACAGAGAACTGCCTTGATGAACCAGTCACTAGCAGGGGCGAAACAGCAACACGATATGATGGAGATGCTTCTGATCGCAGGTAGGGACCTTGTCCCAACAGGTTGCGAAAAGTGGTTATAAGAACTACTAAATAATAAGAAGGGAGTGAAAATGTATAGAGACTTTCTATTGTTTTTTGGTCTACCGATACTAGCACTGGCGGTTGGCTACCAGGCGGGGACTAAGAGTATAAGCAAGAAGTTTGGTGAAACAGTTGCCAAGATTGCTGAACGAGATGTATTTAGCCTCATCTGGGTAAGTGTCAAGACACTCAGAGAAGTGATAAGGGTAGATAAAGAGAATGCAGAGAAATTGCTAGCTTACGTCCCCAAGGCGAAGCGACTGGAAGCAAAGACATTTATAGATGAAGAGTATGACTATGAACACGACAAGAACGTCTACTATGAAAATATAGAGAAAATAGTGGGTAAGAAGATGAAATCAATCATAAACGGCATAGAGGACGGATACCCACACCCCACCCAGGGGGAGGCAAAATAGCCTCGCGTGTCACATAGAATCCAACTGTCTTATTCGCAAAATATTTTTAGAGAAGTATACACCCCACGCCTACTTTTCATTATTCATCATGAAAAGTTAATCTCTAGTAAATCTATAAGCTCCTGTTTCATGTTATCAATAACATATATTTCTTGATTGTTTGACTCGAGTTGATCAAATACGGCCAAGTGGTTTCGGAAATACATATATTTATTTTTTGCTGTGGTGCTTCCCCAGACTTCAACGTAACTATAGTTTAGAGAATACCTTTCATTTAATTCTGATAAGATTTTCTCTCTGTTGCTATTAGATAACAGATTTAAATTTGGATAGTCGGACCTTAAACTTTCAATAATTTCAAAGGTTTCAGCGTATGAATCAGGACCGAGATCAGGCATGCGGTAAACAGCATACAAAAATTCTATATAGTTTAACTTTCCTGTTTCTACCAGGATGTTTAGGAAGGCTTTATACGGATTAAGATTCTCGGCAGAATAGGAATTATAATTTAACATTGCACTCCTAAACAATTCCTCAAATCGTGCCTTCCCTTCCTTGTAATCAACACCTAGGGGTGTCAATTTAAACTTTCGGGAGTCGGCCTCTTCAATAAGCCCAAGTCTTTTAGTATGAGATATGTTGTTATGGTTAATATAGATTTCGTTAGATGACCTTACCTCTTCCAATGAGTTGAATTTAGCCAAAGTGACATCTGCCACATTGGTCTTGAAGTTCTCATATGTCATGTCTCCTAGCGGCTTAAAAAAGCTATCCGCATCACTTCTCCTGCTGTGCCCTTTTTTAAGAATACTCTGGCGAGGGCCATAGCTAGATTCTGCAATCTGTAAATGGATATCATGCATGAACTTCTTTAAATCTACCTTCTCTGGTAGGGAAATACCTATTGGAGGATCAACCTCAGGACCCTTTCCACCTCTGGCCACACTCATGTTCAGCTTGTCGATCCAATCAGCAAGTCTTTCATCCTGTCCCTTAAGCGCCTGTATTAAGTTCATTAGGGTCTCATATTTATTTTCGGGACCGTCTTCGTGATTAATTAGTAGCGGAACAATAAAATAGGCCGTTTTCTCTATCTTCTTGTTTCTGGGCTTTCTTAGAGCTCTGCCACAAGCTTGGACAATATCAATAAGCGAGTTTTTTGGGTCAACAAAATACACACTATCAATCACTGGAACATCAATTCCCTCTGTAAGACATTTAGAATTTGTAATTATTGAGAATTCAGCGTTTTCAAAATCTCTTAATTTTTGCTTCCTCATACCAGCCGGCATACTACCGTCAACGCTATCAATAAAAACTTTTTCAGTCTCAAAAGAGACGGAAGCTAAATCAAGAATATCCTTTAGACTGACAGATTCATTATTAGACCCAAATGCAAAGGATCGGGCCCTCTTGATGGAAGAGTGAAAAGTAATAATCTTTGCCAACGAGAACTCTTTTATGGCTTTCGCCAGGACCATCTGTTTAAAAATATTGTCCGCTGCTAGGGTTACCTCAGTTCCTTTTTCTTCCGTAACTAAGAGTTGATTATTTTCAATCCACTCTAGAACTTCGGTTGTATCGATAGCGGTAAGAATAATTTTGTAGTCACTTATTACGCCGTCCTTGATAGCTTCCCCGAATGTATACCTGTCAAAAATAGGGCCGTATGTATTTTCATCATCCATTGAAAATATGGTTCGATCAGCCTGTTTTGCCTTCTCTAATATCCAAGGGCGAACAAGTCTTTCGGTGGCCGTCATAAAGAGCCTTTTTGCAGAGTTAATTCGCTCATTGTGTAGCGCTAAAGAAAACATCTCAGAATCACCTTGACCGGCGGTTCTATGGGCCTCATCAAAGATAACAAGATCAAATTCGAAGTCTGAACCCTCTATTGCATCGGCGATTATACTTGAAGAGTTATATGTGGAAAATATAATTTTTTTGTCATATGGCTGTGATAGGAATGTTAGTATATTGTCTTTGTCTGTAGTGACAGGGAAGTCAACTTCGCTGATGGCTATATCACTCGTATCAATCTCCTGGTCAGAGACCACAGTTTGGTCACTACAAACACAAATGTAGTTGAACTTGTTCTTGGTATTACTTGTCCAAGATTCAAGAGTCTGTTTTATAAGACCCAGGCTAGGGGCTAAAAAGAGAATCTTCTTTGTCTCTAGTTCTTCGGTTATCCAAAGAGAGGTAAGGGTTTTTCCCGTCCCACAAGCTGCAATTATTTTGCCACGGTCGTTCTCCCTAAAACCCTTAACTGTATTTGATATTATTCTTTTTTGATGAGCATCTGGGACCAACTCAATTTTTTCTATCTTTGATCCTATAACAAGTGAGTGAAGGTCATCCCAAAATTTGTCTTCTAAGTCGTCAAAAATATCCACGAGAATTTGATAGCTCTCAATTTTTTTATTAGCCGGCCTTGGCAGGTTAACGCAGTTTGCTATTACATACCTCAGATCAGCGTATTCAGCCTCTGTCCAAAAGGTCGCGAGCTCGGAGATGGTGGGCGGAACCCTGTTGGATCTAAATTTGACCTGATAGGCTACTATCGAATTGTCTTCCATTACAAACGCTCCGTCTACGCCGTAGTCGCTCTTCTCAAGCTTAAGTTTGGCCACTAAGTCTGACGGGATGTCTTTTCTTCTGTAAAGATCTTTTATTTGGTAATAATCCTTTTTAAGATACAAATATAAATAGACAAATTGCTCAAAGATTTCGCCCTTCGTAACATTGTCCTCAATTTTTTCTAGGAAGGCTTCAAGCTCTTTCCATTCAGAGATTTTATTTGAAAAAATCGCGTCTAGCTTAATCATTTTTCCTCAGTATAATAATGCTTTCTCTCATAAGCTTACTATTTTTACCCACTTCTGTCATCTGCTGAGAAGAAGATCTTATTCGTCTTGCTACAATAATTTTATCTACTTTAAAACCATGATGTTCAGCTATGTCTGCCAACAGTAGATCTGTAGGGACTACAACACCCTTATAAACTGAGTTTGCGACAACGATAGAACAGGTTGCTCCCGGGAGGCTCATGGAGGAAATTCTGCTAAGAGTTTCTTCCATGTCATCAAAGTATCCACGCAACATCATTGGTATTTTTTTATTCCACAGGTTATATGTTCCGATTAATTCTGAGATCACTCTAATTTCCTGATTAGTTCGCATCAAATCATGAGAAAATTTAGAATTTACATGTGATCTTATCGCCTTCTCTCTGTATTTAGTAAAATCTGAATACTCTTTTACGAAATCGCCTAACCAAATCTCCATTTTGTATACTTCACAATAGTCAAAACAGTTGGCATAAGGCGGTGAGAATATCGTTGTGCTAACCTTTTCGTTACTAATTTTCTTAAAAACAGAGTCTTCCAGAATAGAGCCATGGATGACAATTGATTCTCCTTTGCAATTATTGCCCTCAATATCCTCAATCATACTCTTTACTTTTAAGGTATACCTGCCAATAACATCCTCAATCTGAGTTTTAGTTTTAGAGATTTTAATACCATTACCGTCCTTGACCCTATTTGAGACATCTTCAATAATTGATAGGTAGGCCAGTTTAAATATGCCTGCAATCTTTTCACTAGGAATACTCTCATAGAAGCCCTTAATCGATAGTATCTGCTCGAGTTGTTTTTTGGTAAAAATTGATTCCAACCTACTAAACTTTGGAATGTTTTTTGTCCTTATTAGGTGGTTATTAATATTATTAAGTGTTTTCTTTAACTCAACTATTTCTTTGTCAGAATAAACTGCGGTTTTAACTTTAGAGGCAAATGAAGCAACCGGATTAATATCAAGACCGATTGACTTTAATCCTCGGCTTTGCGCCACCACCAGTGTGGTCCCAACACCTACAAAAGGATCTAAAACCAATGCCCCTTTTTTTACTTTCGCATAATCAAGTAGTTTATTAACAAGATCTTCAGAGTAACCTTCTTTATAGTCAAACCATCGATGTATTGGGAGACTCTTATTTTTTTTGAAGTTGACCAGATCAGTGAACTCATCGTCCCAAACGGGGTTGAATTTACCTTCTAGGCTCTTAATCACAGATTCGTATTCGCAAAAAAGGGTCTTATTTTCCTCTGGCAATAAGACCTTTTTCTCTTCACTCTTTCGTATAGGCTTGGCTTCAGGCATATAGCAACTCCAGGTGACCACTACAAAATGCTTCGTAAAGATCATTCACTACCTCATCCTGGCTAGATAATTTAACAAAAACCTCTATCTCTGGCACAATCTCGTTAAAAAGCTCTATCAAAATAACATTTCTATCTACTGACGCTGCTTGATATTTTGCCACTGCATTATTAATTCGTTCCCTAATATATATCACGAGTTCTTCTCTTCCTTTTGCAGTTATATTGTCCTTATTCGGATGACTCTTATTAACAAACTGGTAAACAAAATCGCCATATGGGGAGCCCTTGGCTTTTGTATGGGCAGTTTGCTTATAGTTGGCAACGCCATCCTGGAAAGTGATCCCATCTGCTTCAAAGTGAAAGCCGGATCTAAAGATACTAATCAGTAAAGCTATCCAGGCTCTTAAATCCTTATTATTGAAAGTCATTACCATTAAACCATCTTTTTTAAGAACTCTTTGACACTCTGAAAACACAGAGAATAGGTTATCTTCATAATCTTTATATCCCTTAGCTTTGAGAAAATTTTGCTTTCTATTCACAATGGCTTCTTCTGAGAAATCTAATGAACCTCCCTCATATAGGTCTTGGTTCCACATATGCCAGAAGTGTGAAAGTTCTAGATACTGGACATTGCTTCCATAGGGTGGGTCTGTTATTACTATATCTATCGAACCTGCTGGGAGATTAAGGTCTCTTACAACACCTCTCTTGATAAGCAGGTTGCTACTCTTTTTTAAATCAGAGTATTGGGATGCTAACTTCATCTCATAGCCAGATTCAGAGTTAAAGTCTATCGTTTTCTTCATTGATCCAAAGGATCTCTGAATCGCCTTCAATGGGTTGACTTCGCAAAATTGTGGAGGAATCCAGTAAGCATGCTTTGCCCATGTAGTTGGTGCACCATTTTGCCAATTTTTATTAGTGAAAGACATAATATTTGTATCTCTTAATGAGTCGCTAAAAATGAAGCGCAATATTTCGTATGACTCCTTATCGCTGTGATTATTCTTAATAAAATCGAGCAAGATACTATTTATGAGCAGATTCTTTTTAGTAAACAAGTCTTCAAATCCCATGAACCCTTTTGCTTCAAGGAGGTCCTCCTTTTGCCTATCCCAATCCAGCGGTATGGTTTCAGAAAGAACTTTTATACCCTGATCTTTAACGATTGTCTGAAGTTTTTTTATGCCCCTAAGATTCTTTGCGGCGAGCTTTTCATCCATAGGGATTGAATACGCCTTCTTACAAGTTGTGCATCGCCCACTGAGACTTAGATATATCGGTTTTTGTCTTGGTTGTCGCGCAACAATCACGCCCGGTGAGGTGCATTTAGAATTTTGACATTTATACAAACCATTACGAATCTTATTTTCATCGCTCAGGATTATTTCAGAACCGCAAAGATCACAATTGCAGGTATGAACTAGCTCATACCAACCGGCCATATCCTTTGTCCCACAGTGGGGGCAATTTGTTGCGAATGTTTCAGCTACAATTGGCTCAAGTTTAGATATTATACGCTCATAATCCATACGTATTAATTCAGTCATTTTTTTGTGGAACATATTTTTTACTATAAAAACAGAAAGTGGGTTTAAATCGGATGCGATCACCTTTCTATTAGATGTGACTCCCTCGTAAACAGTTACTCCCCCGCCACAAAATGGATCGAGAACCGTTTGCCCCTCGTTGGTTAGGCTCTCAATTAGTTCTCTAAAGAGATTCCAAGGCCTTCTTGCAAAGTATCTATGGATTCTATAAGGAGGCGTATGATGCGCCGCTTTTACAGGTGTAAAATTTTTTGCCAGTGTTTTTTTCATTGCCCCTCTTTTCTACATTATACCAATTTTTTGCCATGCACGGAAGGGGATTATTGCACACCGACAGCCCGATGCCAAGCTGTTATGGAAATATGTGGGGTAAGTGCTCTATCGGAAGGAAGGTAGTTGGCATAGCCCTGTATAGTCCCATAAACCACCACATCGCCGAGTTGGCAAGTCGTGCGTAACTTACGGAAGGAGTAGGCACTGATATCAGCATACAACTAGCATAGTCCTATAGAGTATCTATAAGAGGGGTCAGAAATAGGGTAATATATAGGGGAGAATAGGAGACGTATGGACCTGAAGGAATTCAAAGAAGGAATAGGATACTTCAAATCTAAAAAGGGGTTAGAAGGGATCACCTATAACGAGAGCGATAAGGAGTCACTAATCTTACTGAGTGATAATAAAGCGCTGGACAATATTGCGAAAGATTTTATATACAGGATAAACAGTAACCCCGAACTACTAAAAGACATTAAGGAAATACGCAAAAAGGTTGGCCTAACCTCTAAAGAAGATAGAAACAACTTTAACTACTTGCTCAATTTTTTAAAGACTGCTACCGAACTGGATGACAGGACTCTGGAGAACAGAAAAAAAGAATACCCAGGTCTATTTAACAAACTAGAGGAGGCTGCTGGAACAGTTAAGAAGACGGCTGGTCTAGCTGGTGAGCTAGGTAGGAAATACAGTCTTAGTGGTGAGGAAATCGGTTATTTATGGCAATATGTTACGTCAGATGAAATAAAGGCCCGCGTGTTCATACAGATAGAGACTAGAAATGATGAAGCAGATTACTACTATCTTAAAATTCATAAAAATGTAACGCCTGAAGACATCAGAAAGGTATGGCCAGGAGTAAAAGAATATTTGAAGGGAAAGCCCCAGCAACCAGGTAGAAAGAGTTACTTGCTAAGTCCAGAGCTTCACTTTGAGATATATCAAGACCATTTAAGGGGGCTCACAAATAAGCAAATAGTGAATAAATATAATAAATATTCACTAGACATAGATTTGGTGGGTAAAACCATAAAAAGGTATGAGAGGATTATCCCAGACAAGATAAGCTAGTTTTTAATGTCCAAGAGCTCTCTGCTCTATTAATCTACCATTGGCCTTATGACAAGAGGTCAATTTTTATCTAAAGATTTAGTCGTAGAACTTCGCCAAATAGTTCTAGAAGATTATGGTCTCTCCCTAACGGAAGAACAAGCCTTTCTTATGGCTAATCAGTTAACCGACCTCTTTGAAAATCTACTTTACGGAGAGGAGGTGAACTCAAATGAAGCTAAAAAACATCGTGCCCAAAATTCAACTAAAGATTCTGAATAAAGACGGGACAAGGCAAACTATCGCGACAACAAAAAGAAAGAGAGTTTATGCGAATCTCGTGCGAGATAACGTGTCAGAAGTAACGCTGAAGGTGACCTATGGACGTGGAATCAATAACTCTGGGACTTATACGACAACCGAAGAAGCAAAACAAGCATTGAAGGCTTGGACTGAAAAATCATTAATCCAATTTTTGGAAGAAGGGAGCTGGGATGACAGATAAATTGAACCTTGATAGCTTCCAGTTTGATATCAAAAGAAAAGAGTCACCAGAGAATAATATCGTTGCTCTAGTGACCCTTGACTATCTAGGTCTTAAAATAAAGGGTTTTCGTATTTATAGCAAGACCGACAAGATAACTGGAGAGATAATCCGCTGGGTGGGCCCCCCTCAGTATTATAATCACGCAAGAAAAAAATACTGCACACTGTTCTGGATGGATAGAGCCCTTTGGAAAAAACTGGAAAAAATAATTCTGGCCGAATATTTATCTTTAGTTAGATACAGTAAGAATTAGTTATATTAATTAGTTTATATAGTTAGATTTCGTTATTCGTCAACTAAGTAAATATAGGTCAAATATGTTAAAATATAGGTGGACATAGTTAATTACAGGAAGAAATTTGCTTTGAGGGGCAAACCTGTTTAGTTTCTTCCTGAAACTATGTCCAGCAGGAATGCCCCTCTTTGTATTTTGACAATTGAATAGTGGTAAAAGGAAAGGAGAAGATATGGAAGCATTAATCTATGCCAGAGTATCAACAAAGGAACAAGAAGAAAGCGGTTATTCATTACCCGCTCAAGAGAAGATATTGGGAGAGTATGCAGAAAAAAAGAATTTTCGGGTAAAGAAAATGTTCGCGGTTTCTGAGTCAGCAAGTGGGAAGGTTCTTAGAAAGAAATTCGCAGAGATGCTAGAATTCGCCAAAAAGAAAAAGATAAATATCCTGATATTTGAAAAGGTGGATAGAGTTACTAGGAACTTTAAGGAGTATCAGCTAATAGATGACTGGTTGAATGAAGACCCAGAAAGGCAAATACATTCAGTAAAGAACGGGATAATTCTCCATAAGAACTCAAAATCCCAGGATGTTCTGAATTGGGATTTAAATGTAGTCCTCGCGAAGAATTATATTAAAAATCTCTCTGAAGAGGTCAAGAAGGGTCAAAAAGAGAAGATATCCCAAGGCGAATACCCCTCACAACCGCCACTCGGCTATAGGTCTGAAGGCCCCAGGGGCCGAAGAGTTCACCTTCCAGATGAAAAGTTCGCTCCATACATCACAAAGATGTTCAAACTATATGCCAGTGGATTGTATTCTACAGAGTCTCTAGCAATAGAGATGGAGAAAGATGGCCTAAGAAGCAAATATGGGAATGTGATAAAAAAAAGGCTAACCTGGGAAATACTCCACAATCTGTATTACACAGGCAAATTTCGTTGGAATGGAGTCGTATATCAGGGTAAACACGAACCACTTATCAGTGAGGAACTATATAATCTAGTCCAGGAGAAGCTAACAGGTAGGGCTGTCCCTCATATCACCAAGAGAAACTTTCTCTTCAAGGGGATGATGCGATGTGGTAAATGCGGAAGCGTAATCAGCTGGGAAGAGCACAAAGGCCACATATATGGACACTGTAACTACAAATATACCAAGTGTGATGAGCGAATATGGATGAAGGAAGAGGTGGTCCTTGATGAAATAGCCGAATCGTTCGGGGAGTTGATAGTAAAGAATCCGAGGATAGCCGATTGGATAGTAAAGTCGCTCAAGTTGAGCCACACAGAAGATACTGAATACAAAGAGCATAAACTCACTGAACTTCAGGCGAACCACCAGCGGATGGAGAAAAGACTAGATAGGCTCTATGAGGACAGATTGGACGAGTTAATCTCTGATGCGAATTACAGAGAGCGGTTCGCTCAATATACCAAACAGAAGGACGATATTCTAAGTGAGATAGACGGATTGTCCAAAAGCTCCGAGCAAAAGCAACAAATCGGAGTGAAGATATTCCAGAGAGCGGAAGTAGCCCAGGAGAAGTTCAAACTAAAGGTCCCAGAAGTCCAAAAGAAGATTCTGAAGGACATATGCGAGAGCATCAAAATAGAGAATGGCAAACCCATAATTGAATATACGATAGCTATGCAGACGCTCCAAAGAGCGGTAAAACAAACAAATGAAAGTTCGGAAAATAAAAAAATGACTGAAATCGGAAAGGATATTTCCGAACCAGTCAATTTTAGCCACATAGAGGCAGAATATGACCCTATGAGCGAACTCCGTGATATTTGGCGACCCGGACCGGGATCGAACCGGCGACCTCCGCCGTGACAGGGCGGCGCTCTAACCAGCTGAGCTACCGGGTCTCGTCTTCATCTTTTCGCTTTTCCTCCTCTTCCCCTTAAAACCTACGGTTTTCGGGGGCCCCAAACGGGAGAGGGATTCCGAAAATGTCACTTTTTGTATATTTCGATGAGAGCATGTGCGCTGTCACCGCTTATATAACAGGAAAATTATATCAAAAAAGATAGATTTGGTCAATGTTTGAAGTTCATAATAATCTATAATTTACATGATATAATTATTGTAAGGAGGCATTATGGATAAGGTTGATTTATTTGAAGTAGCTGTACGGTATCTGGCAATTAAACCCCTTAAATTTGATAAATATGATTTTGCCGAAGCTCAGGAGGTTATAAAGGTTGAAAAAATATCTTCGGTAACATTTATTGGGGAACATGATTATTTTGAGAAGTCACTGGACGCGATGCTTACGAAGGTGGCAATTACTAATGAACAGAATGGGACTATATATATAAATATAAAGGGTTTGGGCTGTTCGGACAGAGTGAAGAGAAAGCTATTTGAACTTTCTCAGGTTGCAAATACAATAATTATCTTCGGAGAGCCAGAAAAATGGCCTAGATTATCGCCCAATATTAAATTTAGCAAAAATGATGACATTTTTACGGATAACCATCAAAGATTTTTTATCTACCACAGTAGTGGTATGAATATTGCGCTTGTGTCACGTCATGATATGCACGAAGGCAGAGAACAGACTGAGGCTTTAATTACCAATGACCCGGAGGCTGTGGCACTGCTGGGGGTAACAGTTGGGACGAAGGCTTATCCTATATTATAATAAAGTCAGTCAATAAATATCTCAGTTATTACTCAGCTGGGATAATTATATTTATACAATAAGGAGAATAAATGAAAGAAAACGAATCGCAAAAAAAGCTTGCTATGGTGGCAATATCCTATGTAATAGTCTTTATTATCGGCGGAGGCGCTGGGTACCTTATTGCAGGTGGCACAAAGGCAACAACTGGCACAGATACGGCCACCAATCAGGGTTTCACACGTGGACAGAATGGTGCTTTCCCCGCAGGTGGTGCTAGGGGTGGAGGCTTCAGGGGGAGAGCGAGTGGAGAAGTAACGGCCATCGATGGTAATACGATCACGGTGAAGTCAACTGATGGCACGACTCAAAATGTTACTATTAGCGATGCCACTACTTATAATTTATCAACTAGTTCTACTAAGGATAAAGTAGTCGTTGGTAGCAGTATAGCAGTTACGCCATTGATGACCGGAACCCCAGGCAGTGAAACCGCCTCGGATTCGATAACAGCTTCTGCCATAACGATTAATTAAGCTATTTCTCAGTTTAAGATTATAAAATTTTCTATAAATAATAAGAAAGGTCTGTTTAATGTCAGAAAAAAATGACGAAAATGAAGTAATAAAAGAACCAGTAAAGACAGTAGAGAAGAAAGCACAACCAAAATGTAACATCGGTAATAAGATGTTCGTCGGTATACTCATCGGAGCTGGCGCTGTAGTTATTTTGATGATAGGCGGAATGACGATGAAACGTGTTTTAGATAGTAGAAACTTTATTGGAGTGACTGGGATGCGAGGAATAGGTATCGAACGACAGTTCGATCAGCAGGACCAGGCTGAAGCCACAGGCCGAGGAATGATGGGTGGCAGGGGCCGACTGCTTGACGAAAATGTTCAATATAACAGCAATCAATATAACAACTATTTGACTGGTAAAGTGACAGCAGTTAATGATAAGCAGTTCACGGCAACTATCGATAGTGAAACAAGGATTGTAGAGATCAGCGATACGACTAGATTCCCAAATACTTCGGCAACGAAGGTGGTAGTTGGAGATACTGTTTTTGTCTCAGGTGAGCAAGATTCTAGCGGAATCATTCAGGCTACTAGAATCGTAGTCAATCCAACTAATTAATTTGTTCCTCCCTTAATATATTAGAGCCGTTTTCGGCTCTAATTTTTATTCAGCAAAAACTCAGACTATGGAGTAAAATATAAGTATGAGAATATTAGTAGTAGAAGATGATCACAAGATAGCAAATGCAGTCAAGAAGGGCCTGGAGCAAGAATCATACGCAGTTGATGTGGCTTATGATGGCGACGACGGTCTCGACAGTGCCCTTACAGATGAATATGATTTGATTATTCTCGACTGGATGTTACCTGGTGAATATGACGGAGCCGGTATCATCAAGGAAATGCGCGCAAAGAAGATTCATACGCCGGTAATATTTGTAACTGCAAAAGACGCTATCGACAATCGAGTCTTTGGACTCAATAATGGCGCAGATGACTACATGGTAAAGCCGTTCGCATTTGAGGAGCTTTTGGCTCGCGTCAGAGCGCTTCTTCGTCGTCCTAAAGATGCACTGAATCCGACGATAGATTATGCAGATCTTTCTTTGAATCCACAAACATTTTCGGTAAAACGTGGCGGAAAACTGATAGAACTTACAAGCAAAGAGTTTGCCCTATTAGAATATATGATACGTAACCCAGAGCGAATACTCTCAAAAGAAAACATTATTACTCATGTCTGGGATTTTGATGCCGACGTACTTCCAAACACGGTAGAGGTGTATGTTGGTTATTTAAGAAATAAGATAGATAAGCCGTATCCAAAAAATAATTTAATTCATACTCGTAGAGGTTTTGGATATTATTTTGGAGTAAAAAAGAAGAATGTTTAAGTCGGCAATATTCAAATTAACTTTCACTTATCTGCTGATTATAATGGCGATTAGCTCATTCTTTAGTGTCGCAATTCTTGGTATGTCCACCTCTGAAATTAACAATACTTTGCGAAGCCAACAACGCTTTTTCGAACGTGGACCAATGTTTATGGTACCTCCAGAGGACCCAAATGTCCTAAAAAATAGAGAGCAGACTCTAGAAGACAGCTATAACAACCTATTTGTAAGATTGATATATATAAATATTGGGATATTGCTTTTAGGTGGTGGAATAAGTTTCCTTTTGGCAAAATTAACTTTAAAACCACTGGAAGAATCTCATGAGAGGCAAAGTCGTTTTGTCTCAGACGCTTCACACGAGCTCAGATCACCATTAGCTGCGATGCAAGCCGAGATAGATGTTACTCTAAGGGATAAAAATCTCGATAAAAAAGAAGCAATAAAAGTTCTTACCAGTAATAAAGAGGAAGTAGAAAAAATGGGAGCACTTGTTTCGGGGCTTCTGGATCTTGCCAGGGATAGGCGCGACAAGATTGAGATGAAAGAACTGGATATTGTTGATTTGGTAAATAATTCTCTCAAGACATTGGTTAAACCAATAAAAGAAAAATCCATTAACTTGGTTATGGAAATTCCAGATAATATCAAAGTAAAAGGAAGCTCGACGATGCTTACTCAGCTCTTTACTATTATCATCGATAACGCGGTGAAGTACAGTCCAGAAAAAGGGGAGATTTCCATCGTTGCTAAGAAGAATTTAAAGGACGTGTTTATAAGAATATCTGACCACGGGTCTGGTATCTCAAAAGATAACTTGCAACATATTTTTGATCGTTTTTATCGTGCAGATACGTCGAGAACCAAGAATCATGTAGAGGGATATGGCATCGGACTTTCCATCGCCGAAAACATAGTTACTGTCCATAACGGAAGAATTACTGCGTCAAGTGAGCCAGAGAAAGGCTCTTGTTTTACAATCATTCTTCCTTCGTAACAACTAGGCTGTATTCAGTTGATTCTCAGCTTAAAGGCAAAAAATAGTATATAGATAATAAATAAGGAGAATAAATGGGTGTCATTAGCCGAGGGTTTAGAAATGCCTTCCGAAATGTAGTTAGAACAGTTTCTATTGTTGTTATTCTGGGGCTTAGTATAGGCCTTTCGCTAGCGATGCTAGTCGCATATCAAGCGGTAAGTACTAAAATTTCTGCGGTAAAGGGAAATGTGGGCAACACGGTTTCGATTTCTCCAGCGGGAATGCGTGGTTTTGAAGGAGGAGGAGATCCTCTTACTCAGGCCTCTCTAGACAAGGTGGCAAAATTAGCCAACGTATCATCAGTAAATGGGGTTGTTAGTGATCGCCTAACAACTAGTAATTCTACGTTGGTTTCTTCTATCGATGCTGGTTCTTTAGGCAGAAGAAACTCAAATAATAGTGGCGAAACTTTTGCACCACCCGCGGGGGGAGAAGGTCGGCCTTCAGATACTGGTACACAAACAACTAGGTCATTTACACCACCAGTTACCCTAGTCGGTACAAATAAACCAACCGATCTTTCCTCTACTCAAGGTGGTGGAACATTTAAGCTAACAAGCGGAAAAGTATTTGATTCTGGTAGCACGGAGAATGTTGCTATAGTTGGTTCAAATCTAGCAACAAAAAATAATTTGAAAGTAGGCTCTACATTTACTGCTTACAGCACGACAGTCAGCGTTATGGGTATATTTGATGCGGGTAATGCATTTTCTAATAATCAAGTAATTATGCCCCTTGCTACCGTGCAGACATTGTCAAGCCAAGTGGGTCAGTTTACTAGTGCTACGGCAACAGTAAATTCTATCTCAAATGTTGACTCAGTTACAACGGCTACTACGACTGCTCTCGGCACAACTGCAGATGTCACAAATGCTGCAGCACAAGCTCAGACCGCAATTGCTCCGCTTGAAAACATTCAAAAAATCTCTATGTACAGCCTCTTCGGCGCTGTTGGCGCTGGTGCAGTAATAATATTACTAACAATGGTTATGATTGTTAGAGAGCGCAGAAGAGAGATCGGCGTTCTGAAAGCTATCGGAGCCTCAAATATCCGAGTAGTGCTTCAGTTCGCAGTTGAATCTGTTACTTTTACACTTCTTGCTTCTGTTGTAGGTATCGGTCTCGGTATCGCTGCCGCTAACCCTATTACAAGTATGCTTGTTACTAGTTCTGCCACCGATACAGGTGGACCAGGAAGAGGCATGGGTGGAGGCTTTGGACAGCTCAGGGGAGCTTTGACTAGCGTCCAAGGTGTAGTTGATTGGAAAATCGTTTTCTACGGCTTAGGCGTCGCCCTAATAATCGCAGTCATTGGGAGCGTACTTGCCTCATTCTTTATTACTAAAATTCGTCCAGCCGAAGTAATGAGAGCTGAGTAAGGAGATAATATGTTAAAAGTAAAAAATATAACAAAGTCATTCAAATCCGGCGATACGATAGTAAATGCAGTTGCCGATGTTACCTTCGAAGTTCCAGACGGCAAATTTGCCTCAATCATCGGGAAGAGTGGTAGCGGGAAAAGTACACTTCTGAGCCTTCTAGGCGCTCTCGATAAGCCAACTAGTGGTTCAATAGAAGTTGGCAAAGAGGATATTACCAAGCTTCATGATCGTAAGCTAGATAAATATCGAGGAGAAAAAATCGGTTTTGTATTCCAGGGGTATAATCTAGTACCAAACCTATCTGCCTTAGAAAATGTAATGTTACCGATGGAGTTTATCGGTAAGGGCAAAAAAGAACAACAAGAACGAGCCGAGAAGCTACTCACAGAAGTTGGTTTAGACGGAGCGAAGCAACATAGGAAACCAGGCAGGCTATCTGGCGGTGAGCAACAACGAGTCGCTATTGCAAGAGCCCTTGCCAATAAACCAACTCTGATTCTGGCCGATGAGCCTACGGGTAATCTAGATAGTCAGACTGGCAAGATGATATTTGATCTTTTGCATCAACTAGCCAAGAAAGAGAACACTACTATTATTGCCGTGACTCATGATTTATCAATAGCGGGAAAGACCGATATTACTTTCAAGCTTGATGATGGGAAAATCATTAAGTAATTTAAAGATTATCTATATAATAATAGACTAGCATTAATGCTAGTCTATTATTGTTTTAGGTAATCATTGAAAAGATTGTGCTTGATTAGATTGTTAACCGTATTTTGAATGTCATCTCTTTTTTTAGAAATTCCGTCGCATTTGGCTACATCAACTGAAGTATTGTCACTTATATTATTGCAAGTACTCGAGACGCCATTCGACAGATATTTATAGCCGTCCATAACAATACTTTCGAAGTTGCTTACAAATGAAGATGTATAATATTGGGGTTTGTTCTCACCAAATAGATCTCTGCCAAACATCGGTGAGGTAGCACTCACCCCAACGAGATTGAGAATTGTGGGCATTATGTCTAGATGAGAACTTGGTTTTGAGATAATTTCTCCATTGACTTGATTCGGTAGTTTTATTATCAGAGGAACCCGTTTCCCAATCTCGGTTTCTGGGTCTATCTTCACTCCATCGAGAGTCATTGGGTCGTATTTAGCGGTGTGATCACCATAAACAACTATTAGTGAATCGTCGTATATTTTATCTCTTTTTAAGCCGTCGATAAATGCACCGAGAGAGCTATCGGCATAGTTAATGCTTTGGAGAAAATTTGCATCAAGTGTGGTAAATTGGTCGCTTTCTAAATTTAATTTTTGATATTTTACCGGCATTTCAAAGGCATAATGACTGGACAGCGTTATGAGGTAATCAAAAGATTTTGCTGGTTCTTTTGTAATATAGTTAAGGCTTTGTTCAAAAAAACTTTTATCTTCGAGGCCCATACTTATATTTTCTCCTTTTTTATAGTTTTCTTGAGCATAAAAATTGTCAAAACCCAGAGATTTAAATGCGGTGGTTCGATTCCAATACCCTCTACTGTTGGCGTGATAAGCATTAGTCAGGTAGCCAACTTTTTTTAATTCTTTTTCAAGGCTGGTAAAGTCGTCATTACCGTATTTAACAAAGGTTGATGAGTCAAGTAAGGGATAGATTGATGTGTTTGTGCTAAAATCGGCGTCTGAAGTACTTCCGGCCCCAAGTGTAAAGATGTGTTCGGTAAAATATTTAGAATTCGCTGCTAATTTATTTAGATTTGGAGTTATCTCCTGTCCGTTTGCTTTTGCCCCTACAAAAAAGTTATTTAGTGCTTCGACTTGTATCATAATAACTTTTTTGCCCTTCGCTACACCAGTGAAGTTATTGGGAATCGGCTTTACGGTATAAGTGCTGAGTTTATTTAGAGCTTCAGTTTTTTGCTCAGGGCTCAGTGTATTAAAGATATCAACAAAATTTCTACTGATATCTACGATATGTGCCCCGAAAACTCCAAGGTTTTTTGCTATTAGCTTATTTTCGCCAATTAGATTATATAAGCGTGGTAGCTTATCTTTTGAGTCGTATGCCAATAACGCCGTTAGTGACAACAAGATAATTACAATAAAAAGGAGGGCTTTTTTGTAACCAATTTTATCCTTACCTAGTAATACCGCGTCTAATACAAACCGTTTTTTAAAGAAAAGTTTTAGACCAATGATGATAATAAAATCAGCAACATAAAATATTTCAATTGGGCTGAGGAGCTTTACTAAAGAAGGGATAAGATCAGTTAGTTGACCCGTTGAGCCCATCAAGCTTACAACTGGTAAAGTACTAAAGTAACTAAGGTAGACTGAGTCAATAATTAAAACAAAAGAAACAAAAATATCAATAAAAAATAAAT
Source organism: bacterium (assembly GCA_037129835.1). GTDB lineage: Bacteria > Patescibacteriota > CPR2 > UBA1875 > CAIMLA01 > JBAXUE01. Next base: position 25,385 of record JBAXUE010000006.1, on the reverse strand, counting down.
ATTTAATTTGTTGTTTATAAAGGAAAAGAGCCGGTGATAATAGTATGGCGGTGGCAAGCAAGTTGTATATTATAAATGTGAGTAGAATATCGTTTGTTGGCCAAATCCAGTTGAATTTGCTAAAGATTAATATTTTCGTAAAAATAATAATTAAAAATAAAATAAAAGGGTAATATTTCTTCAAACTTTTATTTAAATAAATAAATATATTATTCATTAATGCCTATCTTATTTTGTTTGCTCGATATGCGGTGTATGGAAAGTAAAAACACTTGATATACTATCATAAATATAGACTTATCCAAAATATCTACAACTATTGAATCAGAGACATTTATTATGATATAAACTACATCCTGAGAGATTAATCTGATATAATCTATAGGTGAAAAAGAAACTAATTACAATTACTTCATTCGTATTATTGTTTTTTGTGGCGACAGGGTGTTTTGTATATTTAACCTTGGATGGTAGGGTAGAAAGCAATCCGGCTTCAAACGCAATAATTGCCGTTATTCGCCCTTATCCTAAATTAACAGGCCCTAAAGCAATAACACTGAATTGTGACTACCACGGCAAAAAACTTTCGATAACAGAAACAGTATATTCTAGTTTGTATAATTACTATAAAGCCGATCCTCAAAAATTGTACGCCTATTACAACAATAAAAATGAAAAGTTCGTCTACGCCTATAAGAACGATCCGACTATTGCTGATATGGCAATGAAGATTAAGACAGTTGGTAAGACAAATAATTTAAGTGAAGATCAGACACTAGACCTAGCTGCATGTTTTTTACAAAGCATGCCATATGATACAGCGAAGGCTACAAAAGTTCTAGATACTAGTACTCGGTATCCAGTAAATCAGTTGGTGCCAAGACTTCCTTATGAAACTCTTTATGATGGGATAGGAATTTGTACAGATAAGTCATATTTAGGTTCATTGCTTTTTAAACAACTTGGCTATAAAACATCTTTATTGGAGTTTGACTCACAGCGTCATATGTCGGTCGGGGTAGGTGTCCCAGATGGCTATGGCGATTTTGGAACTAAATATGCTATTTTAGAATTGACTGGAACTAATTTCCTAGTCGGGGATGTCCCAGATTTAAACCCCAGCGAGGGTCTAGCGATTAATAATTTTGATTCTGTTGCGATAGCAACAGAAAACCAACCAGCTACCGAGGCAGTAAAGGTGGCGCTAACATCTCCTAGCCTAGTCGTACCTATTTCTTCGGCAGGGAATGAATATCAAAGAATAATAACAAGAATAACCTTAAGGAAACAGCTTGAAGGATATGCTCCCAAGCTAGACTCGTTAAAAACTAAATATCTTGAATCTAAAGAAAAATTAGTCGGCGCAGAAACTGATCTTAACTCTGCAGAAAATGATTATACAAAAAATCCTACAGCACAATCATTCGCTACTTATTCTCAAATGTATAATATCTATACGACAGCATATAATACTGCAAAAACAGATATTGATATATATAACAGTACCGTGAAAGAATATAACACCTTAGTATTAGAGTACCGACAATTCTGATTGAGAGTAGTGACTCATTGTGCTAAGATGAGGCGGTAAAAAATCTCAGGCGGGTATAGTTAAGTGGTAGAATGCGACCTTCCCAAGGTTGAGATACGGGTTCGATTCCCGTTACCCGCTCCACGTCGAAATCCGCTGGCGGATTTCGACAGTCGACTGAAGTCGATGTCTCCATTCTTTCTCGGTTTCTCATTTCCAAATAAAACCCGTAGTTTTCTTTGGCCAACGGGAGATGTAGACAAAAACTTAAGGTTTTTGTCGGAAGAGGAAGCGCAGCGAAAGTGCACAAAAGTCGTTTAAGGCGATCTTTGTAGCACGTCAGCTTGCGCTGAAGTGCCGATGTAGCTCAGTGGTAGAGCAGCACTTTCGTAAAGTGTTGGTCGGTGGTTCAATTCCACTCATCGGCTCCAAATAATATATTAAAAAAGGAACAACAAATGACAATACAAGAAATAAAAAATAAAATAGATGTCTTGCCTGGGCACAAAACATATTTGTTGGTTATCGCGGCAATTTTGGTTAATGGATTTTACTTAACACATTTTATTGATGAGGTTGGGATGCAGGTCATAAATACAATGCTTGGTTTTCTTGGCTTAGGCACCATAGCACTTAAAATAGACCGTATCCATACTCTAGAAATAAACGAGCATAATAAATCCAAAGACACCAAGTCTGAATAGTTTGCATAAGGCACATTGCCGTTGATTGTAGATTATTTATTATAAAAATGTAATATAATATATATATGAAAAAAATTAACAATATATTAAATAAATATTTTGATAAGCTGACGGAGAAGTTTGGTCTTGGTTTTTATCATGATCCAATTATGTTGACCTTGATCAGTATTTTTACGATTTTAGTTATTGCCTTAATATTTATGATTGTTTTCAGGGTACAGCTTGGAGTAGTTGAAACTCCTCTATTATACAATGTAGTTTCGAATGTTACTTTTTTCGGACCTTGGTATTACTTGTATTATTATTTGCTAGCCATTGTCTTAGTCGGCTTGCTCAATCTCTTAATAGCTTGGTCGCTTTTTGATAAGGAACGATTATTAAGCTATTTGCTTGGGATAAGTAATGTCATTTTAACAATCGTTATGATTCTATTTGTCTATAATCTCACAGCATTAATATGATAAGAAAAACAAATAATATTGAAAAGAAAGATGCGTTTACCCGTTTTTTAGAGATCATCCCAGGTTTTTTGGCTTGGTCTATACTATTGATTCCTTTTATCGCGGCACCATATTTTCCAGTAGCAGTCGCATATTTTATACTTTCGTTTAACTTCCTCTGGTTTATGAAAGCCGCCAACATAATGCGTCACATGATTAGTGGTTTTAGACAGATGTGGCGTAATATGAAGATTAATTGGCTTGAAAGTTGCCAGGAAATTTCGAATTACCCAGACGCGTATTTAAAAAAATTAGAAAGTAGATATCTCGAAACGAAAAATTCACTTGATTTGCGTGATTTTCAAGAAGTCAGTAATTTATCTCACAACTGGACGGTAATAAAAAAGTGGGATGATATCTATCACGCCGTATTCGTAACTAATTGTTTTGAGGATTTTGAAGTCACAGAGGCAGCTTACAAAGCACTTTTTGATTGTAATTATCCTCGCAAGAAGTTAATCGTGGTGTCTTGCGGCGAAAAAAGAGACGAAGTGGGCTTCCTTAAGGTAAAGGCAGAAATCGAGAAAAGATATAATAGCACCTTTTTAGATTTAAAATTCTATGTTCATGAAGATATGCCAGGAGATGTTATCGGCAAGGGTCCAAATCTTTATTCTGCTGGTCATAAATTTTGGGATTATTTACAAAAGGAGCATCCAGAGATTGAGCCAGATAATGTGCTGGTTACGACCCTAGACGCAGATCACGTAGTTCATAAAGAGTATTTCAGCAGAATAACGTATAAATATATCGTTGATCCGAATCGCGACCACAAAACGTATCAGCCGATACCTTTGCTCTTTAATAATATTTGGGATGCGCCCTCTCCTAGTAGGGTTTTGGCAGTCGCCTCTAGTTTCTGGCAAATTATAGAATCAATGCGGCCATATCGAATGAGAACATTTGCCTCTCACACGCAGAGCTTACAAACACTTTTGGTCACCGATTTTTGGTCTTCAAAGACGATAGTAGAAGATGGTCACCAGTATTGGCGAACATATTTCGCTTACAACGGCGATCATGAAATGGTGCCTGTTTTGATTCCTGTTTACCACGATACGGTTGTCGCTGATTCTTTTTGGGAGACTTTAGTAAATCAATATAAACAACGCAGAAGATGGGCTTGGGGGATTTCTGATTTTCCTTATATAGTAAAAAAATTTACCAAACACCCCGAAATCAGTTTTGGACAAAAATTCTTACAAACATATCGACATTTAGCGGGTAGCGTATCGTGGTCAACGTCTTCTTTTTTACTTGCATTTGCGTGGATCCCGCTGTTGTTTAATAGCCAGTTTCAAGACAACGTCCTCGCTCAGAATGTTCCTTCTTATAGTTCGGTAATGTTAAATCTCGCTTGGGTCGCGGTTTTTGCAAATGTCTGGATATATTTCCTTCTCCTTCCTCCGATGCCCGAGAGGTACAAGAAAACTCGTTTTATACGTTATTTTTCTATGATCTTCCAGTGGGTAATAGCTCCATTTGTTTCTATTTTCTTTTCTTCACTTCCAGCACTTGATTCACAAACGAGGCTAATGTTCGGTCAAAGCCTGAATGTATTTTGGGTTACGCCAAAAGGTAAGAAAAAATTCAAATAAATTTTTATATTAACCCGACCGTGTTAAAATATATACATGGGAAACAATTTTAATAATCTTTTTAAAAATATCTCGCAGAACCTGTATTGTCCTTCCTGCGGCATTAAATATACTGGAAACGAGATTAACTCGGTAATAAAGAGCGATCAAGGCTACCTCGTTTCTGTTAATTGTCATAAATGTAAATTAACAGTTATGGTCAATGTCGTTGGCAATAAAGATATATTCCTCCCGAGCGGTATTACAGAAAATCCTATTGGGTATGATGACGTTATCGATTTTCACAATGAAGTAGTGAAATTCAATGGAAATTTTAGAAAAGTATTCCATAAGAATTGACCTAAGGCACTTTTTTTGCTAAAATAACCTTTGCTAAAGATAAGGAGTCGTTGTGGTTGATAAGGTTAAATTACTTGCAAAAGAAAGAACAATAAAAGGAAAACAGGTCAAAACTCTTCGAAGAGAGGGATTACTTCCTGTTGTTATGTATGGAAAAGGCAAAGAGCCCCTCGCATTAGCAGTTGATGCACACGATTTTGAGCTCCTTTATCGTAAATCAGGTGGTAACACAGTTGTTAGTATTGAGCTAGTAAAAGAAGATGGCAGTACAGAAAAGAAAAATATCCTGATTTATAATACTAGCAAAGATCCAGTTACGGGGAAGATTATCCATGCTGACCTGCTAAGGATAAATATGAATGAAAAAATCACTACCACTGTACCGCTTAAGATTTTTGGAGATTCAGAAGCTGTTCTTACGCTTGGAGGTTCTCTACTAACAACCGCAGACGAAATAGAAATAGAGTGTTTGCCAGGCGATCTACCACATGAAATTGAGGTAGATATTGTGGCCTTAGTTGATTTTGACTCTGTAATACATGTTAGCGATTTAGTGATACCTGCAGGAGTAGCAGTAGTAACAGATCCAGAGACAGTTATCGCTCACGTAGAAGCCCCAAGAAGTGAAGAAGAAATGGAAGAGCTTGAGGCGCCAGTAGAGCAGGCAGAAGCTCCAGAGAGTGAACACGGCACCGAGGAAGAAGTAGCGGAAAAAGAAATCACAGAATAAAAAATGAGGCCACTTGGCCTCTTTTTTATTGTTTACAACTGACAGATATATTATAATTTATATTAATGTTAAAAATTAGATTCAACCAAAGAAAATTTAAGGCTTTTGTCAGCCGTTATAAAATAAGCGGAGGAATAATTATTGGAGCTCTTGTTATTTTCCTTGGGTTTGTTATATATCTTCAGACACAAAATGTTACAGCCAAACCGACCACTACCAAGGCTACAAAGAATAAAACAGTGAAAGAAGTAAAGGTTACCGGTATCGCTGCACCGTTAACAGGATTACCTGTTGATAAATCTCTTGCCGGCAGAACTGCATTGGGTGTAATTATCGAGAATCACCCAGATGCAAGACCGCAGAGTGGATATAACGAGGCTGATCTTGTTTATGAAACCTTGGCAGAAGGTGGTATCACAAGAACTTTGGCAATATATCAATCAAAAGACTCAAAAGAAATTGGTCCGGTACGATCTGCCAGAACGTATTTTGTAGACTGGCTTAGCGAGGTGGGCGGGATATTTGCCCATGTAGGCGGTAACGCGGATGCTTTAGATATGATTACTCAATTAAACTTCCCAGATCTTAACCAGTTTGCGTATGGAAACTATTACAGAAGATCGACCGATCGGTATGCACCCCACAACGTTTATACTTCGAGCGAGAAGCTTTATTCTGCTGCGAAGTCGGCTGAATATAATCTTGCCAAGCCGCCAGCTTCAATGACTTTTAAAGATGATACTTCTTTAAAAAATCGCACAGCAAGCCAAAATATTAATATTAATTTTTCTAGTGCTGATTACGCAGTCTCTTATGCTTATGATCCAGCAGATAATAGCTACTTGCGGTCAGTTGCTGGAGAAGCAAGCAAAGATATGAATACTGGTATCCAAATAAAACCAAAAAATGTTGTAGTCCAGTTTACCTCGATAGTTCCATATATTAATTACGTCGGAGAACAAGGTGTTCAGATTCAAACTACTGGCAATGGGCTTGGTTATGTCTTTCAAGACGGAAAAAGCATTAACGCCACCTGGACCAAAGATTCAAGAACGTCGAGAACTAAATTTTTTGATACAGAAAATAAAGAAATAGTATTTAATAAGGGTCAAACTTGGTTTGAAATCGTCCCTACAGGGCAGTCAGTGACCTATTAAATGAAAAATTATACACTCAAAGAAGCGGAAAAACAGCTTGGCATCTCGGCTAGGAAGTTATCTTTTTTGTTGCGCAAACATCTTATCGAGCCAGCAGAAGAAGAGAGAAAATTACTCATATCCGAACTTGAACTCAATAAATATCTTTCTCTCCCAAAAACTGAAAAGAAAAAACACCAGGTTTCTTATTTAAAGACTCTCGGTCCCGGTGTTATTACGGGAGCTTCAGATGACGATCCTTCTGGAATAGGCACATATTCGCTTGCAGGATCCAATTACGGCTTGGGACTTTCTTGGTTGGCGGTTTATCTGCTTCCAATGATGACGGCAGTTCAAGAAACTGTTGCTCGCATCGGAATAGTTACAGAAAAAGGACTTGCAGGTGCAATAGGCAAGCACTATGGACGCAAGATATTATATCCACTTATCGTACTTCTTTTGATTGCCAATACAGTAAATATCGGCGCCGATATTGGTGCTATGGTTGCCTCTTTTCAGTTGATTGTACCTGCTGTTCCTTTCTCTTTAGGAGCCATAATACTTACAATTGCGATGATCCTGCTTGAAGTGCTTATGCCGTATCACAAGTATGCAAAAATCTTAAAATGGCTTACTTTGTCACTTGTTGCTTATATCGTCACTGGTTTTATTGTTCGTCCAGATTGGATAGCCGTATTCCAGAGTATTGCGATACCGCATATTGAGCTAAATGTAGCTTTTCTCGCTGCAATGGTTGCCGTAATGGGCACCACTATCACTCCTTATCTCTTTTTTTGGCAAGCTTCAGAAGAGGTAGAAGAAGAACGCGACAAAGGTATTCTCTCCGACCATCAGGTTTCTGCGACCAAAAGAGAGATCAAAGAGATGCGCAAGGATACCTTTACGGGGATGGCTCTTGCCAATATCGTTTTTCTCTTCATCATCATTACCACCGCTTCTGTATTTTTCAAGAACGGTGTCACTTTGGAGACCGCGGCAGACGCTGCGAAGGCGCTTGAGCCTTTGGTGACGGCCTTTCCTAATGCCGGCTTCATTGCAAAATTATTATTTACAATTGGTATCTTTGGAGTTGGTCTTTTGGCAGTCCCTGTACTTGCCGGTGCTTCAGCTTATGCAATTTCTGAGCTTTTCAAGTGGCGCGAGGGACTCAACCGCAAATTTTCTAGAGCCAGAGGCTTTTATGGAGTAATTATCGTCTCAATGCTACTAGGACTAGCGATGAATTTCATCGGAATTAGTCCGATAAAGGCTCTTTACTTCGCAGCGATAGTCAATGGCACTATTGCTCCTATTTTGATGTTCTTTATCTTTAAAATAGGTCGAGATAAGAAGATTATGGGGCAGTTTACAAATCCTAGGTGGGTGAATATCTGGGGTTGGATAGCGACAGTTCTTATGGGGATATCTGCTATCGCACTTATTATATTTTTACTTTTGGGTATATAAATGATAGGTATATTTGATTCTGGAGTTGGAGGTCTCTCGGTTTTTTGTGAGCTAAAAAAAATCCGTCCAGAAGCAGAAATCTTATATCTTTCGGATAGTGCGAACTTCCCTTATGGAGATAAGTCACAAGAGGAGTTACTCCGGATAGTAACTAAAGCGACTGACTTTTTGATTAGTCAGGGTGCGGGTACAGTAGTTGTTGCATGTAACAGCGCTACAGTTTCTACTATAAAATACCTGCGAGATAACTATCCATTAGTAACCTTTGTTGGTGTCGAGCCAGCCGTGAAGGTGGCTTATGATCTAAATTATTCAGGCAAGATCGGTATTTTGGCTACAAAAAAAACTGTAGCAACCCACAAAAGTGAAAAACTGGCACCGGGGTCTACGTTATATAAACATTATGACGCAAAGATTATCGACTTGGTAGAAAACGACTATCAAGAAATTAATAGGGATGACTTACAGGCTGCCATAGAACCTTTTTTGCATGAAGATGTAAAGATAATAGTCCTTGGTTGTACCCATTTGTATTTTATTAAAGAGATGTTTGTTCAATCATTTCCAGAAGTTACTTTTATTGAACCTTCAGAAGCCGTCGCACGTAGAGTTTTGGAGGTGTCGGAAAATATTTCGTTTGGTGAATCCACCTTTTTTGTTACTGGCGAAATTGAAAAATTCGACGATTTTCTGGTAAATGTAGTAGGATATAAAAATGCAGTTATACGAGAAATATAAAGATCAGCAAGTTTGCGTTCTTGGCTTTGGTATTGAAGGTCAGGCGACTTTTGAATATTTGAAAAAAAACGGTATAAGCGCGACCATCTGTGATAAGTTGTCTAGAAATGATTTCATTAAGAAAAATCCTAGATATATCGAAGAAAATCTTATTCTTGGTGATGATTATCTACAACACCTAGGAGAATTTGATGTTGTCTATAAAACCCCCGGGATTTCACCTCTTATTCCAGAAATCTTAAAAGCCGAGAAGAATGGAACTATATTTACTAGCCAGATTGAGGATTTCTTTGACCTTTGTCCGGTGCCGATCATCGGCGTTACTGGGACAAAAGGTAAGGGCACTACATCGACAATGATATATCAGATGCTGAAGCACGCTGGCAGAGATGTATTTCTCGGTGGAAATATCGGCATTCCAGCTATTTCCTTTATAGACGATTTGAAAGTGGATTCTATAGTGGTTCTCGAGCTATCTTCTTTCCAGCTCCAAGTAGCAAGAAAAAGTCCTCAAATCGCAGTACTTCTCAACGTCACAAGTGAGCATCTAGATTATCACAAAGATACCGAAGAGTATCGCCAATCAAAGGCGAATATCGTAAGGTTCCAAAAGGAAAGTGATTATGCGGTTATAAATGCCGATTATGATATTCCAAAAGAAATGACAAAAGCGACAAAATCTCATAAGCTATATTTTAGTAGATTCAAAGAGGTTGCCGGGTGTTTTGTAAATGATAAAGATGAGATTGTTCTCAATTATGATCAGAACGAAAGAATGGGGGTAAAAGCGAGCGATCTTCAGCTTAGGGGCAGACATAATCTTGAGAACGCTACTGCTGCCGTGCTTGCAGCCTCTGTGGCGGGAGTTTCCTTGGATGTGGTCACTGACACCCTCATCGGTTTTATGGGTCTAGAGCATAGGCTAGAGTTCGTTAGGGCGCATAATGGCGTTAAATACTATAACGATAGCTTCTCGACTGTGCCTGAGACGGCAATAGCGGCCTTAGATTCGTTTTCAGAACCAATCATTCTCATCGCTGGTGGTAGCAGCAAGAAGTCTGATTTTACCGCGCTTGGCAAGAAGATCGCCAATGCGAATGTGAAAGCCATTATTATTATCGGTGATACGGCAGAAGAGATAAAAAAGTCTATTCCGGAGGCGTTCGACGGACAGATTGTAGAGGGTTTGACGAAAATGTCAGAGATTATCACAAAAGTAGAGAAACTGGCAGAATCAGGGGATGTGGTGCTACTTTCACCAGCCTCCGCTTCGTTTGGTTTATTTGAGAACTATAAAGATAGAGGAAATCAGTTTAAAGAAGCAGTTTTTGAACTATAAAAAACTCTTTGCATCAGCATAATAATATATTATCATATATCTATAATAGGCGAGGGTAATGAAACCTTATAAAGCTCATGCAAGTAGGATAAGACTTAGAGCTTTAAGGAGGCTGCCTACCAACGGTTATTTTAATGTAGGAAAATCAAGATTATCCAAGCATAATTTTAAGAAAATTAAGCTTATTGCTATCGATATATTTCACAGACCATACTTGTGGTTTAGGGAAATAAGCAATTTCTTTAGCCGGTTGCATATACCATTATTTTTAAATAAAACGAGAGATACAACAAATCAGTCTAATATTCACGTACAAGCTAGTCCTGGTGTCGTTAATAAAACAAAAGTACGACGTGTCCAGCCCAAACATATAAGAAGAGGGGCATATGTCAGTGTTGCTGTCGCTTTGATAGTATTATTGTTTATGCAACAAACTAAACAATTTGACCCTACTGCCGCATTGGCAAAATCTAGTTCGAAGACTTGGACTACCAAAGAAGATTTTACTAACAACGATGGAGCCACGGCAGCTATTACGAATAATACAAAGGCGATAGTGTCTGGAAATGGTAAGACTATTGATCCCGGAGACGCAGGTAATGACGACAACGTCCGCATTTACTCGACTCTTACAAAGATATTTAATGTTGGGTCTGACCAAACATTTGTTGTTCCTAACGACGTATCTTTGATGACACTAGAAATATATGGGGCTGGCGGCGGCGGCGGCGAGGCAGGCGGTTCTTATAATTCTCATTATGCTGGTAGAGGTGGTGGAACCGGAGGGCCATCCAGTATTTCTTATAACGGAATCACATATACAGCAGGGGGTGGAACTGGAGGAGGCGGAGGAGATTATGGTCCCGATGGTGCTGCGGGTGACGACGGATTACCTGGACAGACAAGCATTTCAAACTCAACAGGACTAACACTAACGGCCAATATATCGGGTGGTGGTAGTGCAGGGGGAACGGGTGGTACTGGTTCGGGTGGTAGTGGTGGTAATGGCGGCTATGGCGGTCTGATCTCCGGTACTATCAGCGGTGCGATTGCTGGCGTAACCCTCAGTATAAATGTTGGTGCAAATGGTGTCAGTTATGGTGGTGCGAGCGGTCCTGGCATAGTCAAAATATATTATATAAGTCAGTATCCAGTGGCCGGCAGCAACCTACTATCCCAGTCCCCAGCTGTTATGGGTGGTACTGCAGTCGGAAATATTGGCCTCAGGTTGGATACAGGTACCACAGTCGGTGCTCTTCTTACGAAGTTTACGACTTTTGAGCCTGTATATACTGTCGCGACTAATGAAGCAGTTAAATACAGATTGCGCGTTGTGGCAGCTGATACAAATGGCAATGGCCCACAGGATGAATTCAATACCGCTATCTGGTATGGCCCAAATGGGGTAGTCTCAGATATGAATGTTTGGACAACAAATTATTTTGGCACCAGTAGTATTGCTGGCGATACAAATGTTTCAAACACTATACCTGCGAGTGTGCCTAATGCCAGATACGCTGATATAATGGTGCGCCTTGAGTCTTCTACTGGACTTGGTACTCCAACTCTGAGTAGTCTCAAATTGAACTGGAATGAAGCAGAAAAACCGACCACTTTGACTACGAAAAAAAGTAATGACATGGTTATTAGCACTGGCGCGACTAACGAAACCACTGCCAAGCTAGTATTCAACGGTATCCCGACAGCAAGTGGTGCTATCACCCCACAGATCGAGTTAAAAACAAGTTCAAGCTTCACTGGAATAGCGGGTGTACCAAGTGGTGTTACGATTTCTAATCCGACAGTAGCTGGTACTATCAATGTAGACCAAGCAAACCTGACAGCGACTGTTTCGGGACTCACATCGGGTAATACTTATTATTGGAAAGCAAGGTTTACAGATAGCGCTGGAGTACAGAGCCCATGGAGTGATGTCACTGGTACATTTATAGTAGAACAGGACTCTCCGGCTGTATCAGCCTTTACAGTTACTGGTAGTAATGTTACAGACGTAAGTGGTTCCAAGTATGCCAAAAGCCAGGAAGTTACTCTCAACCTCACAGCTGCAGACACAGGGACAGTGAAATCTTCACCTTTACCTGCCAATCTTTATGTTAGATTTTCAAATAATGGCTCAAGCTGGGGCACGGTTACGGATTCCGCAGGATTAGTCACTGACAATGTGGGCAACTGTACCACACCGAAATATTGGGACACGGTAAATTCTGTTTGTTGGATGCCTTATGATGTGGCAGGTACTTATCCTTGGAATCTTATAAAAGGTGCCAAAGATAGCGGTACCGATGGTGCAAGGAATGTCTATGCCCAGGTGATGGATAAGGCGGGGAATGTAATTGCGTTCCGTCAGACCAGTGACGCTGATTTTACAGCCAGAACACCATATCCAGAATTGAGCAATGTAGTATCTACGGGCGGAACGATCGTCCTTGGTAGTAACACAGTCTGGACAGCCGGGAGAAGTGGTACAGCTTTAGCCGGAAAGTATGTATATTATCAGGATTCGTCTGCGTCAAACTGGTACGCAGCCGGCACTACTTGTTCATCGATCACGGGCCCCGGACGGCTACCCAACAGAGCCGAAATTCATGAGATCTATAACGGTCGACTAACAACATATGGGAATAACTTTAGTGGTTTAAGTATTAATTATGGCGCTTATTGGACATCAGAGTCGGTAAATGCTACCGAAGCGTATGCTTATAATTTTGCCTCAAACTATGAAGGGGTTGTAAATAAAACCAGCTACGTACTCAATGTACGTTGCGTCGCCGATAGCGCACCTATTTACATGTTATCTGGGATTTTTACTTCTTCTGTCAATAATGCTACGACGACGAATATCGCTTACGGTAAGCTCAATCTTACCCAATCTGTCGCTGCAAACGGCGGTCCTGCTGGTACGGGGATTACTTTAAAAGTTAGGGCTAGTAATTTATCAGATTTCTCAGATGTCCCCTGGGGCGCTGCTTCAGCCGTAGTGTACGGGAGCAGTCTGGATGCCTTTGATGGAAAGCAATATATTCAATATCAAGCGACTCTTACTGGTGGTGTTAGCACTCCAAGCCTTTTTGATATTTCTATAGAGACATTCTCGAGGACTTCTCTTACCCTTGATACCACAGTACCTGCAGTTGCTTCTGGAGCCATAACCTCTCCAGTTGGGAGTGAAAAATGGAAGGGTGGCACTACCAAGAACATTACTTGGGATACGACCAAGATTACAGATGCTAGCTCTGGCTTAAAGGCGCTGCCTATTACTTTGGACTATACAACTGATAATGGTGCGAATTATACAAATATAGTTTCCAATATAGCCAACTCAGGAAGCTATAGCTGGACATTGCCGACGGCTGTTGATTCTAGTAATGTGAAAGTTCGTATAACTGCTAAGGACAAGGCGGAACTATCAACATCAGTATCAACTACATCTTTTGCAGTAGATTCGCAGCCACCAACAACCATTTCTGACTTACACGCTGAGCTTACCGGTGCGAGTGCTACTAAGAATCCAGTTTCTCTCCATTGGACAGCAGCTACAGACAATGCGACCAGTGTTGCTAGCTATAATGTATACCGTAGTGCTACTAGCGGGCAACTTGGTACGATGATATCCACCGCTGGTGTTGTGACAGGTACTTCTTATTCAGATACAGCTCCTACGGATACGACGTACTATTACACAGTTAGGGGAGTTGATAACTCATCTAATGGAGGAAACGAAAATGTTGCTGGTAATCAGTTTGCTGTCACGGTAGATAGTACGGGTCCTACCAGTACTATTAGTGGCTTTTGGGATACGAGCGGTAATGTTATTACCCCTGCTACAAACGGTACAACATACAGTAACAGCAACACCGTTCGACTCAATGTTACAGCTACTGATACTGGAGGTTCAAATCTTGCTAACTATAAAATATCTTTAGATGGGACCAGTTGGTGCAACACGACAACTATTTCGGGAAGTAGTTTTGTCTCTGGTAGAGATAGCAATATAGTTTCTGTAGATTTGAGTGATGCAGGCTGCGGTAGCAACTCTAATATAAGTGCAAAGAATGTATATATTAAGTTTACTGATTCGGCAGGAAATGAGAGTTCTGCGCTTACTTCTCGTTCTATTACACTCGACGCAGAGCCCCCTACTGCTTTCTCGCTAGTGAGTCCTACCACTCAGTGGTCGGGGACAGATAATAACCCTATTTTTGAGTGGGCTGCTGCGGGTGATACTATAGGGATCAAAGAATATTGGCTTTGGATAGATAAGAATTCTGATGGAGATATAACAGATGTTGGTGAAAAAGAGATAAAAATTTCCACTACTCTATCGACTACAGCTCAGGCCGTCCTCTCAAACGGTAATCATAAGTGGAAAGTGACTGCAGTAGACTTTGGTGGTAATACCACGAGCTCTTCTGAGAGCTGGTATTACGGATATGATGTAAATTCACCATCTTCTGTAAAAGATTCCAATTTTGGCATAAGCATTTCTGAGTCGAATACAGACTATGTTAAGCTGGGTTGGCTAAACAGTCGTTTGTATAATGACACAAATGCTATGTCTGGCTCAGTAGACCCTCTTTCTTCTTATAAAGAGTCCCCAACAGAAAAATATGAGATACAACGGATCAAGAGCAAATTTTTGATGGAAACAGGGGACGTAAGGACTGTTATCTCAAACGATTGGGACAGTTGTCCAGAAGATGCTTTGAATGTCACTATGGAAGAAGATTGTGGATATCAATCATTCCCGAATATTTCAAATTCACAATTAACAGACTTTGTTGATAGTGTTGATTCGACCGACCCAAAACATCTGATTATCCCTTCAGAAGACTACACATATAGAGTCCGAGTCTGGGATAACGTAGGTAACCGTAGTAGTTGGCAAACATCTTCAAAGTGGCATCTAAGTATTTCCACTGTAGACATTAATCCACCTACTTTTGCAAAAAATGTCACAGCTACGTCTGGTACGGAAGACTTTTCTATCAAGATTTCCTTAGACCCGCTGAACCTTCCTAGTGATTCTAGTGGAGTTTTGGGCTATTTATATTATCGAACTACTGTACCGGCCAGTAGTAACTTTAATGATTATTTATTAGTCGGATATAATGATGCAGGCGGTAGTCTTGATTACACCGATAATGATACAAACTTACAAACAGAAGTAACAAAAACTATATTGATAGATATGGGTAGTGGTAGTGATCCATTGGAGGAACAACGGATTATAAAACCAGCCAGAACAGCCGTAGACCGATTGAACGATAATACCAAATATTATTATCGGATAATGGCGATTGATATATATGGAAATCAATTTGAGTATGATGCTAATGGAACACCTTTGTTAAATATTATTAGTGAATCCTTTGATGATGATTTGATTATGAATAATGCCACTTCTGCAACGACAAAAGATGTAACCGCTCCTTGTTGGGCGCACTATGATAGCAGTGGAAATCTGACAGCTTGTGACGCAGAGGCTGGAATAGAATTGTCAGCCGTGGGGTTAGACCCGAATAATAGACAGCAGATCAATCTATCTTGGAATGCAGCAAGCGATTTGAATAATCTAACCCGTTTACCTAAAGGCAACGGAACAGGAATAAAAAAATACGAAATTTATTATGCGAAGGGCGATTCTTCGGGACCCTACGAAGATTATAGGGTCCAGGAAAATGGAACTAATACTACGGCAGCTATTTTGGACTTAGATCCCAAAGATTCCACAAATCCATTTTATTATTGGTTCAAGATCAAGGCTTATGATCTGAGTAATAACAATAATCCTTTAGCGATTGATTCTAATGCGGAGAAAAAAGAGACCTTATCTGATAAATATCCGAATCCACCATATTATGTCAACGTAGAGGCAGTCCGTGGCGATCCAAACATATCAAATACGAGGGTTGGAAAAGACATAAAGGTAAAGTATGTAGGTTCGACTATAAAAGATGTTGGTAATTTTATTACTGGCTATAAGGTGTTTCGTTATAGTGAATCTGAGCCAACCCCTATAGAACTAACCCAATTTAGAGTTACTGGTTTAAATATTCCAGGTAATACGAGAGATTCGGGTGATCCTAGCTGTGGCGAAATGACAACACCTTTCCAGGTTGACAAAGAATATGACCCAGACAGTGATGGAGAGCTTGAGCCAAAGCAGTACGGGACACGTTGCTTTACTGATACTATTCCAGTCGGCCAGGATGCAGACAAGTTTACATACGAAATATATGCAATGGGGACAAATCCAGAGATATCTCCTGGTGTTCTAGAATCGCAAAGCCACTCAACGGTGTTTAATACCATACAAAGCTACGGCTGGGATATTGTTCCAGATGTTACTAAACCAGCTATTGTGACAGGTGTAAATGTAAAAGATATCCACCCAGACCAAGACCCCTCTACGCCTAATATAACAAATGAATACCGGAATATTGTTACTTGGCAAAGAATAACTACTCCAAAGAGAAAAGGAGCTAACGATTTTAAGGAATACCGAATATATAGATCAGGAGGAGAACTAGATATAACTTCCGGAATTTTTTATGAGCAAATATGTACTTATGGTTTAGCAACAGAATGTACAGAGCAAAACCCTAACCCGCTCAGGAGCATAGACCCAGATATTCCATATCCAGAAAATCAGGAAATTTCTCTTGGTACAAATTATTACATAGATAGATTGGGGATAGGAGTAGATGCCGATAAAGAATATTACTATAAATTAGTAGCAGTTGACGACTCTGGTTCCGTATTTGTTTTTAATAATGGCACAACTGACGAAACTGGAGATAAAGATATCGGTGGCCAGGCAATAAATACTTATACTAGTAATGGCGTAATGACAGCTCCTTATAACCTAAGTGAAGTTACCGATAAGTCTATGGGTAGTTTAAATCCGACTGATGCTTGGCCAAAAATAATGCCAGTATCAGGAAACGGGGGCATAAAAGCAGCCATTACGTATAGGGGCGTTTCGTCACTTACTATGCATTGGGTTACTGATCAGGACGCAGATTCATTAGTAGAATATAGGGTAGCTGGTACGGAAGATGCTTTTGTTGCAGCAGGAGATACGGAATTTACAAAAAGCCATACAGCGACAATCAAGGGTCTTAAGCCAGGCACTGAGTATGAATATACACTATATTCCAGGAATAGACTTGGTAATGCGGCAACTGCTTCAAATAGTGGGGTTGGATCTTATGATATTCTACCAAGGGCATCGACAGAAAAATTTACTATTACATATAAACAAGTAGAGTCAAAGATGTCTACAATGTCAGCAGAACTTCACTGGTCTACAAATATGCCATCAAATACGAATATTGTAGAATATACCTTAGCGAGCGGAGAACATAACGGTTCACAGGCCGAAACACCAGCTACGATAAATGAAAGTAACCTGGGCAAGTATTCTTGTACTGGTAGTATTGCAGAAGTGAGACTTTGTGACCATATGGTGAATATCGCACCACTTCGCACGTCATCTAATTACCTGGTAAAGATAAAGGCTATCTCACTTGATGGTTATGTCGCCTATACAGACAATCTGGTATCGCTTTGGACTTCTGAGTCAGATTCTAGTAAGTTTACCAGCCCCCCCCGAAGCTTCAAATATTGCCGACAGAAACATCACTGCCACAACGGCTCAGATAGTCTGGGAAACAGCTATACCAACTAAGGCGACTGTATATTATGGCACATATCCTGGTGCTAGGGATCTTTCAGTTGTTGATAATCAAATATCGACCAGACATGTTATCCAAATAACCGGTTTAATTCCTGGGACTACTTATTATTACATAGTAGCTGCTGAAGATATAAACGGTTTTAAATACCAGTCACCTGAGTATTCTTTTAAGGCTGTTATTAAACCGAAAATAAGCAATATGTCTGTCAAAGACGTCACTCCGTATTCAGTTACAATCTCTTGGGAGACAAATGTTGATACAGAGACGATTCTTAATTGGGGTGTAACCTCAGCTTATGGTGAGAAGCGGGGTATCACAGGAGTATCCAAGGCCCATCAGATTAAGGTTGATAGTCTTCTAGATAATCAAGAGTATCATTATCAGATTGTGGCCAAGGATGAGACTGGTAATGAAGTAGTTGATGCTGACAAGATTATTCGTACTCCGCTAGATACCGAAGGGCCAAAGATAACTAATGCCAAGGTGGATATATTACCGATGGGTGAAAGTGATACCACGTCTTCTATTATTGTTTCTTGGCAGACCAACAAGCCAGCCTCTACTCAAGTAAAATATGGTGAAGGAATCCTTGGAAATGACTATTCCAATGAATCAAATGAAGATACCTCTCTCAATAATTCTCATACAGTTATTATCAAAGGGCTTAAACCCGCTTCATCTTATCACTACAAGATGGTATCTAAGGATAGACGAAATAATATCACTGAATCACAGGATTATACCTTTGTAACACCAACCAAAGAGAAGTCCATTCTGCAACTTATTCTGAAGTCTTTAGAAGAAACTTTCGCTTGGACCGGACGGCTTAATCAGTTCTTTGGGAAGCTGGGCGATAGGTTTATGGGGCGATAGGGGGGGGGTTCCTTTACCGTCATCCTGAGTTAGTTTCAGGCGCTCCTTTTATATTGTTCGAAGTTCGGCAACTGCCGGACCGAGTATTACTCCTTCGTCATCCCAAGCTTGCCTGCCCGCCCGTAACTCAAAGAGCAAAGAAGGGGTCGAGGATCTCCATCACCCCACCGTCATCCTAACCCCCATTGTCATCCCTGGCCGCAAACCAGGGATCTTCTCATACTATATCATCGTACAAATCATGCCAATCTGGGTTGGTCTTGGAAATTAGATTTATCTTGAAGTTGCGTCTCCACTTCTTTAGCTTCTTTTCTCGTTCTAAAGCAGTTTCAACGCTAGCCGTATCCTCGAAATAGACTAGTTTGCTTAGATTGTATTTACTAGTAAAACCCTCCACAAGTTTATTTCTGTGCTCGTATACTCTTCTCACCAGATTGGAAGTAATACCGGTGTAAAAAACTCTGTTACTGTTATTCGATAGTATATAGACATAATATGATTTCATTTAAATATATTAAGCCTGTGAATGCCCCTTTTCTAGTGGACAGGAAGATCCTTGGTTTGCGGCTAGGGATGACAGATTATATATTAGAATTATTTTTCTCGTTTTTCACTTGCACTCAAGGTTAAAAAAGCAGATAATATTAGTACAAAATAATGTATTTGGGGGGGTATGCGAAAAAAGGGGAAAACTCTTAACATTATCAGAAAATACATATTGAAACTCAAAAAGATTTTCAATGTTTTTAGTGGGGCAGTTTTTTCTGCATTCTTATTGAGCAGCAGAAAAATTCGTTTGTATAGAATGGAGTTTATGTATCGTCTCCATATGCGCATGCGCTCCGTCCATGATTCGTTATACCAGAGAAGTCGAATCTATAAGAGAGTATCTGAAAATCCATACACCGTTCCAGTTAAGAGAGCAACATATGCGGCCTTTGCTATATCTTTGGTGCTTTTCATTGGATTTCAGTTTCTTCTACCAAATTTTTTCAATACCGATAGGATAATGGCAGGAGCAAATAGTGTGACTTGGACAACCAGTGCGGACTTTTCAAGTAATGCAATAACAACTGGCACCGCGACTTCGGGTCTAGGTGTCAACATGAACGACAATCAGCTCAAGCTTATTTCGGATAGTAGTTTAAAAGATGTGCTAAAGGTAGTTAGTAGTAGTACTAGCCAAAGTACCATAGCCCTGAAAAATGATGGCACAGTTTGGGCTTGGGGTAAAAACACCAGCGGTCAGCTAGGGGACAATTCAACTGTTCAGAGAAATGCGCCCGTACAAGTAAAGGGTGTCGGCAATGTCGGCTATCTCACGGATATCAAAGATGTTGCGACAGGTGGAGAATTCTCGCTTGCTCTTAAGTCTGATGGCACTGTATTTTCATGGGGGTCAAATGTTTTTGGTCAGCTAGGTAACAACTCTGTTACCCCGAGTCTTGTTCCGGTACAAGTGATAAATGCAACAAATGACGGTATTCTTGGGGGTATTACTAAAATAAGTGCTGGGACGAGTTTTTCTTTGGCACTTACAAGTAATGGCACTGCTTTCTCTTGGGGCAGAAATCAATACGGTGAGCTTGGGAACAATAGCGCAGACCTTATTAGTATGCTTCCGGTTCAAGCCAAGGATTCAGCGGGAACAGGGTTTTTATCTGGTATCTCTGCGATAACGACTGGTTCAAACCACTCATCGGTGGTTAAAGACGATGGCACAATCTGGTCTTGGGGCAGTAATGGGCAAGGTCAGTTGGGTCAGAACACTGCCGATGCGAATAGCCATCCTCTTCCCCTGCAAGTTTTGGGAACGGGCGGATCTGGCTATTTAACGGATATTTCTACCGTCGCCGCGGGACAATATTTCAATCTTGCCATAAAAAAAACCGGTGGCACTCTTTGGGGCTGGGGCCAAAATATTGATGGAGCCCTCGGTGATAACTCAAGCGTTTCAAAATATGCTCCTGTGCAGGTTAAGGATAGTACGGGCACGGGTTTTATCAGTGACGTTACTGCAGTCTCTGGTACTAGTCTTGCTTCAGTAGCTCTTAAAGCTGACGGTAGCGTATGGGCTTGGGGTCTCTGTGTGACAAACGGTAGAGATAATACTTGTGGTTGGCATGGTCTTCCTAAGGAAGTAAGGAACTCTACTAACACCGGTCCTCTTACTGGTATAGCCAGCATTGGTTCTGGGGGCTCTCATGCTCTGGCGGTACAAAATAACGGTAATGTCTTGGCCTGGGGTAGCAATGGCTCTGGTCAGCTAGGGATGGTTGGTGGTTCTTCCGTCTTCCCGAACCTAGTAACCTCAGATGTGTCATATTTTCCTAAAGGAAAAGTCTCATTATATAAGCTAGTAGCACCTACAAAGTCTATATTTGCTTCTCTCTCCTGGAACACCGAGGCACTGCCTGCCAATACAGATACTAAGTTCCGAGTTCGGTCTGCTGAGAGTGATGCCTCCCTTAGTTCTGCGATATGGAGTGATTATCTAGTACAAAATACATTAAATTCTACCTCAGGATCGGGAATCCTAACTGCGATAGCTCCAAATAAATATTTGGAAATAGAGGTTACCCTTGATTCTTCGGTTGCTGGCAACACGCCAACCATAAATGACTTTACTGTCTCCTATGATTCATTAGAAGCACCAAGTAACGGGAATATCACCTTAACGAAAACAGACGATACTCCATTAAAAACTTCAACAGGTACGACAATTACAGGTGGCATTCCGGGAGCTTATACCAATGGAACATCTGTCAAAGTCACGGCTGCAAACTTAACTTGCGTGGGTTGTGGAACTTCTACAAACCGAAGACCAGAGGTCGAGATCAAGCCACTGGGCACAGTTTTTGATGGAGTTTCCACGACTACGGCTACAGGCTCGAATAATTATGTTACCATGTCGGGGTTATCTTCTGGAATCAGCTACCACCTAAGAGTACGAACAGTTGATGACGAGGGCCGGACATCTGATTGGACGAATTATGGCAATAATATAGATTTGACTGATGCTGATATGGCGGTAGATGGGGCTTCACCGAATGGCACACTTGCTATCGAAGCAGGTTCAAAATATGTGACCTCTACTACTGTCACTCTTAATCTATCGGCTACAGATGATGGAGGTTCTGGTGTTTCTCAGATGCAATTTTCTAATGATGGCACGACTTGGCCGGGTTGGGAAACTTATGCTGTAACAAAAACTTGGACTTTAGACTCTGGAGACGGAGAGAAAACCGTTTATGGTAAGTTCCGGGATAATGCCGGTAACGAGAGACGAGCTTATGGTTCTGGTACGATGACTGGTTCACCCGTAGCAGACTGGCAAGCCATCTCTCAGGGAGACCACTATGGTAATTTTTATGATTCTATTTCTAAGACTTGGGCAACTGTTGATAGGGCAGGGGTTAAAACAGCTTATGACCCAGGTACTAACAAAATATACGACGTGCCTGCTAATAAGTTGGCGATAATTCCTAGGACAGATGGAGGTGGTGGGGTCGAGGCGATGGTCGAATCCGTTAGAACAAATTATTTAAAGAATTCATATTTTAATACGGATAGCAACGGAGATGGACAGGCAGACAATGTTACTATTTGGGTCAACTCACTAGGGGTGGTCTCAACCATTTCACCCTCAAGTGTCTACGGCAAATCACAAAATGTTGCCGTTACAAATAATACCGGGACCACAGCTCTTTCAAGTGTGCAGTTCTGGACTGATCCAAATACTTTCGCTCCTACTGAAACTGCTATAGCTTCATTCTATGTATCGGGGTCTGGTTTTGCTGGGGCTACCCTAAGACCATATTTTGTGGCTGCAACTGGTAACAGCAGCGAGGTTGTCGGTTCAGTTTGGGGTTCACCGGTTACTCTTACAAATAAGCCGACTAGGGTTAGTTTGCCATATCCTAATTTGCCTACTGGTACAACACACGTCGCCATTCAGCTACACATCACAATGCCCAACAATACTAGTGGGACTGTTAGTTTTTCCGCTGCACAAGTGGAAAAACTTTCTGGTAAAGACGCTCCAGTTGCTACCTCGTATATCCCTACAACAACAGCCCCAGTCACTAGGCCCTGGGAACATGTATCTATTCCAACTACGAATTGGACAAGTGCTCTTCCGGGGAGTCTTTTGACACTTGTTAGTCAGAATTTTTACAATGATTATTATCCTCATACTTTATTACAAGGAAGTTCTGGATGGGGCTTTTATCTAGGAAAAATGGGAGGGCACCCGACGAATTATAGCCCAGGTTGGCTATTCAGTCTTAACTCTGCGTGGATACAATTTAGAGGTATGAATCCCAATATGGATGGCACTGGGATAGTCGGTATGAGGTGGTCAAAGAATGAACACGGCGGTTTTGCATATGGCTATTATTCTCCTGAAACAGTTTCGGGTCCAAGGGATAATACTGTCACTGCAACGGCAGAAATAGGCCAAATGGGCAATAATGGTACTTGGGACGGACCCATACAGAGATTTACTTATTATCCATCTAGGCTTTCTAATGGAGCTATTTCGGCTGTTTCGTATTCAATAAAAAATACAGCTGCCAATACTGTCTTGGACACCATCCATCCAGAAAGCGTTGCTAGTCTAGGGGGATATACTAATGTCGGTAAAGATACGCAGTTAAGCCAATCGTCATGGTACGATGCATCAACAACTTCACCATACTTTGAATGGGATGCAAACACCGACTCTGACCTTGGGGGATACAAGTACTGTTTCGGTACTTCTACTTGTACACCATCAACTGATATTGGGAAGGCTACTAACGTAACACTTGATCTTGCGAATACTTCAGATGGAACCTATTACTTTAGAGTTGCCGCTTACGATTTGGCTGGCAATCTATCCGAGACACTCACCTCGCATACGTTTAAGTATGACCGAGTTATTCCTGGTAATGTTTCTACTTATACTGCAACACAGAATGACGCGTCACAAATCGCTGTAACTTGGACGGCAGTTGAGTCTGGTGGCGGGTCCGATATTCATTACACGTTAGAGAGAATCTCAAATGAAAGCTATATTAACGGTTATGCGATAGCTGATTCACAATATAAAGTATGGAGTGAATCGGGTTCAACATATAAAAAACTTGAGACTAGCGCACTTTCTATCACAGAAAAAGTACCAGTAGAAACAGATCCAGAATATAATGACTTAAACAAACTTCAAGCGGGTACAAAGTATGTCTATCGTATCAAGGCTTATGACGAGACTGGCAAGTCAGGTACGTTTCAAACAAGAGAATTATACGGACTGACTCGCGATGGTGTCGCTCCCACATCGCCATCAAATGTTGTCGCTAGCGCTTGTAGTTATCAAAACTTATCTGCTTGTTCAGATTACGACCCAGATACCTCTTTGGCTCCCAATGATTCTTTTAAGGGGCGTCAAAACAAGTTGACCTGGAGTCCAGGTACCGATTCAGGCACCGGCATCGTAGCTTATCAGATATATCGAGCAACTACAGAGCAAACTCAGGCTTCAAGCTATAAACTGGTTGGTACTCTAGAGAATGTACCTAACCCACTACCTCAGGCGTATCAATTGTCTTGGCACGACAGCTATTCTACAACAGCCTACCCTATAAACGATTTGCAGACATATCATTATCGAATTGTTTCGGTAGACGGAGCCGCGACCAATGATGTTCCTCCTATACCTGCTAATACATCGCCCATTGTCCCCGGCCCTGCTGACTTTACTAATTACGCCGCAACTATGACTCCAGACATCACGGCACCGATTGCACCGAATCAAATAATTGTCTCTGCGGCCGGTATAGATAGTATGGAACAAGAAACTCAAAAGATTATTATCAACTGGTCGGAAGCTTTTGATGGCGGTAGTGGAGTCAGTACATATAAGCTTTATCGCGCCAACCGAGTACCGCCAGATACCACTGATGAGAGTGATTCTCTTACCCCCGAAGAATTTGTTGATATTACAGATGATCCAGAAGTTTCTTGTAATATGAATACTAGAATGTGTGTAAACGGAGGGTTAGAGGAAAGTTCATATTATTATTATCAAATAAAAGCGGTAGACGATGACCCCTATAATAATGAATCAGACTTCTCTGATGTAGGCTATGTTAAGACTACTACCAGCGCTGTACCATCACCACCGAAAGGAAGATACATCTCAGACGCTTATGAAGAGCAGCCTTATATTTTTTCTACAAAAGGGGATCCGAGTACTCCTAGTAGTCTTGTAGGTAAGGAAATAACCGTTACTTTCTCTGGTAGTAAAATAAAGGGCGAAATCGATATGGATAAATACGAGGTATATCGCTCAACAACAAACTATCAGTCTAGTATTGATTGGAAAGACCCAACGAAAGCAGATAAGCTGAAACTTACTCTTACTGACAGCTCTCAAAATGGTTATCGTTATTATAAGACTAGTGCTGGTGGCTCAACAGATATACCCGCAACAGTAAAGCTAGACGATACAGACAACTATTATGTTATTTCTGACACGGGAGTCTCCAGTGCTACTAAATATTATTATAAAATTCGAGCGGTCGGCACGAACGAGCTAATCGAATTCGGTGGAGAATCTTTCTCGCTTTATGGCGTTGATCCAAACCAAGGTTGGGATATCACCCCAGATAACACAGCACCAAATCTCCCAGGAGAGTTAAAGGTTAAGGACATTCATGACGATGGGCTA
>JBAXUE010000005.1:0-115777 GCA_037129835.1 bacterium | reverse complement strand
ACTGTCTCACGACGTTCTGAACCCAGCTCGCGTACCTCTTTAAATGGCGAACAGCCATACCCTTGGGACCTGCTTCAGCCCCAGGATGAGACGAGCCGACATCGAGGTGCCAAACTTCTTCGTCGATGTGGACTCTTGGAAGAAATCAGCCTGTTATCCCCGGGGTAGCTTTTATCCGTTGAGCGCTGCATCTTCCACACGAAGTGCAGCGGATCACTAACTCCGACTTTCGTCTCTGCGTGACATGTACGTCTTGCAGTCAAGCATGCTTATGCGTTTGCACTATCAATCCGATTTCCATCCGGATCTAGCATACCTTTGAACGCCTCCGTTACCTTTTGGGAGGCGACCGCCCCAGTCAAACTAACCACCAGACACTGTCCTCTGCCCAGATTCATGGGCCAAAGTTAGAATCAAACCATATCAAGGGTGGTATTTCACTAACGACTCCACCAGGACTTGCGTCCTAGCTTCAAAGTCTCCCACCTATACTACACATGATAAAACCTAATCCAATGCCAAGCTTTAGTAAAGCTCCACGGGGTCTTTCCGTCTTGGTGCGGGTAAACGGCATCTTTACCGCTATTGCAATTTCACTGGGTCCCTCGTTGAGACAGTGATCAAACCATTACGCCATTCGTGCGGGTCGGAACTTACCCGACAAGGAATTTCGCTACCTTAGGACCGTTATAGTTACGGCCGCCGTTTACTGGGGCTTCAATTCAAAGCGTGAACCTCTCCTCTTAACCTTCCAGCACTGGGCAGGCGTCAGTCCGTATACGTCATCTTACGATTTAGCACAGACCTGTGTTTTTGATAAACAGTTGCTTGATCTCTTTCGCTGCGGCCTCATTACTGAGGCAGAGCATATCCCGAAGTTACGCTCGCTGTATTGCCGAGTTCCTTAACGAGGGTTCTCCCAAACACCTGAGGATACTCTCCTCGACCACCTGAGTCGGTTTGCGGTACGGGCGCCAATATTTATTAATCTGAGGATTTTCTAGTCTGTGTCTTCACTCGAATCCTACTTTTGACAGTAGTCTTACTCCTACACTTTGGTGTAGTTAAACAGATATAGCCATAGAATCTGCTCGAGCTTGTGCCCAGCGTCACTCAGGGAACAATATTAGCGGTACAGGAATATCAACCTGTTGTCCATCGGCTACGCCTTTCGGCCTCGTCTTAGGCCCGACTAACCCTGGGACGATTATCGTTGCCCAGGAAACCTCGGTCTTGCGGTGGGCGGGTTTTTCACCCGCCTTATCGTTACTCATGCCAACATTCTCACTTCTATGCGCTCCACCAAACCTCACAGTTCAGCTTCACTGCTGCATAGAACGCTCTCCTACCACTCCGTATTAAATACGAAATCCGCATCTTCGGCACTATACTTAGCCCCGTTATATCTTCGGCGCAAAATCACAATTGACCAGTGAGCTGTTACGCACTCTTTAAATGCATGGCTGCTTCTAAGCCAACATCCTGGTTGTTTATGCAACTTCACATCCTTTCCCACTTAGTATAGATTTTGGGGCCTTAGATGGCGGTCTGGGCTGTTTCCCTTTTGAACGCGAAGCTTAGCCCCCGCGTTCTGACTGCCGTAGTAATTGCTTCCGGTATTCGGAGTTTGTTTGGGTTTGCTAAGCTCGCGCCCGCTAGCCCATTCAGTGCTCTACCCCCGGAAGTTAGTATACGACGCTAGCCCTAAAGCTATTTCGGAGAGAACCAGCTATCTCCAAGTTCGATTGGAATTTCTCCGCTAACCACAGGTCATCCCCCCCATTTGTAACTGAGGTGGGTTCGGCCCTCCACTTCCTTTTAGAGAAGCTTCAGCCTGCCCATGGTTAGGTCACCTGGTTTCGGGTCTAATCAGTGCAACATATTATTTCGGGCTATTAACCCTCGCTTTCACTATGCCTCCGCCCTTTGGGCTTAAGCTGCTACACAAATTAACTCGTTGGCTCATTCTACAAAAGGCACGCTATCACAGAATAAATCTGCTCTAACTCATTGTAGGCACACAATTTCAGTTTCTATTTCACTCCCCTTACCGGGGTTCTTTTCACCTTTCCCTCACGGTACTTGTTCACTATCGGTAGATTCGAATATTTAGCCTTAGATGGTGGTCCACCTAGATTCAGACAAAATTCTACGGGTTTCGTCCTACTTAAGTCTAAACGTATAAAGACAAAGAATTTTAACGTACGGGGCTATCACCCTCTGTGGCGGTCCTTTCCAGGCTCCTTCCAATAACTCTTTGTTTTGTAACTTTACTCCTACTCTACAGTGTAGGAAACCAGAGTTTAGAAAGCAGTATCTAGTTTCACTTGCTAGCAAGCTAGTTTGATCTACTATTTAACTTTCTATACTCCAGACATCAGCTTTTAAACTGATGTACGTCTATCTTGCAACCCTCTTTATACAACGCCTGTAGGCTTTAACATATAAAGAGTTTAGGCTCCGCCGCTTTCGCTCGCCACTACTTACGGTATCTCGGTTGATTTATTTTCCTGCGGCTAATTAGATGTTTCAGTTCACCGCGTACCCCACCGTTTCCTATGTATTCAGAAACAGTTGACTGGACATGACTCCAGCCGGATTGCTCCATTCGGACATCCCCGGATCAAAGCTTGTTTGACAGCTCCCCGAGGCTTATCGCAGCCTACTACGTCCTTCTTCGGTTCGAATCTCCAAGGCATTCATTGTGTGCCCTTACTCGACTTAATTTGTCGTTCATTTTAGGCTTTGAGTAACTCTTTGGATTATTTGCTCTACTTACGTAGAGCGGATTCTCTTTTGAGTTAATTTTTTGTCTTTTAACATTGCAATAATGTTATTTAATGACCGTTGACTGGCAGTTTATAACTGCCATTCGTTTACCCCGTTAAATACATCTTCTTATAAGAAGATTGTCTGCTCGAAAGCAGAATTTAACAGGGTGTTTACCCTATATTTCAACAAATAGATTTACTTTGGGTTTTCAATCTATCTGGTATTCACTTGTCAAAGTTCATTCACCCCGTGCAATTCCTTAGAATATTTCACTGGGATTTCCCTTTCGGGTATGTGCCTTCGAATAAATTCGTCGGCACGTATCCGCTAGGGTTTCTATTTATTGTTCGAACGTAAGTGAGAACTACTTCTCATATCTGTTGTCATTCGAAGAATATAATTGATGAGGTCTCTAAAAAGAAAAAATCCCGCTTGTGCGGGAACTTGCTAGACACAATTTTAACTAGACGTTTACAGTTTCCCGCATTCTTTAGTTATGTATTGTGTTTTCATCGTCCCCATCCCTATTTAGTGACTAGGAAATTGTATCAAAGATAGTAAAACAATGCAACACTTTTTATGTGTGGAAAATACATCAAATTTGAATAAGCATTATTTATAACTCGCTAAGACTTACGACTTAAAAAGTAATGACCTTGTTTCTAACTACATTATTCGAAAAAATTTATAGCCTAGCCCTATAAATGCAAAGTGCCCGCCTCCCACGGGTACCTTACGGTAGTTGTGGTCTGCGGGCAGCTTAGCGCTGATTGCGCTTCTTTCCCTGCTTGACACGCTTCGTTGCCGGTCCGACATCGAAGCTGGGCGTGTTGCCCATAGCGATAGTGTACCGGAGCATCTGCTCAGGATTCCCCTTACCGACGAAAGTGTACTCCGTTACGGAATGCGCCTCTACGATGTCCGTCTGTGTCATCTCTCTCCCGTTATTATAACGGGGATCTCGGACGTTTACCTCGACCTCATGCTCGGGGATGTAGCGAACAGTAACGTTCACCAGCTCCTCAGCGTCTTTGAGACCAAGGGTGTCGATGAGGTTCTGGAAGCGGCGCATGCCAGCTTCGTCCTTCCCCATCGTCGTGTTGGGCATGATCATGTAGTGCGTGGTGCCATACTCGACCTTTCTCTCGGTGATTCCCTGCAGTTCCATTTGCTTCACGATGTAATCGCGAAAGCCTTCGTACCAGACCGCATTGCGGTCCCTTGCGGTCTTGCGCTCCCTCGCCTTGCTGGCAAGGAAGTCAAGGACCAGCACCGAAGACTTCTCGACGACGTTGAAGCCGTAGATCAAGAGCCAAGATGTAATGTAACTCGTGAAGGCCTCAATCCAAATCTTCTTGCGCGGATTCACCGCCATGGTACACGTCCTTTCACTAGAAGAGACTGACACTAGGTCAGCCTCCGTGATCGACATTGGCGTTATTATACAACAATATTGGTTATCTGGCAATAATTTTTATACTTTAATATATAAGTTATTTTTCAGGCTTACTAGGCACTACTTCTCGATTCATTTCATTCATTCGAAGAATAATATGAGTGAGTCTATTTTCTTCCTACGGTCAGAGGTTTGGACAGAAGAAGAGATCCTCGCGTTCGCAAGGATGACAGCGGGGAGGTGGTTTCCTTTGTTCAAGTCTAAAGAAAAATCGCTTTGGTGCCGTGCACCCGACTATCGTCCCCACCCCCGTCATTCCCGCGAAAGCGGGAGTCTAGATTTCAAATCCCTCCTTCACTCTTTGAGTTACGGGCGTGCAAGCAAGTTTAGAATGTCGTGGGGGACGAAAAATAATTAATATAAAATGTTTTAAAGAACAAGCTCCATCAAATAGCTTTTTTCTTTTTTTGATTCTTCAATAATTTTGAAACCGTGCTTTTTATAGAGGGCGATTGCTGGAATTTGCGACATATTTACAGTTAATCTGACTTTATGAATACCTTCGATTTCGCTAGCAATTTTAATTATTTTATCTAAAAGTTGTGAAGAAATTCGTTTTCCTCGATACTCTGGAGAGATATATACCCCAAATACGTTTACCGTATCTGGGTCTTTACCGTCCCTATCCTGATATAAACCCATCATCCCGACAGCCTTCCCGTCTTCAAGCGCAAAAAGTTTATATGAGCATGGCTTCTTAGTATTCACAATCTTCGAACGCCAAATATCTTCGGAACGATTCGCTTCTTCTATATAATTGGACTTGAAAGCTACAGGCTCTATTCTTAATGACTCCAGTCTAATATCTCTATATATTTCCCACTCTTCGGGCAATATGATTCTTATTTCCATACGTACCATTCTAACTTAATAGCGGACAAAAACATATCTAAGACTGGTCTTCAGCCTCTCTACGCGACCTGTAACGAGAGATTTCCGAAACCCGGCAGTTTATTATACAAATGATAAATGCCCAAGACTCTGGACACCTATCTTGGTGTGAATCTTGGGCATGTAGTACCCCGAATTAGTCAATCTGCAAGCCTTTTATGGGGACAAAGAGGACAATTGCAGAGGGGACTAATGTTAGGTACAGGAGGACTGCCTTAGCATCTTCTTTCTGTGAAGCGGAGAGGAACCAAAACATGATAGCAATGATTAACTCCGCAATGAAAAAGAAGGCCCACCACAGCATTATCGCCAAAAACAACACACTAAGGATGTACCACAGCAGACCAAGTGGGGTTTCGAAGAATCCCCGCATCTGCACTACGAGTGGCCTACATCGTGTCTTTGGACTTTTCGTGCGCTTCGCAGTAGTAGCTGGCCACTTATGTCTGACGACATAATAAATAGCTACAGAAACGACAGCCATGATGGCTAGTGTGCTTAGCTCTCCAGAGTAGGCCTGGACGAACTCACCTGTTTTCTTCAAAACGAGGTTGAGTAACGCATAGAGCCAGAACAGTACCCAGTAGATTGTAAACACAGATGCGATGGCTCCAACAAGTATTCCAAAAACGCCCACTATACTGAACTCGCCATGCCAGTTACCGGCCTTTTTGTCGTTGCGGATGCAATTGCGAGAATTGGTAATGCCCTTAACTAACCCAGCATTACCACACTCTACGACTGAAGAACAGCTGTTGCACTTACAAAGCCGGAGCTTCTGCCCGTAACAATTGCCGTAACACTGGCAGGTGTGATACTTGTAAGCGGGCGCTGGTGGTGAATAAGAATGAGAAGCTGACCCACCACCATAGCTTGGAACATAAGATCCACTTCCTCCTCCTGTGCTCCCGCCACCAGATGTGACAGCCGAAGCTTGAGAAGAAGCCGATTTGCTCGCAGCACGGCTATCAATACCGGCCGCTACTTGCGTAGCGTGTTGAGTGGCATAGGTCGCATGACTTTGGCCACTAAAGAATGGGGCATGAACTGATTCGGAATTTCCAGACGGAGTATTGACAGTTGTCCCGCCCAGAAACCCTTCGCGAACTGTGGCAATCGGTGTATTTCCGAACAAGCCCTTTGTTGAGATAGTCTTGCTCCCGTCGAAATTCTCTCTGACAACCTTGTCAGGACTGAACAAACCACCACTGATCTCTTCCGTATCTCCCCACGCCATCGTGAGCACCTCCAACCTTTCGAGTCAAGGAACAACGTATGATTAGCGACAGTTGTAACACAATATATGTAAAAATGCAACGCTAGATTCCCCCACAAGCACTGTAGAGAAGTTAATAGAGAACGCAATATAATTACTCTTTGCCAACAATGTGTGCTTATGCTAGTCCCCTACAAACATAATTATTGAAAAATCGATCATTTAGTAGTACTATGATATGTTCCTGCATGCCAAAGAAAGGAGATGCCACATGGTGGCTCAGGAAGGTATCATCAAGATTCGGGTTTCATGCACGGCCTGTGAAGCCACAGGGCTTTACAGCGGGTTCGCGGAACCCCCAGGGGTCTTCGTCATCTGCCTCAATTGCGAAGGCAAAGGATACCGAGACCTGGAATTTCAGGCATTCACTGGTCGAAAGACCGAGGAAGGCGTTGACAAAGTTCGACAGTCTGCTGGCATGCTTTTATTAACAGGCGTTGGTCCCACTGGCGAGAGTATGACATACGAGGAGTTCCTCAATAAATATCCCGAGGACATCAACCCAAACGTCACTAGCACCTAGATATACATTTAGACCCCGACTGCCTTTTCGGCAGCCGGGGTTGTTTCTTTGA
Source organism: bacterium (assembly GCA_037129835.1). Classification (GTDB taxonomy): domain Bacteria; phylum Patescibacteriota; class CPR2; order UBA1875; family CAIMLA01; genus JBAXUE01. Next base: position 108,807 of record JBAXUE010000005.1, on the reverse strand, counting down.
TAAACAAAAATAGAACAATCAACGAATGTTCAACAAAAATAAACTATACCTTTTTCAATAATCTCTTATATTTAGTCAATTTACCTTGAAATATTTTTTCAAATCCTTGCCCACGAACCAAATCCCTTGGTCGCATCAGGCCGTCTGGCTTAGGCGGCTTTATAATCCCTGCGTATCTCAAGAGTTTCGAAACGAATTCTGAACAAAAATAGTAATTTTCACTCACTTTTAATGTTTTATTTATTTTGAAATCAAGAAGTCCAACCAGATTGTATTGATATTTGCCCATATTACTATCAAATTCCTGAATCTTCTCTTTAAGTAATGAAAGCTGTTTTTCGGTTATCTCGATACGATATACCCTTATAAAGATGTTTTTCATTTCTAAAAACAAGCCTGTATTTATATCCTCATGTATATATCCTGCAATGATAGGATTACTAGGGTGCTTTCTGCCAAAGCTATACATCAGCTTCAATGAGGGATCGAAAGTAATCGAAGAATGTACATACTTCTCACCAGAATAGTACCTAATAACGCGTGATAACACGGTGCCTGTATTTGAGAGAACTACGTAGCAATATATCTTTTCCATGAGTATATAATATCATGAATTGCACATCATATTATTAATAAAATATATTAATTATTAACGATACATTGTAATATATTATTATTAATAAGGAGTAATAATGGACTCAAAAATGAAGAAATTTATACCACTATTTATCTTGTTAGGTGTCGCATTTATCGGTTTCGCTGTTTATATAATTAATACCCGTTTAGGAATGCCGACTATCTCATCGCAAGAAAAAATCCCAGGCTTTCTAATGGGATTATGGCAAGGAGCTATAATTATTCTTTCATTTATTACAAGCTGGTTTGATAAAAACATTACCCTATACCAACTTCCAAACAGTGGATTCTGGTACAATACAGGTTATATATTTGGAGTCGCCATCGCTTTGAGTGGTGGAGCTAAAGCATCGAGCAGTAAAAAATCTAAGAAAAAAGTCAATAAAGACAAAGAATAAGATTCTCATAATATCGTTTATCAACTTAAATATTCGTTGCCTAGTTATAGCAATCAAGCTATAATTTAGTTTGGTTTCTTAAAAACTAGCCAGTATCCCTAGGAGGGAGGATGATATGCCGACCAAGGCTGAACTTCTTCACGAAGCAGTCAAGGCGAGAGGTACTTATGCAATGACCGGGGGCAACCGCATTGTACGACGTAAGTACCAGGATCTAGGAAGGCAGCTCTACGTCATTCTCTTTGGTGAGGTGATCGATCACCCCACTAGGAAGCTAAGTAGACAGATATTCACGGACTACGAAAGTGACCACTCCATCCATTGCACCCACGCAATGGTAACCATCGCGGGTTGTGAAGATTTCACAAACGACGTGGCCAAGGAGCTGATTTCTCACATCCGCAAGGGTCGAGATGAAGATGCTATATCACTCCTCGAAAAGATCGGCCTAAGTAAGTCCATGGCAACATGCCGCCTACAGCCACTACAACTGATACTGAGATAGGAGAAACAACACGCCAGAAGTACCGCTCTAAATTGAGCGCGCACCTCTGGCGCTCTTCAATAATATAGCTAATATTAATTATTTTTACTTTTACTTTTTTGGAGAGCCATTTGGTATATTTATCTCTCTAGGATATTTATTGACTATCCTTAGTAAATCCGAGCTACTATACCTAGCAACCTTGGTAAATATTTCTCGCCAAGAGGTTTCAAATGTCTCATTAACCGGATCTACGGTACGAACCCAGTTGATATAGGGGAAAATTACACCTGTTTTAGGATTACGCCTAGAATAGTGAAATATCTGACAATTTACCATCTTGTCTTCTGGCTCTGGTTTGTTATTAAACTTAACCGCGAAATCCGACTGTCTTATTCTTTCGAGCAATATCCGAAATGACCATACCACCTCCTCGTGACAGACCAGTATCGCCGTGCTATCTGAATAATCTTTTCCAAGTCCATCGAGAACCCACATGATGCGTCCCGAGCAAAGATTCGCCAAAGACTCCCCATTTGGTGGCGTCCAGTAGAAAGGCTCCGAGTCTTTTACAGCTAAGTTACGAGAAAATATTTCTTTTTGCTCTGTGATACTCAGGCCTTCCAAATCTCCCCATTCACGCTCTCTGAGAAAAAAATCAATCTGCCAATCTGCACCCGGTAGGTCCATTGTGGCTGCGGTTTCCATCGCCCGGATATATTCACTAGATAGATAGCGCCCAAACTTGGGTGGTTCGATATTTTTCTTTATCCACTCACCTGCTTTTTTTGCTTGAGATATTCCTCTGTCAGTCAATCTATACGTGGAATCATGTCTTTTGCGAAAGCTGCTTGTCATCAAGCTTTCGTCTCCTTGAAGAGCCATGTTTACCGCAACGTTTCCTTCGGACTCTCCGTGTCTGACTATAACGATGTCAATTGGTAGTGGCATCTATATTACTCCAAACTGTATTAATTATTTTGATTTCATATTTGTGTCTAATTCTAGTATAATTCATTTATATAATAAAGGTAATAAAATGGAAATAAACATTTCGAATAAAACACTTATCAGAACTCTCCTAATAGTATTTGGATTTTTAGCTTTAATTCTGTTGCTCACAAAAGTGTCCGAACAGCTTGTATGGCTAGCAATATCAATATTTCTGGCCCTTGCCTTAGAGCCAGCGGTAGCAAAAATAAGTAGATGGATGCCGGGGAAAAATCGAATACTCGCCATCGCCGTTGTGTTTACTTTATTTATCGGAGTATTGTCTTTTTTAGTAATTAGCCTTTTACCGCCAATAATTTCACAAACCACTCAAGCAGTTACCGATACTATATATTATGCACAAGTCAATCTTCACAATAATCCCTATATTTATGACACCGCGAAAGACTACCTGCAGATAGATAAAATTCTTTCAAATGAACAACAAATTATCTCAGGAGCGGCATTCACTGGTAATTTCGTTTTCAACTCAATAATGTCTATATTTACTAGTATCATAGCGACTCTAACTATCATCATCTTTACCTTTCTTTTAGTTTATGAAAGTCCGGTGATGGTAAAAGCATTTTGGAGATACCAACCTGAAAATAAGATAGAAAAACGCAAGAAACTTTTGAAAGAAATGTATGGTAGTGTTACAGGCTTCGTAGGTGGGACACTTGTTCGTTGCGGTATAGCCGGAGTCGTAACCTCGATCGCCCTGTTTCTTATCGGCATCCCTTACGCCCTACCCCTAGGACTACTAATCGCCGTATTCGGTATAATACCAATGATAGGTGGTCTTATCGGAGCGGCCATTATTATTATCGTTTCATTTTTATACGGTGGCGTAGGAGCAGGGATAATAGTACTTGGATTTTTTATTATTTACTCTACTATCGAAAACTATATATTACAGCCAATAATTTTCAAAAAGGCCGTAAAGATATCACCTTTCGTTACTTGTGTCGCAGCTATATTCGGCGTAGCAGCTGGTGGTTTCATCGGCGCCCTGATTGCTATCCCTATAGCAGCTAGTGCTCAAATACTTGCAAGAGACTATTTGGAAAATAAAGGAAAAATTTAATAATTTTTTTTACTTTTTAGATACTTACCTAATTGATGATAATGCGTAAGATGGCTCGCCCAATAATCTACCTTCTTATCATGTGGAACTAGAGAACTTACTATTCCAAACTCGGGTAAAACTAAGATGTTGTCTAAGGTTGTTTCGTCCTCAACGTGTTCTGGTTTTTCAGTAATATAGCCGCTGTCCTCGGTAATAAATACTTTGGGCTCTTTGCCCGGTTCACAGTAAGCAGCAACCTCTATCGCCTTTATAGTCTTATCTTCTACGCCCGCCATAAGACGCATAATATCATCTGGTGTAAGCCACTCATTGATATATTTGATGAACGGTCCAGGAAAACCGCCAAGAGCGATAATATGCCAACCGACATCCGTTACTATCACTGGCCTACCAATCTCGTCTGCAGCGTATCTAGCAGAATATGCTGCAATTTTTGCAGAATCAGTCGATTGTATTTCCGGCGTCTCAATATTGTGTTGCTCTAGCTCAATGCCGTATTTGATTAAAACTTTCGCGGCTGATGCATATTTAGTCTTATTGCCCGTCACAAAAGTAATTTTCATTTATTAAACCTTCCTTCATATAATATATGATACAAATCTTCATCGGGATTTAGTAAAAAGAATTTTAGCTGTTCTTTGGTCGGTAAATTGTCACCAAACTCAATATTTTTTAGCTCGTTTACTATCGCAATTGGCGTCTGCTCATCGCCTTCTCCCATTACCAAGTTCGCCGCTGATGCAATCTGATCTACAAGGTTTGCTTTTTCAAAACAAAAAGCACGGCCGAACAAATCTTTTTCTCCAACATAATCATGTAGAGGTGAAAAGCCATAAAACCCGATGGAAACTCCGACTGCGCCCCTCCTAAGTGGTGTGGACTGACTATCGGTAATCACGACGCCAAATTCAGGGTGATTGTAATTTTTTCTTAGATGGTTATAAATAGTTTTCGCTAGAATTTGTGGCTCCTTCGGTAATAAGACCAGCCTTCCATTACCATTCGACTGGTCAATGCCGCTGCCAGAAATAAATGCATTATTCTTTATAGTAAGAAAATGTCCGTATTTATTCTTTTCATTGGTATAATAATCAGCCTCATTAACTATTATGTCTTCATAATTAACGCGGAAATCCGATGTGTTTCCACTCAAGATTGCTAATACTTTTGATGAAAAAACTATAATTGATCTAGGCTCAAAAACTTTAATATTTTCGTCTAGAAAATCAAATATTTTTGTCGAATCAGCCGATATCTTCTTGGTTTTTATTGCCTCTATTCTCATTTTTTATAAATCCGATACTCTACTATCGGAAGCTCTACTCCAACATTATTTTTTTCCGTGTATTCACGGAATATAACGCCGCCAAGTGATTCAGGTATTTTTCTGCTAGCTATGTTGTCAGCAAAAACCGGGTATTTTACATAATCACATTTTAAGTTCTCATCTACCCAACTATTAGCACCCCGAATGGCCTCTCGGCCATACCTATTGCCATGCGATGACTTCTTGGTCCAAATGCCGAACTCTGGAGACATGGTATCTATGTTATGAATGCCACCACCCCCTATAAACTCTCCGTTCTCTTTCAATATAATAGCAAATGTAAAATCAGTCCCCGCCTCGTACTTTGGTAAAGTGGATTCTATCCAATCAATAGAGTCATCGATCTTGCTCGGCGTAGGTGGTGACATATAATAAGTTAGCTCAGGAGTAAATTCACGGAATACGTCCTCTGCATATTTTCGCGACATTGGGACAAGTAGCAAACGGTCTGTTTCAATATTTTTTGGCATTTTCATAACTTCATCTCCATTTTGATATCCCCTATGTTCATACCCAAAGATTCATATATTCCGATAGCGGTTTTGTTGTGCCAGTAAGCTTCTAGGCAAAGTAAATCACAATTGTTCGACTTAAAATGATCTATCGCCTTTTGCATAAGCTGTTTACCTATACCAGTACCTCTGGAGCCTTCAACTACATAAAGCTCCCCGATCCAGCCCTGTATTTTTGAACTGTGAGTAAGAGAATACATCAAATCACTCTGAGTATTAATAATTACACCCTGGATAAATCCAACAATTTGATCATTTTCTGTTGCTAGATATATAAAACCATTCATCTTTTCTGCGTCAGTGACACACTTATCAGTATATTTATCTATGTCATCTTGATTATCAAATGGTTTATAAAGGCCTGATTTATCTAGCGAAACTATAAAGTTATTGAAGTCATTTACCATTTTGGCAAGCTCTGGTCGATATTTTGTTTCATAACTTATTATTTTCATTTATTTTCTTTCTTTATTAGGATACTTTCTGCGCTTTGCATAAATTCATCTATATTACCTGTGTATTTTACTACTTTTAAGCCATATTCATTAGCTTCATTTTTATAATATTTTGAAAATTCTAAAATAAATTTAGCAATTACCTTAATAATCTTTTTGTCATTTGATTTATTATGTACCCAATCATCTTCTAGATTACTAGCCATAAGACTCTCCAAAGTAACTTCATAGTTGTCTTTTACTAGAAATATCACCCGAAAATTGTTTTTGCCGTACTTCGTCATCATTTTGCGAACAAATTCTGGATATAGATGATAACCTTCAAGGATAAAATCAAGCTTTTCTTTTATCATTTCCTCTATCAGAACTTCCATTGCATGTTGAGCCACCAAACCTTGTACTAAATATGAGTCCAGTATCTCTGCTACGGAATATTTGGTATACATTTCATCATTAGTATTGTTTGTGGTTTCACGTAAAATATTCTTAGGGAATCTTCTGGGGTATTCTTCTTTTGAAACATATGGCCTTACGATACCCTCAAAAGTATCGCCAGAAAGCCAGCCAATGTTTAACTTTTTCGAAAGTCTCCTAGCCAAGGTTGTTTTACCACATCTGGGCGGACCGCCTATAATATATATCATTATTTCTCCTTATTTGCCGAGTTTTTCTTAAAAACGTCCGTAATTATTTCTTCTATATCCATCTCACTAACTTCTAAATCCAATACGTCAAAATCATTAATTAGATGCGATGTCACCTTTGCAACGTTGCCTCTAGGCACCTCAAGGGCGAGCTTGCCGTCTGCGCAATCAAGTACTTTTCCGTATTTCTCGACAGAGCTACAATCTATTTTTCCCGAACCTGCCAGTGCGACTTCGATTTTTTTGAATTTTACATATTTTTCCGTAAGTGAAAGTAGCGTTCCGTCAAAGACTATTTTCCCTAAATCAATAATAACAACTCTTTTACAAAGGCGCTCAATATCTTGCATATAATGAGAAGTAAGAATAATCGTCGTTTTGTGTTTTTTGTTATATTCGGCGAGAAATTCCCTGATGTTTCTCTGCGATGTAACATCAAGTCCAATGGTTGGTTCGTCTAAAAACAATATCTTGGGCGAATGCAAAAGTGCCGCAATTAGTTCACATTTCATTCTTTGACCAAGAGAAAGTCTTCTGGCTTGAACATGAATAATATCTGCTACATCAAGTAATTTAATTAACTCATCTAGTTTTTCCTTAAAATTATCATCATCAATACCATAAATTGCCTTAAACATTAAAAATGTTTCAATAGGAGGAAGATCAGGATTAATCTGATTTTTTTGGCCAAGTACTACGCCAATTTGCTTTAAATAATCCGCCTTTCTTTCAGAGGGAGTATATCCAAGTGATTCGATACTGCCTGACGAAGGGGTCAAAATTCCCGAAAGCATTTTTATTGTCGTTGTTTTTCCAGCGCCATTTGGTCCAATAAAACCGACGAACTCTCCTTCATTGATTTCAAAGTTAACATTTTTAACAGCGTACTTGGTTAATTTTTCTCGTTTGAACAAGCCCTTTATAGAACCGAGGAAACCTTCTTGCTTTTTGTAATAATTAAATTCTTTTGTTAAATCTTCTATTTTAATAATAGTCATCTCAACCTCCTGCAGATTTATATTTTGATAAACCAAATTTCCACAACCAACGTGAAAACAATAACATTACAATTGTTGTAATTAAATAATACAACACAAACCAATAATTTATTTTATTTAGAATAATTCCAGCAGGTACAAATGACGCAAACACAAGAGGTGTTACAAACATTAATACATACTTAATCATTCCCGTATAAATATCTGGAAACTTAGAAAATTGTTTTAGCGAGAAGATAATTTCATTAAGTTCCTCGGCCTTATCAATAAAAAAGACAATACATCCAAAAGACAAAGCAAATGAATAAAAAATTAGCGATGAGCAAAAAATAAAGAAAATGTAGCCCAAAATATTCCACAGGTTAATCACTACGTGGCTTTGAACAAGACCATAGATAAGAACACCGATCCCAAAAATTATCGAAGGTGATTCTGAGATAATCAAACCCCTCTGAACCGTGATCATAAACTGGCTATCAATTGGTTTGACTAGAACAGAGTCAAGCATTCCAGTTCGGACATATTTCTCTATGGCATTCGCACCAAGAACAATAAATGTCATAAATATTCCATCAATAATAACGTATGTACCAAAAAGAGCGACCATGTTTGGATAACTCCAATCACCGATACCGCCTGCGTTACCGATAACAGCCTTGTAAAAAAGTAAATTAAAGAAGATGAATAGCACTGCCTGAAAAACAACCATAAAGAAATCTGCCCTATATTCCATCTCTCTCATTAGTGACATTTTCATCGATAATAAAAATATTTTAAGATATCTCTTCATTTAATTTCCTACGGCCGAAAATCTTTTGGCCCCTTTCTTAAATATTAATCTTTCTAATATGATTAATACTATCAGCCAAGTAAATGCAACCAGGAAGCCTTGTGACATTTCTAAACCAGTTAACTTGCCTAAATATATTTCAATAGGAAAACTAATAAAATATCTAAATGGCAAAAGCTTGAGAAAGTTTGCAATTTTTTCACCAAATAAAGCAAGAGGTACCATGGCGCCCGAAAGATAAAAAACTAAGGAATCTTTGAAATATATAATAGTTTCTGATTTTTCAGTCCAAAAGGCGGTGTAGCCCATAATAAAAGTAAAATAACACGTCATAAAGAAGCTTAATATAAAAGATATTATTATATATGGCCAGGCTCCAGGTACAGGTTCAATAAAATAATCTTTAATCAAAAAATATAAAAATAGTAGCACTGGAGTAAATACAATAAACCTAACAGTTTTTTCCCCTATATTGTGAAACATATAATACATTCTGTGAGTCATTGGTCGATAAAAGAAGTGCGAGAATAATCCATCATTTATCTTAATCATAATATTCCAATCAAAATACGTACTTGTAAATTCTTTAACAAAATATGCCACAAAATAGTAAGTGATCATTGCCGACAAAGTAAAACCAGATACAATCTGATTATCTCGATATACAAACATCCATAAAAAATACATAATAAAGAATGACTGTGAACCCATCACAATCCAAAACAGTAGATATCCTCGATACTCGAAGAAATCTTTCCAACTATAGAGCAGTATCGCCCATGCTTTGTTTATATATTCTTTCACAATTTTCCTATTAAAAAATCCCCGCTTGTTGTCGAGGATTTCTATTTACTAAAATCTGCTTTGGCTCCACTGCTTGTGAGCCAAAATTCCCGACATTTTATTCTATTTAATACTGTTTTTGTCATGATATTGGCTCCTTTCAATGCCTATTAATAATATTAGTAAGAATTCTAGTCCGTTTAGTCTATAAATGCAAGTGTATTTATAGAAATTATCTTTACAGCAAGCTAAATAAGTAGTATAAATCTAGTTATCGTACCAATAGGTGCGCACAAGCTACGTTGGAGGGGAGAATGCTGTATGGATGATATCAGCAACGAAACCACTTCAGAAGAGTCAAGCGGGTCATTGCCCAATAACGATGAAGGGGACATGGGGGCGTTACTCGGCAAAATGCCCGAGGGCACATTCCACTGTTGCAAATGCGGGAGCACTATCTGCACCTGCGAAGGCAACGGTGGCTGCATGAAGCACTAGCAACAAAGTCCCGATACTTCGGACAAGTTAGTCTCGACTAATATCACCTATAAACTTACCGCCCCGCAAAGGCAGAAACATTCAACGTATCAAACGCACCTGGCTTGGATTCCCTAGGGAATCCAAGCCAGCATCATTTATTCCCCTTTAAGTCTACCTAGAGTTTATTTGATTTATAATCAGATTTATCAATATAGGATAAGTGTATTTTGTATTCTGCTCTGGATTATAAGGATCAATAGTATCATGATTTAATCCCTCTGATTTAGCGAAAGTATACTGAGTCAGATTATACTTATCGGCTGCGAGGAAAATATTTCGCTCCATTCTTGCCGCATATGTATTATTGATAGAGGCATCGTTTTCATTTAATACCAATGTTTGACCGACAGCTCTTGCCCCTTTTGCAATATCCTGTTTTACAAAATCACCAAAACTCAGAAACTTAGCGAGAGACCTAGTGTCTAGCCCGGCATAAGCATAAGGGGAGCCGGTTACGTTATTTTCTTTAGTTTTAGAATCCCACCAAATAGTAATAGGCGGTAAAACATTCAAGATTCTGATCATCGGTGTGATGATAAACTCAGGAACGAATTTTGGCGCATAAAAAGGTGCCATATTTATATAGCCTTTTACGTCTTTACGTTCTTGACCCGTCCAAGAGGTTACGGCGCCACCGACTGACAAACCAGTAAGATAGATGTTGTCACCTAGCCCGCTTGCGATATCAACCGAATCGTTGGCGTATTTAGCAATCTCTTCTGTAGTTATATCGTGTAGATCATTATTTGCTTTATCTTTTTCACCATGTCTAGGCATCCGAAGAACTAAAACATTATAACCTTGGGATACCAGCTGATCAGAAAATTGCTTATATTGTATCGGGCAGTTAGTGAAACCATGATAAACAACGATTACGTTATCGGTTTTTTTACCTGTTGTGTTTACGTACGAATGACACTCTGGCATGATTTTAGGATCTTCTGAAGTCGATATTGTACTAACTCTCTTTATTGACTCATCATAACTTTTTGAAGGGTTTGGTGTTATATGAATACCCGTATCCGATAAAGGCCAAAAAAATAATACGATCAGACCAACTAACAACAATGCGACTAATGATAAAATAATTGGATGTTTGAGAATCTTGGGAATCTTACGTTTTTCTTTATTCTTCATATATATCCTTCTTTCTGATAGTCATTATATCACGCAAATTGGGAAATTATGGTATAATATATCAATGCAAAAGGAAAATATCACCGAAAATCAAATTGATCAAACCGCTCAACGAAACGCATTTTACGCCTTTGTTATTTCTTATATAGTCGTTTGCCTTTTTTCTTTTTTACTAAAACAGTATGTAGCTCTAAATAACCTATCACTTTCTATCTCAATAATAGTGATGTCATTTTTTGTCCCGCTTATTACATTTTTCGTATATGGTAGAAACAGAATAAGGGCTCTTAGCGATCGAAGAAAAAGAACTAAAACCGGCACATTTACGTCTATGCTAATTATCACACTAGCCTTCTCTGTAGCCTCAGTCTTTGCAGGGGCTACTTTCTCAATTTTTTTTAGTAAAGCATTTAAAGAATTTATTTATGATCCTTATTCTTTTTCCTTCTGGATTAGTTTATCCGTAACTGTTTGGATATTCGTTTACACTAAATTAGCTCAAAGAATCGCTATTAAAGATATTGTAAATCTTATTGGCTTCTATCTAATAGGTGGGGTTGCAACGAGTGCTATATTTAATCCTAATCCGAAATGGTGGGACGAATCAGTGAGCTATCTCGGAATGAATCAGCTACCTTCTTCCAAAATTTTTAATGCTTCTATTATAGTATCGGGCTTACTACTACTCACACTGTCCAGTTTTATAATTAATGAATTTACTCGGCTTTATCAGGATAAAAAACTACAAAAAGAGTATTTAACTTTCTACAGTATTGCTTTTGTGATCGCTCCTATCGGACTTGCCTGCGTTGGATTTTTCCCCTTTGGTATTAACGATATTCAGAACATGATTCACAATCTAAGTGCCTACACTGCTTTTGGTATTTTTGGAATAATTATGGCGAGCCTGTATTTCTCTATGAAATTTTTATCTAAATATTTTATGAGGATTAATTATCTACTCCTTGCCGCAATGATCACCGGGTTTGCTCTCTACGGACTAGAGTATTTCACCTTGGCTATAAATGAAATTTTCGCCTTCGGAGTAGTATCAATATGGTTGGTATTTTTCCTAAATAACATCTCTTCGGTAGGAAATGACAAATAACAAAGAACTTTTTCTAAATATCCACTTCGATAAGGGTAATGGTCCTCTAGTACTGCTGATTCATGGCGTGGAAAATAGTGGTAAATTCTGGAGACCTCTAGATAAAGTTATTTCTCAAAATTCACATTGTGTATCGGTAGATTTATTGGGATTTGGCGATTCACCAAAGTCCCCTACGGGTCTCTATTCTCTGAAAGAGAACGTAGACGCACTCGAGAACACACTTAGCAAAATACATTATGAAGAAAAAATTTTATTGGTCGGACACTCAATGGGAACGTTCGTAGCGCTAGAATTCGCTAAAAGAAATCCTAGTAAAATAAATAAGATAATCCTAACTAGCCCTGTATTTATCTTCAAAAAAGGACCGTTCAAATATCGAAGTCTAAATGAAATAATTCAGAATTTATTCCTCGCTAATGCGAACTTATTGAGAGTTTTATTTTTCCAACTCTATGAGCTGGTTTCGACCAGTTATCACTCTCTTATAAAAAAAGGTGTTAGGTTGATACCAAGTATTATGAGTATTGACAGCCTAGTAGACAAACAAAATACAGTCAGCCAATTGGAAGCGTTATCAAGTATCCCAATATACATCATGTATGGGTATTTTGACACATTAGTCATTAATTCAAATATAAAATATCTTTGTAAAAAATTTAACAATATAAAAGCGACGAAGTATTACAGATTTCATGATATTCCACATAAGGAATCGAGTGTGCTTATATCAGAGATACTAAAGTAATAAAATTATTTACTTGATTTGTCTTCGTCTGGTAATAGAAGAGTAAATATCCAAGATACTATGCTTATGGCAATCGAACCCCATAGTGCAGGCCAGAATCCTTCGACTACAAAGCCAATACCAAACCAGTTCTGAGCAACCCACGAGGTAAGAAGCAGCATCATGGCGTTAATAACAAACATAAATAAACCAAGCGTTACTAGCAGTAGCCCACAAGAGAGTAAGCTAAGTATCGGTTTTATCAAAACGTTAATCACGCCAAGTATTGCAGCCACTACAATTGCTGCGAATAATGCGTTGTTTCCGGTGACAGAGATGCCTGGCATTAGGTACACAGTTGCCAAAACTGCAATAGTAGATATACCCCATCTAATTAATAATTTCATTTATACCCCTTTCTTTATCTTAATAGATATATTATAGACTAATTCGTAAATTTGAGTAAGTGTGTCCTAAATAGAAAGATGGGAGCCGGCAAAACCGCTCCCATCATATTAGTTGGTACACATCTTCTCCAAATACTATTTAATAATCGTGTTGTGCTTCGCGGATAATCCCACTAACTATTTCACTAACTGCGATAAGCTCCCCAGCCATATGAAAATGTCGGTTGTCATCCATAATGTCCTTTACATCCATAATGTAAAGATGCGCCTGATCCAACTTTTCCAAAACTGCCTCTTTATTACTCATTACTACTCCTTCTTACTTAATATTCTGCGGATACCCTTTACCAAAAACGTCGACCTCAAATCTGGCTATATATTTTAGGGTTCATAAAAAACTCCTTTTTCCTAAGAATAGAGTGTTTCAGATTTAGATTGAGAAATTGTAAGCTTTGGGCGGAATACCCTTGCTGACATACGGTAAGCTATGGTCTATATTTAATTTTTATAACTTCCCACCGGGTCATTAATAATAACATTCTATAGCACCCATGTCAAGCCATGGGCTGTAACCACAGAGTCTGGCATTATTCTAGATAGGGCAAGCGACGTTTTTGTTAACTGTATCTGATATAATGCGTCCGTCTCTGACCTCGATAATACGATCAGTCTGCGCCGCTATTCTATCATCATGGGTTACGATAATAAATGTAGTTCCGAAATCCCTATTAATCTTACAAAATAGTTTATATATCGACTTACTAGTGTCAGAGTCTAGATTCCCAGTCGGTTCGTCCGCTAGAATGATATCCGGCTCGTTCATAAGTGCCCTAGCTATCGCTGTTCTCTGTTGTTGACCGCCAGAAATACTATCAGACATTACATTTATCTTCTCAGATAGACCTACTAATTCGATGATTTCTAGGGCTTTTTCTCTATCTTTGTCTGTAATCTTCCCATTTTTTTCTATACTTACTGGGAATAAAACATTTTCTAGTACCGTAAACTCTGGTAACAAATAATGGAACTGGAAGACAAAACCCATAGTTTGATTTCGAAGTTTTGCTAGCTTATCCGCATTCATGTTGTTTACCAGCTGACCATTAACAAGAACTTCGCCAATCGTTGGCTTATCGAGTGTTCCTAATATATTCAACAAAGTAGATTTACCGCTACCAGACTGTCCAATAATCGAGTTAAGGCTCCCCTTTTCTATAGCAAGATGGATATCAAACAAAACAGGCGTATCGACTGCTCCGTGATAGGTTTTACCCATGCTTCTAAGCTCTACTACGTTGGTTTTCTTCTTATCCATTTCGTATCACCTCTATTGGAGTTAGCTTATTTGCTTTTCTGGCAGGAAAAATACCGGCAAAAGATGAAACTAATAGAGCGACAAATCCCGCCAAAAATACCATATTCCATTTGATCAAAGGCTCTACAATATTGCCACCATCTGGAGTTTTTGCAAATGTCACGAAAGCGTAGAACAGTCCTAGTCCAAAAACAACGCCCAAAACAGTTCCAAATAAGCCCAAAATAAAGCCCTGAAAGTAAAAAATATTAGATGATTTACCATTCTTTAGGCCGATGGCCTTTAGTATCCCGATCTGTTTTGACTTCTGAGTGACCGTAATACTAAGTATGCTGGCTATAGAAATCAGTACAGAAATAAGTACGAATACCTGTATCATATAACTAGAAACACTTTGGCCTTGAAGCCCGGACAATAGCTGGGCGTTTTGTGACTTCCAATTGTCTACCTTGTAGCCTGTACCAATCTTACTCTGAATTGTCTTTGCTGTAGTATCAGCACCAAAAATATCTTTTACCTGCAGATTGATCGCCGTGTAACTGCTCGTATTTCCTAGGGTAGCCCATGCTGTCTCAAGAGTTGTAAAAACCCAGGTATTATTAACGCTGGCGATTTTGAGGTCGTATATTCCCACTACTTTGAAATCAGATTTGGTTCCATTGGCTTGAGCGAATGTAATTTCATCACCGATATTTTTCTTAGTGGTAGTAGATAGGTCCTTCCCGATCATCACTTCGCTACCACCCGTAGGGATTTTACCTTCAACCTTTCGACTATCTATTTGATAAATATCATTCGCCTTATCGAAGTTGACCCCTCGTAGCAATACTGGATAATTCTTATCAGCGGTGACTAAAAGACCATTCCCATCTACTACGGGATATATCTTAGTGATACCTGAAACCTTACCTACATCCGTTTTCAGGGTATTATAATTATCAATCTTGTTATTATCTGTTGTTATCGTAATGTGTGGAGCATTGCCTATCGTTCCATTGATAAGGGTGAATTGCAAGCTATCTATAAGAATACTAATAAATATAGCTACCGAAATACCGACAGCGATACCAATAACGATAAATAACGACTGCCACTTACTTTTTAATATAAACCTAAGAGCTATTTTTAATGATAAAACCATATTTATATTTTAACATATATTATGAACTAATGAGGAAAGAGAAATTCTCCAAGAATAAACAGAATAACTATAAAAAAGTAAAGTACCGCTAAATATCTCGCCACTAGCCATTCTTTATTTCGTATGAAACTATATAAACCTAAAACCAGAGAAAACAATCCTGCAAGATTCAGTGATAGATTGAGTATGACATTTAATACCAAGAGTATCGGACTGTCATTGATCACCTTGGCTACGTGTACCGAGCCCCCTCCGATAATAAGAACAATCAAGATGGATAAAGCCATAGAGGCAGCCATAATAATTGCAAAAAGAACTGCCAATTTCCCTATTTTTGACTTTGGTATCTCAAAATACTTTACCAAAGCCTTGATTACCTTTTCCGTTTCCATACTGTTATTATACTCTTTTTGGATAAAATAGTAGGTTATTTTGAACTATAGGACTAGCTTTTTTCCTATAGTTCTCACTTTTTACACATTGTAATATTTTATCAGTGAAGTATCGTGATTAATCTTGCCTATAATCAAATTGTTGAACTATTAGCTTTCTTTATCTTTTTTTCTTTGTACATTAGCTCGTCTGCTAGCTCCAAAGATTTATCAAATTCATCACTTGTTGTAGCGGTAGCAGAGCCAATCGATAATGAAAGTACTGGCTCGGGTATATTAAAATTGTATTTTACGATACTGTCTCGGATTCTATTAACTATTTTCTTTACCGTAACATTGTTGGTCTTTGGTAATAAAATAACAAATTCGTCGCCACCAATTCGGGAAATACTGTCTTCATTACGAAAATCACTGCCTATTACTATGCCTAAATCTTTGATTTGTCGATCTCCTGCTTTGTGCCCATAGTTATCGTTAACTGTTTTGAGGCCATCAATGTCAATAAATATCATGCTGACTGGATAATTTCTTCCATTTCTTAACCGATGTAACTCTTCTTCGTAATAAGTTCTACTATAGAACCCTGTTAGTTTATCCCTAAAACCTAGATCTATCACTCTCCGCTCAAGAGCTTCCCTATTTGATATATCTCGAATAACACATGTGAGTGCATCAATTTTATTCAAAATGTGATAATTCGCTGTAATTTCTGTTGGAAAGATTGTGCCATCTTTCTTTCTGTGCATTCTAAGTGGTACAAAATGAACACCCTGGCGCATTGCAACTTGCGTCTGACTACGCTCAAAAGATAAGTCTAGATTATTCATATTTAGAAGTTCATCCATGGTATAGCCATACATTTGGACTGCCGCATCATTTGCTTCTAATATATCACCAGTTTTAACATCTATAACGAAGATAGCATCAGGAAGCATATTAAATAAGTCATTATACTGTTTGCCGTCTTTGATCAACATATATACTCCTATTTCCTGGTTGTTATTATACAGCTGAAATAAAAATAGTAAAATATATTTTACTTGTTTTACCATAACTGTAACATGAACGTTATAGCCGATTCTAAGAGGATGTTCTTTTCATTTTCCCTTAAAGTAATCGCTTTGTTCCTCTGCCAATATAGACAACCCAATTTTACTATGCTTTTATAATATTTTTAAACAGATGAAACAATTGTAAGTAAAATAAAAAGGAGCTCTAGAAGAGCTCCTTTTAAAATTACGATTATTTAGCTTCGTTGTCGCAAACGCCATCACCGTTGGCATCTACAAATCCAGCGCCTTCGCCAGAACCATTGTGCATCCCTGATCCACCATTACCGCCGCCAGTTCCTGCCCAAGCAGGTTTGCCAGCTTCAGTTCTAATAGTAACTTGGCTACCATCAGCTTTTGTCAGATTCCAAGCACTTACAGTACCCGCATCTTTCTCTAGACCCTCGACTTTGATGCTATCTCCAGCTGCAACCGTAGTATCAACGTATCCACGTTTACCTAGGTTAACAGTGTAAGAAGCTCCGTCAGCATCCTTTACTTGGATCTGGTTTTTACCAGTCGTAGAAACGCTTTCTACAGTCCCAGCAATTCCTACTTTGGCAACTTCTGTGCCACTTGGTGTTTTCACGCTTCCCAGTGAAGTCTTGGCGAACACTACTCCGGTAGAGAGCAACGTCACAGCTACTGCTGCTCCGATGATTAATGTTTTATTCATCTTTTCTCCTTTTCCAGAAGGGTGTTTTATAGTCCCTTCTACAAGTAATACGAGGCTGAAGAAAAAATATTTCAAAAATTATTTATTACGAAGTCCATTGCCCCGGCCAGCACCGCTACCGTTACCCAGACCTGTTCCCTGTAGACTGTTTTGCATTCTGCCTATGCCCTGCCCCATTGTTTCGTTGAAATTCGAAACAGAAAGCAGGAAGCCAGATATCACGATAATAAGCGATACTATGCCGATTACCCAAATCAATCTTTTCTTATAAGCACCGGTGTAGCGATAGATAATCCAAATGAGTAAACCAGCGCCCACGACACCTAAACCAACTATCCACCAAGGAATTACCGAAAATAGATGATTCCAACGATTCGCACCTAGGCCGAGACCTTTTCTAGGAAGATAAAAGGTAAGGTTGATCAAAAATATGACTAATAGCGCAAAGGCCACGATACCTATCTCGACTAGCGCTTTCATAAACCTAAAAAAGTTCTTTGAACGCATCTTTACTTCATTTTTTTCTATGCTTTTCATTATATTGTTTTTTAAATCGCTCATAATATCTCCTCGATATCTATATTTTTAAAATGCTTTTTTAATTCTGCTTTACCTCTACTAAGATAAGTCCCCACGGTATTTACCGGCAGATGAATGATTTCCGAGATTTCCTCATAGCTCTTTTCTTCATAAAAGCGAAATATGATTACTTCTCGGTATTTTAGCGGGATAGTAAGAAGTGCTTTTGCAAGCTTATCCTTTTGCCCAGCCGTATCTAGCTTACTTTGTACTTCTTTTTCGTTATCGATACTACTAGCAACTTCTGCCACATCTTCAAGAGAAACGTTTTTACCATTTTTTCGAAAATATGTTATTGCTTCATTGTGTGCTATTCGGTAAATCCAAGATGAAAACTTGCGCTTCGGATCAAAAGAGTTGATATTTTTATATGCCTTTAAAAATGTTTCTTGGAGTGCATCTGAGCAATTATCTTTATCCCCCAACATTCGGTATATGAAGGCACAAAGAGGTTTCTCGAAACGGTCTATTACCTCGCCAAAAGCTTCCTTATTCCCATCTTGAACCTTAACGGCTATTTCTTCGTCTGTCTGTATCATATTCTTATTATATCTTCTTTTTAAGTATTGTGACAAAGTAACGCCAATGCCATGCTATATGAAAGATAGATATTGCTGTCAATGCAACTCCTGCTTCAACGTGCCAATAAAGCATATTAAAGGGTAGTGGTATAACTATGCCATTACTGATTCTTAAAACAAGAAATGAACCCAAAATAGCAGATACAAAGAAAAAACCTAGTAGTAGCCAATTCCATATTTTCTTATGGAAGACATAAGAGACTACTTTAAGCTTTGAGAGAACGAAACTAATAATATATGCTAGCAACAAACCAATCGATATTAAGAAGAAATTGTATTGCTTCTCTGCCGTTTTCGTACTTGTTGTTGATTCTGCGACCGCTTCTTTGACAACCACTGCCTGCCCACTTTCGGACTGCATGAGAATAGCAATATCCTTTACTACACTAGGTTCCGCACCATAATTATCATGCAGCAACTGAAAAGTGTCTGAAGTATTTACCTTTACTTTTATGCTTTTCCCAATTCTGTCTGCATACTCTGATGGGCCAATATTATACAAAGGAGCAACCTCAGCCACGGTTTTAGCCTTTAGATCTTTGCCAGAAAGTTCAACTTCTGCAGCTCGAGCAATACCTAAACCCAGAAATAAGAACATTAATACAAATGTTGATGTGATAATATATTTGAATAATTTCATTATTCCTCCTTTTCTATTAGTAATACGTAGTAATTAACATAATATTTCAAAAAATATATATTATCCTTTAAATATAGTAATAATTAAAACATAGCAACATAAATTGCCTATAAATTGTAAAGCAAATTATTTTCTTAATTTAAAATTTGATTTATGCCCTGTGTTCTATTGGTCCGTAGATTGAATGGGTATTATTAATAACTGCCCAGTCTCTGTCTCCATACGCATAATGCCACCACTCGCCTGGGAAATTAAAAAATCCAGCACCCGTCATTACGTCCAATAAGAGTATTCGATTATTACGTGCTACTTGAGATATTTGATTTGAGCATGTATGCGTTTTCGAGCCAAAAGTACCCATCTTTGTTCCCATATCTAGTTGCTTACCGTCAGAGCCAACAATAGTTAAATCGACTGCACCGCCAGTACAGTGAGGGGCAACGTCCACTGATGCCGTTCGATTCTCAATCTCGATATCTAATTCAGTCTCGTTCCAATCTGGGTGTTCTAGTATTAAAGCGTCGTAATCATGCTTGTATTGCCTACTTTGAACAGCGGGGGTTCTGTAACCACATCTAATTAAAAGCTTGTATCCTTCGGGCAATTTCTCTTGAGCCTGAGCAATCTTTTTTGCAACAGACTCACGAACAAAGTGGGCATCTTCAAATTCTACACCTGTAGCCGTAACTCTATCCAAATATTCCGCGATTTCGAAAGACACTTCTGGACTTTCGTTTCGAAGATCAACAAGAGATTCTCCATTATCTTCAACCTTTACTTGCAATAGTACGTGTTTGGGAATAATTTCTATATCTATCATATTAATTATTCGGCGTTGGTGTTAATTCTAATGATTTTTTCAAACTATTTAGATCATTTATTATCTGATCTATTTTCGTATTGATCTCTGTGTTTGAATCTTTAGTGTTAGCATTCGTTGATTCTGTCTTTACCTCTACTGGTTGGCCGGTGATAAATAGCTTCAGCTCTTCTTCTGTCTTTACCTCGGTAACCTTATTGGTTTTGGCATCCAGAAGTACCGTTGTCGCAATGCCAGCAGAATCGTTAGGAATTACCGAAAGCAACCAGTATAGATCACCCCGAATATTCATTGGCCTTGGCTCAGAAAGTGTAAAGTTATTCCAATTATAGGTTGGGAAGGATTTCCTAATGTAATCTGCTGCAGCAATAGGTCCCGTAAGCTGAGAGCTCTGATTATATTCAATGATTTCTCTGGCGCCAGTGGTAGCATCAATTATGAATATCTTATAGATACCATACGAACGGCCATAAGGTTCGGCAACTACTATTTGCTTGAAGCCTTCCTTTGTAGATGCGTGAATAATCGTTTCGTCACCCTCAAGACTTACTATCTCTGTTTCGTTCTTGTGCAGGAACCATTTATTGATTAAACCGTTTTTGTAAGCATATGATTCGGTATAATAGTTCGTAAGTTCTTTTGGATATATTCTATTACCCTTCATATAAGAGACTTTGGCAGCCTGTTCTGGCGACATATCTTCAATACTACCATCAGAGTGTACCACCATTACCCCACCCCAGTATGGGACTCGAAAAGGAAAATTCTTGTACGAAATATAAGGGACTATAGTTTGCCACTTGCCACTATCATCCTTTAGATATATTGGTTCGGAAGAATAGGTTACAAAATATTTCTTCTTTATCAGTTGAAAGTAAATATTATCTGTTATCCCAATACCGTCTGAATATTTGAATTGTTGATCTGAAATACTTACTTTTCTCTCAAGCGTATTTACATCCACTGTCACGAAACCAGAAAGTTTATTGATAAAGTACAGTAAAGCACCGTCTGGTATTCTTGGAAATACCCGTACTAGTTTGCCTTTTTCTAGTACTATTTGTGAATCGCCGAGCGTTTCTTGGGGACTTTGAAAGGTATCCTGAGCATATCTAGCAGCTACTGGCTTCGGCGTCAAACGGATAGAATCCATCTCGGGTATAGTTTCACGATTTGTAAAATCTATTTGCCTTGCAGCCAAATAATATCGTATTTCACTTTCGAAACTCAAGCCTAGAATAGTAATAAAGAGAATAAATACGAATAGTACTGAATACAAAGCTGTAGTTTTGTTTGAAATATCTTTAACTGGCTGAATGCTGAATGCACCGATCCCAGTCCGTACAAAACGAAGTTTCCCAACTTTCTTGACTAAAAAATATATCCCAGCGATCAGTAAACCAAAAAACAGTATCTGCAACGGGCTAATATATAAAGACATTATAAAGTCATGAAAAAAAGGTCTAAAGAACCAAGCTAATAACAATAACGGGATCCCTAGGACGACTAAACGTACTTTCAAATTTTTCATTGTTTTCCTTTCGATACGAAAGAATTATAACACAAAAAGAGACATTTCTGTCTCCTCTTGGTTCCAAGTATTTTCGATGTGGTCTAAATGGTGGACCTGACAGGAATCGAACCTGCTACCTCCTCAGTGCAAATGAGGCGCTCTAGCCAGATGAGCTACAGGCCCAGGTAAACTATTAGAAAAACGAATTCATAAATCCGAAAATAAAAAGAAAACCGAATAAAAATGAGACCAAACCTAGAAGAATATAGAATACAAAACCGCCGCCTGGCCCCAAATATTTAATCATCCAGTCTTGAACACCAAAAAAATATGTAATTTTCTTTGTGTAAATAGTAAGGACAAATCCTACTCCAAACAAGGCTAGACCTATGAGAATTTGATACAAAAATGTCACAATATCTCCTATTTAATACAAATGGAATCGTTCTATACTTCTTTAAACTACCCCGACTTGCTTAATAACATTCTATATACAGAAATACCATTAAGTGATAGTAAAGTTTGGTGGGCGATCGAGGAATTGAACCTCGGACCTCGTCATTATCAGTGACGCGCTCTAACCATCTGAGCTAATCGCCCGCGTTCCCTATTGTCATCCTTACGAAAGTGAGGATCTCCTTCGGAGGGGCCGTTAGAGATCCCTGGGTTTTGTGACCAGGGATGACAGGTAATTAACAGTCAATATTTTAACAGATTTTGCTTCTTTATTCAATATTTTTGCTTACAACGAAAATAATAAATGTAGGACGATGTATTGTTTGAGAATATCTTATTGGATCGATATTCTTAGATTCAGGAATAGGGAGAGTCTCAACTACTTTATTAATTTCAAAGCCTGATTCGATTAAGCTATTTATTATGTCTGCTATTGTATGAGGGTACAGAGCAATTTTCATTTCTGACATCTCAAACTCATATTTTTCATTAGTATGATATTTATCAAACATAAACGTTTTGTTGCCATCTTTGTCTCTGATAGTCCTTAAAGAACTTTCGAAAGGATGGTGCATTGAAAAAATAAATTTACCGGAAGGCCTTAATATTCGATTAACCTCAGAAAATACTGAATTTAAATCTTCAAAATAGTGGACCACAAGACTACTGGTAACAATATCAAAACTGCCTTTAGTATATGGCATATTATTTGCATTTGCTTGAGTAAACTCTATATCGGGGTTCTCTCTTCTGGCTATTACAAGAAGTCCGTCGCTAAGATCTTCGCCAACTACCTTTGCTCCCCAATCTTTCAACATTCTAGTAAACAAACCTGAACCACAACCCATATCTAGGACCTTTTTGTTTACAACAACGTCTTTAAGTAAAGATGCCATTGCAGGCCTCTCAATATAGGTATTCCAAAATGATTTGGCCGGATCCAACAGTTTTTTATGATAATTTAAAGCAAATTTATCGTACTGAGATTTTACGTTATCAAAATGTTCCAAACTATTATTCTCCTATTTATTCAATATAATGCCAGCTATTTACATCTAAAAAAATTTTCGGCACCTGTTATGTTGTCGTGTAAATAAAATAACGAAATGAAGATAATTAAGGGCCTTCGGACTGAATCTTATCAGCTATAATCAATCTTTCTAAATATCTCAATGCTGATTTTTTTTCAGCTCCGTGTAATCTTAAATTTATCCTATTTTTTAGTTCGTCAGCCCAAACGCAAAAATAATAACCATCAACATATACTGGGATGCCTTTCTCGTCAAAAACGAAGTTACAGTCATTAGTATCTATCCCCACAGAAAGGGAATCTAACTGAAATTCTAATTTTCTTTTTTCGTGATCACCTAGAAATTTCGCGCGTAAATTAGGTAATAAACCACTCTTGCCGTTAATTTTTTCTGTTATGGTTGTGGATGGATTACTGTAACTGGCGTGTATATCTGGGATTTTATCTTCATATAATAGATGAAGTATCTTTTGAAGCCAAAAATTCATCCTGGCTGATTTCGCTGATGTTCCCTCTCGTTCGTATTTTACTGATACAACTTTTTCATCATCATAAGGATGAACAAAGACTACTTTTTCAGCACCGGAACCAACAATCTCTTGTTTTAGGGCATCTCGAACAACTGTTGGGTCATTTTTACTAGTATGTAACCTAGTAGCATTGCTTTTCAACCGCTCTTTTCTAAATTCTTTTATGCTAAATTTTTCCATGATTGTTATTATAATATGAAAGTATTTAGTAAACAACAAGTGTATATAACAAAAAACACCACCGGAGTGGTATTTTTTATCAGCTTTTGACGGCCGAATAATAGCAGAAACAGTGGTCAAACCAACAAAGATAAATCTTTGTCCGACCTAAGAGTCCCTCAGACCCATAGACAGATTTTCACGTCTGAATATTACTGATTCGGATAGGATATACCTATCGATACTCCCTAGAAAGGAGGTGATCCATCCGCAGCTTCCGCTACGGATACCTTGTTACGACTTCACCCCAATCACTGGTCCCACCTTAGGACGCAAAAGCGTACTTCGGATGTTACCAACTTTCGTGGTGTGACGGGCGGTGTGTACAAGACCCGGGAACGTATTCAACGTGACGTGCTGATTCACGTTTACTAGCGATTCCGACTTCAAAGAGGCGAGTTGCAGCCTCTTATCCGAACTGGGACCGGTTTTGATGGGATTGGCTCCCCCTTGCGGGTTGGCAGCCCATTGTACCGGCCATTGTAACGCGTGTGTAGCCCGAGACGTAAGAGTCATGCTGACTTGACGTCATCCCCACCTTCCTCCCTGTTGACCAGGGCAGTCTCGCATGAGAAATACAACATACGATGAGGGTTGCGCTCGTTGACGGACTTAACCGAACATTTCACAACACGAGCTGACGGCAGCCATGCAACACCTGTCATCTGGCTCCTTTCGGCACGGTCCTATCTCTAGGACCTTCCAGAGATGTCAAGTCTCGGTAAGGTTTTTCGCTTAATATCGAATTAAACCACACGTTCCACCGCTTGTGCGGGTCCCCGTCAATTCCTTTGAGTTTTAGCCTTGCGACCGTACTCCCCAGGCGGATCACTTAACGCGTTAGCTACACTACGCAGGGGGTCGACTCCCCGCACAGCTAGTGATCATCGTTTACGGCGTGGACTACCGGGGTATCTAATCCCGTTCGCTCCCCACGCTTTCGTGTCTCAGCGTCAGTATATGGCCAGTAAGCTGCCTTCGCCATTGGTGTTCCTAGTAATATCTACGCATTTCACTGCTACACTACTAATTCCGCTTACCTCTCCATACCTCAAGCATGCCAGTATTAAATGCAGCCCCTGAGTTGAGCCCCGGGATTTAACATTTAACTTAACACGCCACCTACACACTCTTTACGCCCAATAATTCCGGATAACGCTTGCATCCTACGTATTACCGCGGCTGCTGGCACGTAGTTAGCCGATGCTTATTCAAATAGTACCGTCATAATCTTCCTACTTAAAAGGAGTTTACAATCCGAAGACCGTCATCCTCCACGCGGTATTGCTCCGTCAGGCTTTCGCCCATTGCGGAAAATTCCTCACTGCTGCCTCCCGTAGGAGTCTGGGCCGTGTCTCAGTCCCAGTGTGGCTGGTCAACCTCTCGATCCAGCTACCCGTCGTCGCCTTGGTGAGCCTTTACCTCACCAACAAGCTGATAGGACAGAGGTCTCTCTCAGAGCGCATTGCTGCTTTACTAGTTGCCTAGACTATAGGAAATTACCCCACCTTTCGGCAGGCTATGTCCTACTCTGAGGTAAGTACCAATGTATTACTCACCCGTTTGCCACTGCCCCGAAGGGCCGTTCGACTTGCATGTGTTATGCATACCGCCAGCGTTAATCCTGAGCCAGGATCAAACTCTCCAAAAATGAAGAGCATATTTTGCTCTAATTTATATTTTTTTATAGTAGTTATAGTCTACATCTCAAATGAAATTTAAGGGTTTGGCTTGTTTTCTGCTATCATTCAGCTGTCAAAGAACTTTTGGGCAAAGAAAACTGCTAAGCTCGTGAAGGGCTTAAGTTTTCATGCCTGATTTAGCTTTGTAAAAAGCCTCATAATCTTATCAATATTTGAGAACAATGTCAACATAATAATTAAACTATGCAGCTATTTCTTCTTTAACCACTTTTCTTTACGTTTTGTTGTCTGTTGCTTTGCAATTGAATCTTCGAGCTCGCTGCGCTTTTTCACCAAAATCCAAACGTTGAAAACAACGATAACCAAGATATCTAGATAGGTCCAAAGCCTCCAAGCCAAAATATCTATATTTTCATAACGGAAAAATGCAAGAAACAAACCAATGGTACCAAAAGTAAGATTAGGCCAAAAAAATGATTTTGCGTATTCCTGGTAAAGTTTGTTTTTTCGGTGTGAAAGCCTGAGATAAAGATAAAAACTAAAAATTATAATTGAAAAAATAAGGAAAGTTCCTATGAGTATCCAAATCATCGTAGTTTCCACCGGTGTAGAGAAAAAGTAATCGCCCGAGAACCTATTAACAAAACTCATAAATTGATTCCAAATATTATTCATCTTCTTTATCTCCAAAATAATCTATCTCGCCATCGCAATGCGGACAAACAAATTTACCGTCTTCACTAATCATTTTTGAACCACACTTCTTACAAATATCATCTGGTTCGACTATCGTATCTTCATTTTTTTCCGTCATTAACATCCTCTTTCTTAGATTTACGTTTGAAAATTAAACCAAAATGGTTCCAACCAGCTTCAACTTCTCTGTCTAATAAAAGTCCTATCTTTTGAAATTTTTTGATAACTTCTTCCTTAGAGATTCGCTTTCCGTCTTTTGGACCAAATTCTTTTCTCTCGGGATCCCAATCGACAAAAAGAAGCTCACCTGTAGGTTTAACAAATTCTGCCACATTATCGATAAAAAAATCACGATTCTTTATTGAGTTAAAAATATTCAAAACAAGTACCATATCTGCCAATTCAGAAATTTTACTTTTTTCTTTTTCAAAATCTATTTCTTCAATTTGTATGTTATGAACACTACTAATATCGGCTACTTTGACTAGCATTTTCAATATCTCAATATTATTTTTTATAGCGAAGACTTTTCCTTCAGCACCTACCAACTTACCGGCAAATATTGACCAGTGCCCGGAGCCACTGCCAAAATCAATAACGGTATCGCCTAGCTTTATGTCAGTTTCTTCTAAGATTGTCATTGGATTCAAAAGTATCATCAATTTTCCCCTAGCTCTATTCTATTATTAAAAGTGCTTCGGGGCAATATAAAAAGAGGCCAAGATATACCTGGCCTCTTTTTATATTAATAATTATTTTTTCTTTTTGGTATTTGTTTTAGCTGTAGGTTTCTTTTTTGGTTTTGCTACCACTGGCTTTACTTCTGGTTTTGTTATCGCCTGTGATGGTTTTTGGCTATATATAAGATATCCACCGATAGCTGCAAGAATAAGTAGAAGTATTATGCCCCAGGCAGGTAACCCGCTATCTTTTGTAACATCTTCTTTTTCCTCAACGATAACCTCTTTATTGGTTTCGCTTACGGTTCCTTGCTCTTCTGTAGCAGTCCCGAGAACTGTGCTGTCACTCACTCCTGCGGCTATTTTGGCCGAAGGTAGTGAAACATAGACTGGGGCTATTACTACGCTTCCAAGGTCGTTATAAGTAGCTATAGAATAGTAGTATGTTTGTCCTGCTATTACATTCGTATCTGTGAAAGATGTGGCTCCAACTGCTAGGGTTGTTAAAAAAGCACCATCCCTGTAAACAGTAAGTCCTTTGTAATTACCATTTATTGGATTAACCCAATTTAGCACTGCGAATCCTTCTGCACTAACAGTGACTGTGAGGTTTGTAACTGGATATGGTAATGTTGGCGCTGCGGTTACTGTGGTAGTGGCTGCGCTTGAAACTTCGCCGACATATGCACCCGTACCATTGGCAACAACTCTGATGTATTTACCAAAGTCACCGGCAACTACGGTATATGTATTTGAAGTTGCACCAGAAATGTCTGTAAAATTTACACCATCAGTAGATGCCTGCCATTTATATGTAGCCGTAGCAGCTAATGGAGTTAACGCTCCGGTAGTCAATACCTGACCGACTTGTGGTGTACCGGAGATAGGACCGATTGCCGTAATAAGCTCTGTTGTCGCTATAGGGAATACTGCAGCAATTTCGCCTGAATTATCGGAATTAGTGGCTGTTGCCCCGGCAACTGTGAAAGTGTTTGAAGATACCCCAGTAAAGGTATATCCCTTAGTGGCAGTAAGCGTAATTAATGCCGTGTATGGAATACCCACTACAAATGCAGTTGGATTTCCACTCCACGATACAACTCCAGTATACTGATCTGTTGGTGTAACTGTTGATACCGGGATAGCTCCAGTGACTGGTGCTGTGACTCCCAGTACATTCATATTTGTTACAACGCCTGCAAGTACTGCAGTTGTTGCGGTACTTGTAACAGAGCTTCTGTAAATTCCTGTTCCTGTAGCTACAACCTTAAGAAATCTACCAAAATCTGCTACTGCTGGTGTATATGTATTTGTTGTTGATCCAGTAATATCAAGATATGAACCATTAAATGTATCGGATATTTTCCATTGATATGTTGCAGTTGCGGTTTCTGGAGTACCAGTCAAATCCAATGATGTTACTGCCCCAGCAGTTAATAATTCACCAACATGAGGGGTTACAGTTATTGGTGCGATATCGATGCACAGGCTTTCCCAAGTAGCAGTTGCTTCTGATAATGTTGCGTTTTCGGCTGTATATGTAAGCCCGTTAATATCCGTAACGGTGACTATCATTTTGGCTGGCTTGACATTCCTATTCGGTGTCCAAGAAATGTCGCCAAGACTCCAAGTGCTACTTGTTGCATATGTACCAGTTTTGACTCTAAATGAAGAGCTGTATTGTTTTACTATATTAACCTTGCTCGCATCTTTTGATGTATTGGTTACCAATAAACTATTGAGTGCGTCATATAGTTCAACTTTTACCGACGAAACACTGGCTACATCAGCGCCAGCAAGTGCAAAGCCAGTTGTTGCGCCATAGTATTCAGCACTTTTGTTGGTGTTGAAATTTTCAGCTGTTACGACTATATCGAGTAGTGTTGGAGAAGTTGCAAATGCCTTGCTCGGACCAACGCCTATACCCAATACTATCAGTTGCATAACTAGCGCAGATAGCGCCACTTTTGCAAAGATATTTTTAAATTTTTTAAACATTTTATTCCTCCTTAAGGAAATTAATTTATTACTGATTTTCTATTATTACCGCGGGAGATTGAACCGGTAAATGCAAATTATGGACAAAACAAAAACCGATCACCCTCCCTCCAAGTTTGATATTATATAGACATAAAAAACTTCGAGGAAATGTGACCGGCTTCACCATTTGCTATTTCCCATAGGCACTTGTGTCAACCGTGTAGAATCACTGTGTGCGCACCCATAGGTCAAAGCATTCACTCCCTTGCTTCAACTATATTGATTTTGCAAACCGTTGTTTGCGAGAAGTTTTTGTTTTTGGTTTCTGTGCCCCTTGTTTCCAAAAGGCGTGTAAGAATTATAACAAAAGAGAATGTCCTGTCAATAGATTTAACTATAATATTTACGATATATATCATATGATTTTAAAAAGGCCCTTTCGGGCCTTTTTATACTATTCAGTTTCTATAGTTAGTTGTTCGTTTTCTTCTTCTGGCTCATGAACTAGAGCAACCGAGCAAACCGTTTCACCGTCTGGAAGTCTCATAATTCGAACGCCCTGAGTCGCTCGACCAATCTTCGAAACTCCAGCAAGTGGAACTCTGATAATTTGTCCGCCGTTTGAAATAATCATCAAGTCATCTTCTGTTGAAGTGATAACCCTGACGTCAACACAATTACCGGTTTTTGTCGTAACAACGCCACCCTTGATCCCGACACCGCCTCTGTGATGTGGTGTAAATTGTTCTACCGCAGTACGCTTGCCATAACCATTTTCCATGACAACCATTAGCTCACCCTTTTCGATAACTACGTCCATCCCTACTACTTCGTCGCCCTTTTTCAAACGAATTCCGCGAACTCCACGGGCGCTTCGCCCCATAGGTCTTACGTCCTTCTCGGCGAATCTCATTACCATGGATTGTTTTGTGGACATAATGATATCATCACTTCCGCTAGTACTCTCTACCCACTTCAGTTCATCACCTTTATCGAGTCCAATAGCGATAATGCCTGTCTTTCTAATATTGGCAAAATTAGCAATCGGAGTCTTCTTAACTGTGCCGAATTTCGTTGCCATGAAGAGATTACCTTCGCCTTCGAATTTCTCAAGAGTCAGCATGGCAGTAACCCGCTCTTCTGGGGCTAGCTGAACGATATTCACCACCGGTGAACCTTTGGCAATTCTAGAAGCCATAGGTAGCTCATAAACCTTGTTTGCGAATACTCGACCTTGATTTGTAAAGAATAGAATCGTATCGTGATTGCTCGCATGGAATAGGTGAGCAACGATATCTTCTTCTTTGAGACTTGTTCCCGAGATACCCTTACCGCCACGGCCCTGCGCCCTATAAGTAGAACTAAGAATACGCTTGATATAGCCACCCTCTGTCATTGTTACAATAACATCTTCATTTGGTATTAGATCTATCTCGTTGAACTTACCAATCGCATGACCGATAATTTTCGTTCTGCGTTCGTCGGCATATTTTTCTTTAATTTCAAGAAGTTCTTCTTTTATTACTGACAATATTTTCTCTGGATGCGCTAATAAATCTTCAAGACTTATTATGAGTTTCATTAAATCAGCGTATTCATCATCGATTTTCTTACGCTCTAGTCCAGCGAGAGTACGTAACTGCATCGCCAAAATAGCGTTCGCTTGAATCTCTGAAAGGCCGAACTTCTTCATCAAATTTTGTCGAGCTTCTTCTTGAGTTGCTGATTTTTTAATCGTAGCAATAACTTCATCGATATTATCAAGTGCGATTATTAACCCCTCTAATATATGTGCTCTATCCTTGGCTTTTCTGAGTTCAAACTGAGTCCTTCTCGTTACTACAACCTGTCGATGTTTAATAAATTCCTCAAGGATAGCCTTCAAGGTCATGATACGTGGCTGGATACCATCAACAAGAGCGATCATGTTAACCCCGAAGCTTGATTGCATCTGAGTAAACTTATACAGTTGATTCAATATTTTGCTAGCAAAAGCATCTTTCTTGAGCTCGACAACTATTCTAACTTGATTCTTGCGGTCGGACTCGTCGCGAATATCACTAATACCTACTATTGTTTTTTCTTTAACTAAATCTGCTATTTTAGTTATTAAAGTAGCCTTATTAACCTGATATGGGATCTCGGAAACGATTATTCGTTGTAATCCCCTATGATCCTCTTCTATTTCCGCGACTGCTCGCATGATTATCGAACCGCGTCCTGTTGCATAGGCCTGTTTGATGATTTCTGGGTCATAGATCTGAGCGCCTGTTGGAAAGTCTGGCCCTTTAACGTATTTCATCAAATCTTCTACAGTAGAATCAGGTTCGTCGATAAGCGAGATTATCCCGTCTACGAGCTCACCGAGATTGTGTGGCGGTATATTAGTTGCCATACCTACAGCTATACCTAGTTGTCCATTTAAAAGTAAGTTAGGTAGTTTGGCCGGCATTACTGATGGTTCTTTTTGACTACCGTCGTAATTTGGGACAAAATCCACTGTGTCTTTATCGATATCTCCAAGCATTTCGTCCGCTAGCTTGGCCATACGTGCTTCCGTATAGCGCATCGCAGCTGCACTATCACCATCCATCGAGCCAAAGTTACCCTGACCGTCTATCATTGGATATCTCATTGACCAGTATTGAGCCATTCGGACCATGGATTCATAGATAGCCGAATCACCATGCGGGTGATATTTACCCATAACTTCACCGACTATGGTTGCGGATTTACGATATTTCGCTGTTGAACGAACGCCCGTATCATTCATTGCATATAAAATACGTCTATGAATTGGCTTAAGCCCATCCCTTACATCTGGTAGAGCCCTAGAGACAATAACCGACATGGCATAATCCAGGAAACTCTCTTTCATTTCGGTACAAAGGTCTCTCTCCTTAACATAACCGATCTCTTCACCAAACATTTTTTCGTCTAATAATTTTTTCTCTTTTGCCATATTTTCTCCTTTGTTCCTTCCCGATCATTCTTACTAATTTTTGGATATAGATTCCCGCTTTCGCGGGAATGACAGAAAGGAAGCGATAATCTTCTCTAAATATCCAGATTTTTTACGTTTGCTGCATGTGTCTGTATAAAGCGCTTCCGTGGTTCGACTTCGTCCCCCATTAGAATAGTGAAAATTTCGTCTGCCTTTTCCGCATCTTCAGCGGTAACTTGAAGCAGAATCCTGTTTTCTGGATCCATTGTTGTCTCCCATAGTTGTTCTGGATTCATTTCACCAAGACCCTTGTAGCGCTGTATGGAAACCCCAGGAATTTTGATTTCCGATTCTGAATTATCATCACCTTGAGATTCTGACAAATCTTCGTTTTCTGCCGACTCTTCACTGTCTTCAGGTTCTTGAGTATCTGCACCAAGCTCCTTAATTTCAAAGAGTCCGTCTTCTGTTTTGCTAGGCTTTGTTTTCATATTCTGAAGCATTTCTGCGAGTATTTCGTCTTTTTCTGCTTCATCGTGAGCCCAAAATTTTTGTTTTCCTTTTTGAACCTTGTACAGGGGAGGCTGAGCGATGTAAATATTTCCGTTTAAAATAAGCTCTGGGAAGTGACGATAAAATAGCGTCAAAAGTAAAGCACGGATATGTGCTCCGTCTACATCGGCATCTGTCATTATTATTACTCGATGATAACGTAGCTTTGATGGATCATACTGTTCACCAATACCAGTACCAAGGGCAATAATAAGCGCTTTTACCTCGTCAGAAGAAAGCATCCGATCCATACGGGCACGTTCTACATTAAGGATTTTCCCACGTAGTGGTAATATGGCCTGAAAGCGGCGATCACGACCTTGTTTTGCCGAGCCTCCAGCTGAATCTCCCTCTACGATATATATCTCTGATATCTCAGCGTTTTTACTAGAACAATCAGCGAGCTTGCCTGGTAAGGTCATCCCCTCGAGAACGCCCTTACGGATAACTGTATCTCTAGCAGCCCTAGCAGCCAGTCTGGCACGTGCAGAGAGCGAGCATTTATTTATAATTTTCTTAGCTTCATTGGGATTCTCATCCAAATAATATGAAAAATACTCAGTGAAAACAGTTTGAACGATATTTGATATTTCTGGATTTCCGAGTTTTGCCTTTGTCTGCCCTTCAAATTGTGGGTCAGCAAGCTTGACTGAGATAACTGCTGTCAATCCTTCGCGCACGTCATCACCCGTAAGGTTACTTTCATTGTCTTTAAGAAGCGAATTTTTCCTAGCATAATCATTCAGGGTGCGCGTCAAAGAAGTTCTAAAGCCCGTAAGGTGCGTCCCACCCTCTGGAGTATGAATGTTATTAGCAAATGTCTGGACGTTGTCTGTATAACCATCTGTATACTGAACAGCCAGCTCTACATTAACATTGTCTAGCGACTTATCAACATAAAATATCGGCTCGTTGATAGCTGATTTCGTTCGATTAAGATGGTCTACATATGATCTGATACCACCTTCAAAATAAAATGCATAACTCTCGCTTATTCTCTCGTCTGTAAGTTTTATTTTTACACCCTTTGTAAGATAAGCCTGCTGGCGAATCCTGTCTAAAACTACCTTGTAGTCAAAATCTACAGTTTCAAAAATTTCTGGGTCTGGTATAAAAGTGATAATAGTCCCGGTCTCTGCTGTCTCACCAATACTTCTAAGCGGACCAGCCGGCTTACCACCATCTTTATATTCTTGTACCCAAATCTTACCACTTTTACGCACTTCTGCCTTGACGTATGTAGAAAGTGCATTTACTACAGAAACTCCGACACCGTGTAAACCACCAGATACTTTGTAGCCGCCGCCGCCAAATTTACCGCCTGCATGAAGTATGGTCATAACTGTTTCTAAAGCACTTTTACCTGTCTGTTTATGTTTATCAACTGGTATACCTGCGCCATTGTCTGAAACTGAAACTGAGCCATCGGCATGAAGAATTACACCTATGTTGTCACATCTACCAGCCATTGCCTCATCAATAGCATTGTCGACGATCTCCCAGATAAGATGATGGAGACCTTCTTTGCCAGTACCACCGATATACATTCCAGGTCGCTTACGAACAGCCTGAAGTCCTTCGAGAACTTGGATTGATGAAGCATCGTATTTTACCGTCTTTGTTTTATCTACCATAGCCTTCTTTCTTAGCCACAATTTAAGAATTCCTTGAGCAATATTATCGCTCTCAAGATTCTAAAATGATGTGATATTAAATATATAAAAATGCACTCTTTTTGATACTATTATTCTAGCTCAATTCAAGCACAAAAGCAAATAATTTTAGCTTACATTCTTACTCTTTTGCGAATATCTAAAATTAGATTTTTTTCAATCTCTTTTCGCGACTTTTCACCAAACGTACCCAGGTAACTTTCTAACCTTTTCATGTCAGTATTGATCTCGTCTAATAGCATGACATAATCATCGTTATAGCAATTCCATGAATTGAGCATATCCTTTGATACTTTAGAGACATCCTCACCGTTCTTAACTCGCTGTGAAGATTTTTTGAGATAATCATAAAATTCATCCGGGTGTTTTTGCTGTAATTTATGATGTTTTTCGGCAACTTTTTTTATTTCCAGTTCAAATCTTTCAAATAACTGTTCATTGATTTTTCTTGCATAATCTTTCGATAAAATGTTATGCCCATCGAAGTTCGTATCAATATATGTGTTATTATCTTTTTTAATTTTATCGAGCCAAATCTTTTTATGTGCCAAGTCCGCTTGGTGCAGTAATTCTGTAACAAGTAACTTTTTCTTTGTTTCAAGCTCAATTATTTCTACTAAAAGGCTCTCGGAAAGGGAGAAGTTTGAATATAAAGAGTCCTGATTTATGGCGATATCGGCTAATTTCATTTTCAATAAATTTTGCTTGCTACAAAGAGCTTCAAAGTCTTTATATTCCTTAGAAGTATAAACATATTCATGTATAACTAAATCAAGATTTTTTTGAAAAGCTGTTTTTTTCTTTAGCTCTTTACTCAAGGTAGAATCAAACAGAGAATCAAAGCTTTTTTCTGACTTTTCAAACTTAATATCTTTGAATCTATCTGATTCAAAATCACCGTCTATGTCAAGCTTACCCGCCAACACAGAAACATCATGTGATAATTGGTTTTCATAAATCCCGAGATAAGCTAAAGCTGAAGCAAGCAATATAGAATCCTTTATAGACACATCCTGTCTCGTTGTCGTTAGTAACAGTTTCTTTTTAATTGAGATGGCCGATAAAGATATTGCGTCTATCTGGTTTAGGATGTTCTGCTTATCTAGCTTGATCCCATTTAAGTCATTATCATATTTTTGTGAAAGCATTCTATACGCTTTTGCATGCGGAATACGTTTACTGAAATTTTTATGCTTAAGATTTATTTCTTCTTTTTCATCTACTAAACGGGATATATCGTTCAAAACTTTGTTGCCACTTCTTGATAAATTATTATTATTTATCAGTTTTTCTTCCAGCTTTTTTTCTAAAAGACTTGTAAATTCTTCATCCAGTAAATCAAGGTAACGCTTCCCCTTGGTCGTTAATGGTGATATCTGATCTTTTTCAATAGTAACATCTCCAGATAATAGCCGTCTTTCGAGCTCTCTGATATGTTCCTGATCACCTACTGTGGCCATATCTATAAATAAATCTTTTTGCCCGTTATTCAACTTTTCAGAATACAAATCCTTAATATCGATCTTCTTCTCAGATATAAAAGAGTTATTTACCCGCGTCATTAAGGTTAATTCCAAATTACGAAGATAATTTTTTGCGTCTCGAGTAGCTGCCGATATTTTGCCATTTTTAATCTGAATTTCTTTGCTATCTATAAAGTCAACAAACCTAGATATCTCATCCTCTACATATGGAGCCGCGACTGATAACTTCTCAAGAAATCCAGAATTAGGATTATTAACAACAGAAAAAAGTTTTTCTGGAGAAT
The DNA here is from genome assembly GCA_037129835.1 of bacterium. Lineage (GTDB taxonomy): Bacteria > Patescibacteriota > CPR2 > UBA1875 > CAIMLA01 > JBAXUE01. The sequence goes on along the minus strand of JBAXUE010000005.1, from coordinate 72,904 downwards.
AATTATTTTGCGTATAAGGAACGCCGGACTTTGCTAAAAAATATTTTAATCGGTCTTTCACAAGTTGATAATTCGCAATATCGAGGTCAGATTTTACTTTTTCCAACTCTTTTACAAGACCATGATATTCAGGCGATATTCGTGAATTTGAGATAATTTCATTATAAGCTTTTGTAATTACAGGACTATCAAAAACATGGATATTATCACCGATTGATTTAATTTCTGTAGCAATCTGTAATAATTTTCTATTGCTTTTCGAGACCCTTAATAACAAATCAGTATATCTGCGCCCCGCGTCTAGATATAACTGCTGCGATTTTCGGTATTTAGCTTCTTCCTTTGTCATTTCCCTCCTGATTCTCGAATGCTCATTCTTTCTTGGATTTCTATATCTACTATATCGCGTGGACGCCCATATTTCAAGCGCGATAACTGAATTATAGCATCGCCAATCTCTTTGCTAGCTCCGGGTGGGTAATTATAGCCTTGCATACTAAACGGTCTAGTGGGGGTACTATTGGCTAAAATTTTAGTAACGCTATTGTAGTTTTCCAAATTAATCAGATCTTGTTCATTAAAAACTGGCTCGAATTGATGTGCCATATATTCGGCATCATCGTTACCGATACGAAAACACATTAGTGAACCGACATTACCAAAAACGGCTTCCTTAATATCGTCTGTTAATTGGCCAATAAACTGATTACCAACCGTCAAACAAAGTCGGAACTTTCTTGCCTCAGACAGTATCGAACTAAAGGAATCTGTTGCGAAATTTTGAAATTCATCCACATATAGATAGAAATCTTTTCTTTGATCTTCTGGCATATCAACTCGCGACATTGCCGACATCTGAATTTTGGCAATTAGCATCATTCCCAAAAGTTTCATATTTTCTTCACCGACCTGACCTTTTGCAAGATTAATAAGAAGAATCTTTTGGTCATCCATAATCTGACGAATATCAAAAGCTGACTCTGTTTGACCTATAATATTTCTCATTGTCATATTCGTCATAAATGCACTCCATTTACCTACAAACCAACCTAGCATTTCAGATTTATGATAGTCACTTGTTTCTGCCATTTCCTTCAAAAAAAAGCTTCTTACCACCGGGTCAGTAACATATTGAAGTTTATCGGCTAAAAATTCATCATCTGTAAATATTCTCGGCACCTCTATAAAAGTTCCAGGCGTTGGACCTGCCATTAACGTAAGTGCTGCATTGCGAAACCAATGTTCAAAACGAGGGCCTACTATACCTTGATGACCAGGGTCGTAGAGTCGGTAAAACATCCCTATCAACTCTTGAATTACATAGTCTTTTTGTTCCTGAGTTTTCGCAGTAAAAAGGTTGATACCTATCGGCCTTTCGGTGTCGGCAGCTGCAAACACAATAACATCGTCTGCTCTTTCTTTAGGAATATATGGCAAAATATGTTCTACAAGATCTTGACCATGTGGGTCAATATAACAAACTCCCTTACCTTCTTTAATGTCAGACAAAATCATGTTAATCATAGATGTGGTTTTGCCAGTACCGGTCTGCCCTAATATGTAAACATGGCGTCTTCTGTCATTTTCAGAAATTCTAATGACTTTCTCTTCTCCCCTAAAATTGCTGCGACCGATTATAACTCCATCGGGTGAAATAAACGTTGGTGGTTCTGATTTTTTTGAAGCTAGCCACCTTATTCCAGGCGTTCTAACTAAAAAGTTTGGTAGATGATAGATGGATGCTAGCTCTTCGGTGTTCAAACAGACATTAGCACCTCGGAAAAACCGAAATTGCGTATTCCAGCTGACTATTCTGTGAACAAAAAACCGAAAGATATAGTCGGTTGCAAGTTCTTCTATGTTTCTTGCCGGAACGAAAGTAAAACCATTAAAACTCTGGTTGGTAAACTGATGGAAAGTAGAATAAATATTTGTGACAATTTCTTTAGATCTACTTGACGAAGATGATGAGGCGATAACACGTATTTGAGCTTCAAAAATATGTTTTGAGGCCCATTTTTCTATAGCTTTTACCCCCTCTTCTTCCATTGGCGTTAGCTCTGGTTTCTCTTTTGCTGCCACTTCCTGCGACGTTTTATAAAGAGTTGCATTCAATATTTCATCAATAAAATTTGTTTTTTTACCATACTGCATTTTCCTTGAAATATTTGAAACCTTTTTTGTAATACTAGGGCTTACTGGACGAAATAGAATTTGCAAACAAGCGCCCTCATCTTTTTCTAGCTTACTCATGGCGTTTGTAATACTTTCTAGAGGCTCCGAGTCTAGCTCCTGATAAGTTCTGATGGGATAATAAAAACTATTCGTCGAGCGTATTTCCCCCCCGTATACCTTATCGATTCCCCAATCTTTATTAAATATATTATGTTCTGCAGCTCTTTCAATATATGAATCCGGATATTGTGAACTTATAGCTTTTTCCACCATATCCAAATATGGATAAGGAACCGCTATATAAAAGAATATCTCATGCTCTTTAGCTACGATTTCTAAAGTAATATGTGGCGCTCCAACCATAAAGTTTGATACAATCTTATATTTATCATATAAAGTAGTGATATTAGCATAGAAGTTCTCGGCAACCGATATCACCTCGTGCATTGCTTCTCTATCGTCGCGTTGTTTCGCCTCATAGTCTTTTGAACCAGAATCACGCGGAATTGAAATAAGCAAAGGGACTATTTTCAACGAACGCTCCATCTGTTTTTTCCAATATCTAGAACGTCTAAATACTACAAAAGAAACTATTATAACAGTAACAGCAATTGTCCCAATCAATAAAAGAAGAAGTATATCAACTAACAATTACTCATCTTCCTCTCTCTTCATTTTAACCCCAAAATGATTTGCCATATAATCGACCTGAATTGTTTCAGCATCTTCTTCTTGCTTTTCTGGGTTTTCAGCATCTTCTTTAATAACTCTTTTCACCTCTCTGAGATATATATCATCACCTTTTAGCTCTATGGTATCATCTTTAATTTTTACCGGAGGTAGTGCTCTTGGTGTATCAGAAACGGCAGCCACCGCCGTAACGGTCGCTTGGGCAACAACAGCATCATTAGCTTGTTGCACTGTATTATTACTCACAATATTTGTAGGTAGCTGCTCTGATACGACAGTACTTTCTACGGCCGGTATGGCTTGTTCCACCTGGACTTGAGGTAATTCGACAGCTCCCTCCGGTATATTTTCTACAGTTTGAGGTTGTATGTTTTGTGTATTTTGTGTATTTTGTAGCATTATTCCTCCTAGCTTACTCTATATTATGAACTATATTCCAAACGATACAATAATATTACCGTCCCATAAACCTATTGCCCAGCTTACCAAAGAACTGGTTGAGTTTTCCTGTCCAAGCAAAGGTGTCTTCTAGTGATTTAAGAATAAGTTGAAGAATAGATTTTTCTTTGGTTGGGGTAACAAACGTATAATCCTGGGATTCTGTTACATTAGCACGCTTATCCTTAGATATCATCTTGTAATGATAAGTCGATGCAGGTCTAAGGCCCTTGATGATAACCGTATGAGAATTGTTAAGAGATGGGTCTTCTACAGACTCATTCGCATACTCTCCTCCAAGCATTCCTTCCCCATATTTAACTTGTGTAGAGGCAGGTTTATTTGTCTGCCAGGAAACGATAATAGAGGATGTACTGTCGCTCTCGCCCATTGGAAGGATATCAACCTTGGCATTTGTAATCTTGGGCCCATCGGTATCTAGCGGCGTTCTAACTATCTTGTCAATATCAACAACTTCATTACCAGTCTCATCTTTCGCTACAATCTGATAGTGATATTCTTGATTGTCTAAGAGATTATCTACCTTTATCTGATGGGCCTTGGACTCTCCCGTAATACCCCTCTTTTCGCCATAAGCAGCCGTTGTACCCCAGTTAAGAATCGTTTCGGTATCAACATTTGTCTCCCAAGAAATAGTAACTGAGTATGGGGTAATGTCTCTAACTGACATATTAGCAATCTTTGGCTTAAGAATAGCGGTGAAAGAATACTCCTGAGACGTATATTCTACTTCATTGACATCTTTTACCCGAACCCTGTAGAAATACTTCGTACCTGGAATAAGACCATCTATTACTACAACATGAGAACTTACTAAATCATTATTACCCGCCGCACCATCGTAAACACCTGAGGTAGTAGAGTAATCCACCCATGAGGTAGTGGGATTCTCTGTCTGCCAAACTATCTGGGCTGTGGTAGCTGTAATATTTCTTTCTGCAACATTTGAAGATGAAGGAGAGAGAGTAAACTGGGCCGAATCGAAAGACCTGGTCTTGAATGTTGCGAATTCACCGGCAGGATGTTCGGCGAGATAACCATCTTTGGATATAGATTTAATCTTGTAGGTATAAGTCCTGGATGAACGTAGACCCTTGATGATTACCTTATGATTTGCAGGACTTGCAGCAAGAGCCGCCGGTTCTACGCCAGCAGTACCTCCCTGAGGGTCATCACCTGGTTGTTTTTGAAGTTGATACTCGACAAAGGCCGATGAAGCGTCTAGATTAGTAGTCCATTTAACTTCAGTTGTAGAAGTAGTGGTTGTTACAGTACCCGGTGTAATATTGAAGCCAGTAGTTGCCAGATCAGGAACAGAAGATTCAACATACAAAGCTCTGTTATCGAGATAATTTCTAGAAACTAGCTTGTACTCATATGCCGTATTTGGGAGCATTCCGATAAGTCTCACGGAATGTGAAGAACTTCTCTCAACTTGGCCTACAGTTACCCAATCCCCGGTGCTTCCTTTGACTCTATATTGAACGAGGGAATCTGTATCTTGATCCGTAGCCCAACCAACAACAGCTGTCGTAACGCTAACATCAGTTAAGCTTACACTGCCGATAACGGCAGGTATCGCTTTGGCTGGAATAATAGTATAGGCAGAATTTTGCCTCTCGGTTTTATTTGGAAGCGCATTAATACTAGAGCCATCTGGATAGTTGAAATTATGAGTAGAACTATCTACGACTTTGACATAGTATCTTATTTTGGCGTCGATAAGTAATGAGCTGTTGCCCGTACCACCGATAAGATCTGTGTTGCCAATCTCATCGATATAGAAATTCGTCTCAGGGTTAATCTCTGTCTTTATCGGGGTAGAAGTTTCGTAAATCACTTTATCATTAGAGTCCACTACTTCTCGATATACTTCATAACTATAAAAGTCGTTACAGTAGTCTACACCGCTCACAACCACTATTTTACAGCCCTTTGGATTCGTCGTAGCGTTATAAGCTGTTTCATAAGGAAGTTTCTTTCTTAAGGGTTTTTCACTTAGTATTTTCCAACTAATTAAGTTTCTCAGCAAAGTAGAATTTGGATGGGTATCACGTACCTTAACTTCTAGACCATCTATTGGAAGTGGAGGAGGAGTAAGGTCCCTTGTTATATCCCAGCCAGAATCCGGAAGGTCATTTGTTTTATGTTTTGTTTCTTCGAATGTTGTTGAAAAAGCTGACTTCAATCCACCGACGACATCTGTACTATTATCGATTGCTCGAACTCTATAATAATACCTGGTTGCCGAGATCAGATTATTTGCAACAAAGCTTCTCTTGCTTGTATATCTCTCATCTTCTATTGGGTTTAGTGTTTGATTATTAACAAGAGTAGCACTATTGATTCTTATCCAACAATCATCTGGCGTTTCAGTCAAACTACAGTTGTCAGAATCAGTTACTGTCTGACTGCCGTCGATATCTGGAGAAATATTACTGGTTGTTTGGTATGCCTCGTATCCGATAATACAGTTTGCCTTTGTAACTGAGTTACACTTTCTAGACCAGCTTCCTCGATATGAAACTGCAAGCTGAGTACTCGCATTGGTTAAAGAATTGACATCATTTCTAACTTCGACTTCTGTTGGAGGTGTTGGTGCAGCGCTGTTTCCCGTAGTTATTACTTTAGTACTACTAGTGGCGGTGTTTCCGTCCGAGTCAGTAACCTTTAGTTGATAATAATACGATGTTAATCCTTCTAGACCTGTCTGACTATAAGAGAACGATAATTTAGTTGGTGGTTCCGTGGCAGGAGGGATAACAGCTGGGTCGTAAGGCTCCGACGATTCGGTATGTATTTGTTCAAAAGGTTCCTCAGAGGCCACGTTCTTAAAGTAAAGGTCATAAGTTATGCTGGTGTTTGCATAGTTGTCAGTTGTTTGTTTCCAACTGATCATTACTTTCTGAAAGGGGTCGCCGTTTGCGTCTTTTGCGGGATTATTATAATCAATACCTAGCGGTAAAATACCAAATGCGTCTGGCACAATTGGTGCGGTGATGTCGGGAACTTCTGCTGGAATAATAGTAGCATTCGTGACGTCAGTTTCGTCATTATTCAAAATAAGATCTGTACTATTCGCAGGAATGGGCCTTGCATTATCATAAGCCACAATACGATATGAATATTTTTTAGCATCAAGCACAGTCTCATCAAAAAATACTCGTCTAACAATAAGACTATCATTTGTTTCGGGGGATGTCCCCACCACTGTCCAACCTGTTAAATCCATGCTACTATAGCCTTCTCGACGATAGATTTCATAATAATCAATTCCCGAGCCTTTGTCAGAAGCTCCCGACCAAGACACCTTAACCTCTTTGGCCCTCTTAGAGAGATCAGTACAATTACCTGTTGGGCTTGAAACGATATTATAGAGACTGGCCCCATCACATACATCCGCCGTCACGCCGGAAGGCATTATCTCTGGAGTCTTACTATCCTTTGTATAACCATAAGTCTCAAACGCTGGCTCGTTGACAGGCGGTGGTCCAAAGCCATCGTTAGGAGTAGTATTAGAAAAATCTTTTGCAGAGATACGATAGATATATTTAGTAGAATTTTCCATAGTTTCGTCACGATAGTTATAGATATTATCTATTTTTGGAATCTTAGCCGAATCAGTTACAGTATCCAAGACTATAGAATAATAACTTGGATACATTTTCGTACCGTTTATTGTTTCTGCCCAATTACCGTCTACACCGAGTCCGCTGGTATATTCGGATGCAAGCAGTCTCTCAATCTTGTATTGTTCTATAGGCGCCTGGTATCCAGTATCAATATTTGCCACATTCCAAGTAAGCTTTACTGTTGTTTCTTCTGTTCCCTTCGAAGCGGAAAAACCAGATACCCTACCTGGTAAGGTCACATCATATTTATAGATATATGTTGCAACAGGAGACTCGAGGCCGACATAGTCGACACCCTTTACCTTAAAGGTTAAAGCACCTTGTCTTAAGTCCGTAAGAGTCGGCATATAGTTTGCTTTATAGGTACTTGTCTCCCCTTCTTCTATCGCTGGTATTGGCGTGTTAACACTATAGTCGCAGTTCTCATCTGCAGCTCGGTAGAAACAATATTTAAATTCCTTGATACCCGATTCATCATCGACGGCGCCAAAGTTGAACTGTGGTTTATTATATGTATACCATCCCTGCGAGTGTCCATTTGCTTCTAGTGTTTGTGAAAGATTATCTCCGTTTTTTACAACTATCGTGTTTACAGAACTTGGCGGTGTCGTATCATAAGCAATCCAATTGGTTATATTAGTTACCTCATTACCAGCGAGGTCGGTAAGTTTTATTCTTACTACTTTTCTACCATCACCAGCAGGTGCTAGCTGCCAATTTGGGTAAGTACCAGACATAGAAGCACCCGAAGTAGATATATCAACAGGAGTGGATGGTAGCCAAGCATTATCATTATTATCTATCTGATATTTCTCAACACCAGAAAGTGAGTCATTGAGAGTAAAGGCTAGGTTTGCTTTTAATTCAGGATCATTGGTGGCCTTATCACCACTATTTACTGTTACCGAACCGTTTGGTCCCGTTTTGTCTAGCTTGATAACTCCGGAATCTACAACAGTCTGTACATTCCCAGCATTATCAGTTGATTTGTAACGTATATGGTTTGTCGCTGACTCCGTTGAAAGAGTGATATGAAATGGTGTCGTTAATACTGTGGTTGGGCTACAGTTGCCGATTGTGTCCAAGCAGTACATAGTGGTTGCCACCGTCGAAGTTACATCTGCAGGAATGAGAGTATATGTGACATTATCTTCTTTGTACCAGTCGTTAGCTCCCGTCGTACCGGCTGTAATAGAACCCGTAGTAGTGGGAGCGACCGTATCCACCCTTGCTACATTTGTTGTGGTGTAGGTCTTTCTATTGGCAGAATTATCTGATACTAGATATTGATATTGGTAACAGTTCGCATTTACAACCGTCGTGTCTGTAAAGTTCGGATAAGACCCGGTAGGAGTAATGGTCGCGAATGACCCATATGCTCCACATGTTCCTGCCGAGAGCGTTGCTGATTTTCTTTGCATTATTCTACTTGCGATATTCACACCACTAGCTGTATCTGTGCCATCACTTGCAGTTAGGGCTATTGAGGTAGCGGTAAAATAACCACTATTATATGAGATAGAACCACCCGCAGGACCGGCATTATCCACCTTTGCAATACCAGTGCTTGTATAAATAGTTTGGTGACCGGCCTTGTCAGAAACCAAATATTGGTATTGGTAACAGTTATCTGAGGCGATTGTCCCATCAACAAAGTTCGGATAAGTTCCAGTAGTGGTAATATCGGCGAAGGAACCATAACTGCCACAAACGCCAGCAGAAAGTGTGGCTGATTTTCGTTGGACTTTCCTTGTGGCTGTATCAACTCCGCTAGCTGTATCTGTGCCATCGTTAACCACTAGAGCATTTGAAGTAGCGGTGATAAAACCGTCAGGGGAGGTTATCGTGCCTCCTGTTGGACCAGCAGTGTCAAGGACAATATCTGCTTTTGCACCAACGTTGTAAGAAATTGAACCAGCTGAACCTGGCAATGGCTCCCCATCATAACCCCCACCAGGAAGACCCCCAGCGCCAACTATAAGTGTTATCACTTGACCAGGGGTAACATTGATATTTCCATAGACTCTATCCCCAGGAGCCCCCGGTTCACCGCAACCGTCAGAACACTCTGGTGCTCCACCAACACCGCCGCCGCCAGTAACAACTGTTAATCCAATATTATTTGTTGGCAAAGAAGAACAAGTTCCAGGTCCAAACTCACCACTACCACCACAGCCCCCTGCTGCAGTATAAGTACTAGCTCCAACAGTTATCGACGATGGACCACCCCCAAAACCAGAGGTAAAGTAAGGAGCTGAACCACCACCACCGCCACCCATTATGTCCACATACAGACTAGTAATACCTGCCGGTACAGTATAGCTGTATGTATTCGGCGTTGTATATAATCCTGACGCACCAGAAATATTACCTGCGTTGTCTCGGTAACGTACATAAATAGTCTTTGGCCCGTCTGATCCACCAAGGCTCCAGGCAGTATAGCCCGTGGAACTATAGGAAGAATCCCAAGGCTTAAAACAAGTTAAGGTTGTCTCGTCCCAACTTTTTGGAGTAGTGCAGTTTCCTACTGTATCCAAGATTACTCCACTTGCATCAGTATATGTACCCCAGTTAGTCCCGTCATTTGAAACCTGAAAATCCTTAACCCCCGAACCTGCATCCGAAGAAGTCATGATAAGCTTAACAGCTTTGGATTTTGCATACGTAGTACTACTAGTAGTGGCGTCCTTTACGACTACCGTTCCTGTTGGTGCAATACTTTCTAGTGTGATTGCTGATGGATCCTGTAGAGCAGATATAGATAGATCATTTAGTATCGGCGAGGTCAGACCATCTCCATTGAGCTCTAGCTGAACTTCAATTGTTTTCGTCTTAGATATACTTGCTGATATTGGAATCACTCCGGAGGTTCCAGAGCTTAAATAATAAAAACTATTAGTATTATTTGATGGATTTACGTAACTTCCACTGCCATATACATCGGAAGCTCGTACCTTGACGCCAATTTTATTTAGAGCACTCAAGCCTGTCGCTGACCAGTTCATGCTAGACCATGTTTGTTTTACCCCGTTCGTCTCATCACCGACTCGCAATCCGACACCGGTATTTCCTATAGTTCCTTTCAGAAAAGCGCTAGGTGTAGTATAAGTAATTTTAATACTCCCGTTATCACCATTACCGGCGTTTGTACTATCCGGAGCACTATCGGTTGCCCCCACACCACCTGCACCAACATTTATAGATAAGGTTTGCCCCGCCACTGTAACTGGAGTTATATTCCCTGTTACTTTACCCCCCGCACCGCCATTTGAATAGTAAACAGTGTCCCAATGCGCATCATGCCAACCTATTATATTAGGGGGGTCACAATCATCATAGTCTGGGCCCGCTGGAACAAATGTTGATTCAGTTCCAGTAGCACCACCAGCACCGCCTTGACCATCTATAGCTGTAAGCCCCGCAAACCCACCGACCGAAGTCCCTCCCACTACTCCACCGCCTGCACCACCATTTGAAGTCACATAATATGAAGGATTTCCATTTATGCTCAATGTCGATGGACCCCCGGCACCACCAGTAGTTGGTGTATCACCTCCGCCTCCAGCACCGATAACCTCAACAGACATCGTCACGACATCAGCAGGTACAGCAAAACTATAATCACCAGGCGTACTATAAGTTTGAACGATCGGTGTCGATAAAGTAGAGATTCCGATTGAGTCTGGATTTGTAACGAGATCAATATTATTCAGCGTAGCCAGTGTCCCTTGCGTTATACCGTTGAAATCTTGTTGTACACTCCAAACATACGAAGGTGTTTGATTATTCGCATTATCAACCACTCTATAATAGACTAACTTTTGACCGTCATTTGCTGTAAGCTGCCAAGGAATATCTCCAGCATAATAAGCACCCGTGATCGGACTAGTTCCGTCAGAAACAAAAGTATATACATCATCAATCGTGTTTGGTAACCCATCAACCCCATTTGCCAAAGCTACACTCCCCCAGCTATTACCGTCATTAGAAAATTGAACATGTGATAGATTCGAGCCACCGGCATCTGTTGCGGTAAAAGCAATCTTAATATCTCGCGATGATGCGTAGTATTTATCTCCATACAAGACATTTGCTACATTAGTTTTAGATTTCCAACCAGTAATCGAACCTATAGGAGAAACATGATCGATAATAAAATCTGCTTCATTAATATTTTCTGGAGCCGTGCCATATGGTACCCAATTAGAAGCCCTGCCCTGAGCATCTCTAGCCCTCATCTGCAGATGATAGCTAGTGCTCGTAGGAAGGCCACTTATGGTTGCCACAGATGTATTAGTACCATCAGCCGTACCCGTAAAGAGATTGGTAGCGCCGTCAAATGCCGTCCCGACTGGTTTGTATTCCACTTCGACAAAAGGATTATAAGAGACTGCACATCCGACACAGCTTAGACCAGTTGTAGTGACTTTTATGCCGGTCTCACTCGTAGTTCCTCCTGGTGAACCTGCGGGTAACTCGCCACCTGTCGACTTTTTTAACCTTACATTATTTATCCTTGAAAGTGTCGTCGCATTATTCAGGGGCGCCTCGACAGAATTGTGGTTTATTGTAAATTCGTCAAGGATGGGCGTTGAGTATTGCAATGGTGAATTTAAGATTATATATATTTCTAAATATCGAGACATCGCCATACTAGAAATACTGCCCGTTCCAGAGATACTACCAGCCACAGTTTGGGTAAAGGGACCACCCCAAGCCGACCAGTTTGCATTATTATCACTAGTTCTGACTTGAAAAGAGATAGAAGTATCTGCGGGCAAGGATTGTGATTTCCAATTGATGCTTTCCCAGTTATAGTTCACACCATTACCAGCATCTACTTTTAGTCCAGAAATATTGCCGCTTGGTCTATATGGCAATATGTAAGTTACCTGAGATAAACCAGCCCCGCCGCTAGAGCCAGAGCCAGAATAAGACTGGCTTGTGCCGCCTTGACCCGCTATCCCAGTAACTAATGTTACGACTTGACCAGGCGTAACTGAAATTGTGCCAGTTATTACTCCCCCAGCACCGCCACTTCCGCCAGCACTAGCGATATACATGGCGGCATATGCTGATCCACCTGCTCCACCGACAGCACCGCCGCCAGGAATCCCACTTAGCGATGGATATCCGCTGAAAGGAGTGCTACCGCTAGCCCCGTTTGCTCCAGGCGTAGTTGTATTTGGGGAACCACCACCACCACCACTACCACCATTTGCAGTAAATGTCATCCCTCCGACATTAATACTTGAAAAAGTACCTGCAGTTCCAGCAGTACCAGAATATTGTCTAAGACGAGAACTATAACCCCCACCACCACCTCCGCCGCCGCCGCCGGAGATATTTACACTAATACTTGTTACAAGTGCCGGTACTGTAAATGTACTTGTTTGGACTATGGGTACCCCAGCGCCAGTATTCAATTTCATTTGATTATTGCTCACAATAATGTTCGGGGTCGCGTTAGTTGAGGATATAGTGGTGGCTGTCCCAGTGGTCACTGCATTTGTATTGAAATCGGCATTACTGGTCCAAGTTATCGGCGTTGATGATGCCTCTACCCTATTGGGGGTAAAAAGATTAAATACATTTGGCATTACATATTGAAGTGTCAAAAATATCAGGGTCGAAGCCAAGAACCCAGCCACAACAGAACGGTTTATCGGACCCGAAGCAGGATGATCCATGTATTTTTTATATATTTTAATATTCTTATAGGCAGTGTCGTGCGGTTTTCTAGCAAAGAGGTGTGGTAGATATAATAACTCAAAATAAAACAAACGGATTCGCTTCATAATAGATATTCTCACCTTTTGAGGCTTAAATTGCCTATGAGACCTAGATTTTCCAAACATCACTGGGGATAACCGATAAGTTCTGAATAACCTCACAAAATAGCTCTCCGAAGCCCAATTTTTAACCTTTTGTAATATTTTACGTACACTAAAATAAGCAAACACAGAAGGTCTGACCATAGCTCGTTTTCGTTCATCTCTGAATTGAGCTTTTCTAGGTTTCATTACCCTCACAAGTTATATATACATTTTATATACTTTTTGAAGCTTAATCAAGTACAAAACATCGCATTTTACAAGGTTTACCATTGTTGCAAATTTTTTGTCGATATTGCAAACTCCCTTTAATAATATATCTACTTTTTACAGCTTGTCTGAAAGGGAAAAGGTGGGGAATTAGTTCTCCTTCCGCCAGTCGCCGGACTTCGAACAATAAAAAGGAGATCCTCTGTTTACTGCCAGGGGGTGATCGTGGGGGTTTCGAAAATATGGTTTGATAGTGTATATCCCTAACGAAAAATCGCTTTGGGCTCACAGCTCCGACTATCTACGAGGTCGAGTAATTATTGGTAACAAAATTACGAGCCGAGTAGAAGGAGTTCGACCTGTCCGTCCGAAGCTCTGGTGCGTAGGAGGATTTTTCTTGATTCCCCGCCTGCGGCAGGCAGGTTTGGTTCGTTTCTTATCAAGAAGAAATGAACGGAAATAAGTAAGTGTATCTATAGTTCTCATTGGCATTCGAACGATATGAAAGAGATCCTAAATCAAGTTTAGAGCCTGTCCTCAACTAGATTGAGGAATGACGCGGGGAGTAGTTCTCTATCCGGCAGTTGCCGGACTTCGAACAATAAAAAAGGTGTGGATACGGACTCCAAATTGAGTTTGAAATGACGGGGAGGTGCGAGAGATCCTCGGGCAAGCCAAGGATGACGGTAAATATTGTGTTAGATCTCTCCACTTCCAACTTCACCAAGGCTACGATGGACGAGTCGTCCAGGGATGACAATGGGGTTATAGACGACGCACGATACCCGAATTCGTGGGAGTTTACGCGGTTTCTATCCGAACAATCGGTTCGAGAAGCGAAGTAGCTTACTTATAAATATTTTGGTAATAATTTTGTTTGAACCGGCAATAGCCGGGGAGTTAATTTTACTAAACATGAATAAGTGAGTTACTGACTCTGTGAGAATCCGACAGTTCGGGCTTTTTGCACCACTTTTACTAAAAAAGTGGTAAATACAGAATAACTATAGATAAAAGTATCAAAGTATTACGAAATGGATCCCTGCTTACCGCAGGCAAGCTAAATCTAGTTTAGAGCCTGTCCTCAACTAGATTGAGAAATGACGCGGGAAGTAGTTCTCGATCCGGCAGTTGCGGGACTTCAAACAATAAATTATTGGGCCCTAGGAGAGCAGATCCTGTAAAGATATGACAATAATAATACCTAATGGTATGCATATATAATTACTTATCTTAGTTATGGACTGTGACAGGGGTACCCACTGGTGCCCAGTTGTATATAAAGGCAGCTGCGTCGTCCGGTGAATTAACACATCCATGCGAACCGTTCCAAGTATAAGACTGATTGCCAAAACCATTAGAAGATTCTGGATTGTTGTTTCTCCAGCTGGCACTGTGGATAGCATACCCACCACCCTTGAACCAAGTAGCATAAGGCACCCATAGTCGATAAGCTTCTGGCGTTCCCTCTAGTCCAGTCATCCAAAAATTAGCTGTTCGCCCCAGTACTAAGAAAGTGCCGACTGGTGTGGGGGTACTGTTTTTACCTGTCATAACTCTCCATTCTCGACAGTTTATTCCACCCCGCTCACAGGCAAGCATTGTTTGTGTCGAGAGATTAATATCGACATATTTGTCCCAGTCTGCGACAACGACATTTTCATATTTTGTCTGAAAGGTTTCGACATATGTCGGTATTGCCAAAGCGACATCAGGCTGAACGGGTAAGGCCTCAGCAATTTGCTTTCCAAGGAGTGCAGTATCAACGCGGAGGCCATCCTTACCTGCTTGAGTCTCTGTCGACTTAACGCCGTTTTCAACTCGTACATTGCGACCAATCGGCTCAATATCAATTTTGTTTTTGAGAAAAGAAAAGTAATTTGTCATCTTTGATTGATCTAGCACTATAGTATATTTGATTTCACCTGGGTTTTTAGCGAAAGCGATCCAAGATGCAACGGTTTCTTGACTCGGCCTGTAATCAAGCCCCTGATAATTGAGTATGACAGGTCTCTGCATTACGCTTTCAGCCTGTACCATTACTTCTTGAGCACTATTATCAACAATTGCAGGTTGTATTTTAGTAGTTTGAACGGTAATTTTATCAGTTTTAAGCAATCCAATAGAAGATTTTACACTATTTTTTAAGCTATCAAAATCAACTTTGCGTCCATATATAGCCGGTTTCAACTGTGTTGTCGCCCCTGTAACAGTAATCTGAGAGTCTTGAGGATCTATCTTAATATTATCTGATATTTTAGTCAGATATTCTGTAAGCTTAGTATCTTCAACTATATATACGGGCTTTACCACAAGAGAGGCCGAATCTACAAGCTTAGTAGTCTGATCCCACCCAAGCGAAGAAATAAACAACCTTGCTCGAACCAAATAATTGTTAAACCAACTCTCCTTTCTACCGGTGTTAAAAGCGCTAAATACCATTTTTTCAGAATCGAACAGTATCCCCAGATCGCTCGCACTAGCAGAGTAATCCTGGTCAGGTCCCCCGATAACAACCTTATAGCTGTCTATTTTTTTGTTTATTATCAGTTGTGCTTCATTGGTAGTTTTGCCACCAACATTTTCTCCCCAAACGATTACGCCAGGGAAAAATTTATTTTCGTATATTGTCTGGTGGGCATACGCCGCACCCACAACAGCTCCTGTTGTCAGGAGCAAAATAGCAACAACAATAAAGAGAGGAACAAATATCTTCTTATGACTTCTAAATAAAGAGTCCTTGCTAGTTATGTCTTCAATGCTCTGCTTGTCTTTAGCCGCATTTGAAGTTTTTACAATAGGCTCTTTTAGTTTTTTTGCGCTTTTCTCTTGAGCGTCGGCGACTATTCGTTTTTTCGCCTGTTCTAATGTTGCTTTTGATTTCTTTTGGAAAACTTTTCTAAAAAGGAAGTGGGGTTTTTTGGGCATGACAATATTTTTTGGGGCAGCACCGTTTGGTTGTTTAACAGAAATAAGCTCCTCAGCATTTTGCAGAGGCTCTTGATACTGAGCCTGGCCAGTAACAATTTGTGACTCAGAATTGTTTATTCCATCTAGCTGCTTACTTTTCGACACCCCGAAGCTTTCCCCCCAACATAATTAATATATTTTGACATATTTTGACAGTATTATCTACATCTTTTTCGGTCAATGTTTTTTCAAAACTAAATATCTCTAGCCTAATAGTGATGTTTTTCTCATCAGAATTAATGTTTTTACCCTCATAAATATCGATGATATCTATTGATTGAATCAAGCCATCAGCATTTCTAGTTGCATCCAGAACAGTTTCTGCTGATATATTTTTTGGCACAGTTACCGAGATGTCACGTACGGATTTTTGGTATTTACTAATTTCAGCACATATCTGATCTACTTGTGGTAATAATGAATAAAGCAGATTCAAATCAATAGTTGCGGTCGCAGCGGCTTTCTTTAGGCCCGATATATTGCCAGCACTCACAGATATTACCCCGATTTGACCAATAACTTTATCTTTGTAGAAAAGTTCGCAACTGTGCCCTATGGCAAATAAAGAATCTCTTGCAGGCCTGTAGCTGATCAAATCATCCTGTATTTTCAAATTCTTGAGTAAATTTTGAATTGTACCTTTACAATCATAAAAATTAGCACCGCTGACTGAATTAAAGGGCCAAGCAGTACCCCCAACGACTCCGATAGAAAGAATAGTTTTTTCTTTCGGAAGTATATCTTTCCCATTTTTGTGGTAAGTTTTGGCTATTTCAAATAAATGTAAGCTATCTCGATTAAACTGGTTCGCTGCCAAGGATTCAAGCATTTTCGGAACTAGTGATGTGCGCAAATACTTCTGTTCTTTTACAAGAGGATTCGCTACTTCCAAAGCTTCTTTGGCATCAGCGCTCACTAAGCCGATCTCCTTTTCGCCGGCAAATGAATATGTCATAATCTCTGTAAACCCCGCACCAACCATAGTGTTTCTAACCACTTGGCTAAATTCAAAAAACTGATTTTTTTGCGGTATGACGGCGACAGCGAAAGGCAAGGTGCTAGGCACACTCTCATAACCTATGATACGCACTACTTCTTCATAAATATCGACTGGCTCTAATATATCAACCCTCCACCATGGGATCACTATATCCAACGAATATTTGGTTTTCTCACTAACTTTGAAACCCAAAGAAGTAAGAGTAGAAACTATTTCTTTATTAGAGTAGGAAGTTCCTAAAAATGCATTTAGCTTGCTTGGGTTTATAATAATATTTAGCTTCTGGGTAGCCCCATCAGATACGTCATTTTTACCTTTTTGTACTTCTCCTAGTCCGAGTTCAGTTAGTAGCTGGGCAGCTCTATCTATCGCAATATCGGGAAGATCTAGGCTGATTCCTTTTTCAAATCTAGCTACTGCCTCAGAGCGAAGCCCTAAAGCACGTGAAGTTTTACGAATACTTGCCTTATCAAAAACCGCGGCTTCTATAAATATGTTCTTAGTATCTTTACTAATTTCAGTTGTCTCTCCACCCATTACACCCGCAAGTGCTATTGGGATCTTTTTGTTAGCAATCACCAGATTATCTTTTGTTAGGTTTCTGTTCTGCCCATCAAGAGTAACAAGAGTTTCGCCCTCTTTTGCCGATCTAACTATGATGCTACGATCAGTTAATTTATCTAAATCGAAAAAGTGCAATGGCTGCCCATATTCAAGCATGACATAATTCGAAATATCTACAAACAAATCTATCGAGCGTACCCCAGAAGCAAGAAGTCTTTCTTTCATCCACTTTGGAGTTCCAACAAGTTTCACATTTTTAACAATTCGTGAAACGTATCTAGGGCAAAGTGAGGAATCTTCTACTCTTACAACAATCTTCTCAGTACCTACCACTTCATTGATATTTACCTTTGGCTCGACAAGCTTTTCTGATGTTAGGGCGGATACTTCTCGTGCCAAACCAAGAATACTCATGCAATCTGGTCTATTTGCCAGTACTTTTACATCGATAACTTCGTCTTTGCCAAGATATTCGCCGAAATCACCACCGACTTCTACTTCCTTTTCTAGTACCATAATACCTTCGTGCTCGTCAGAGATGCCGAGTTCTCGTTCGCTACAAATCATTCCATTTGACTCAACACCACGGAGTACAGCCTTGCTTATTTCAAAATCCCCGAGCTTTGCGCCGACAAGTGCGACTGGTACCATCTGACCAACAGCAAGATTCGGTGCGCCACAAACAATCTGTAGACTTTTTTTACCAACATTCACCTTTGCTATATTGAGCTTATCTGCATTGGGATGTTTTTCTTTGGCAATAACCTCACCGATAACTACACCAGAAAAGACAACTTCTCGGATAATTTCCTCTACTTCAAGTCCGGCCATCGTGAGCTTATCAGCAATTTCTTCTGCAGAATACTTCGTTTTAACATATTCTTTTAGCCAGCTTAGGGGTAGTTTCATTTCTTTTTCCTCTTTGTCATTCCTGGTCGCAAGCCAGGAATCTATTTCAAATAAAATATTTATATGGGTGGATTCCTGGCTTGCGACCAGGAATGACAGGGTCTCCAGTCAGAACTGCTCCAAAAATCTTACATCTGGGTGCCAGAATAGTCTAGCGTCTGGTATCTGATGCTTTATCATCGCGATTCTATCAATGCCTAATCCAAAAGCAAATCCACTGTATTTTTCTGGGTCGATTCCCATATTTCGAAGGACTTGAGGATGCACCATACCAGCGCCAAGAAGCTCTAGCCAACCAGTACCACCGCAGGAACGACAACCTCTCCCATTACATTGAGGACAACTAGCATCCATTTCTGCGCTTGGTTCTGTGTAGGGAAAGAAGTTTGGTCGAAAACGAGTCTTTGTATCTGGCCCGAATATTTTCTTTGCCACTAATTCAAGCGTCCCCTTAAGGTCAGCGAATGTTACTCCTTCGTCAATTACCAAACCTTCTAGTTGATGAAATACCCAGCTATGTGTAGCGTCTTCGTTCTCATTTCTATGGACTTTTCCCGGTGAAATGATCTTAATTGGTGGCTTATTATCTTCCATATAACGAATCTGCACTGAAGATGTTTGGGTTCTAGGAATTGCTCCGTTTTTTAAATAAAAAGTATCCTGCATATCTCTTGCTGGGTGATTGTTCGGCATATTAAGCGCCTCAAAGTTGTGCCACTCATCCTCTATTTCTGGCCCCTCAGCTACCTCATATCCTAAATTTTTGAAAATTCCAACCAGTTCTGTTACGACCTGATTTACTGGGTGGACATGCCCCAAAGGATAAGTCCGACCTGGAGAAGTAACGTCTAGGGCGTCCCCAGTCACAGAAGAAAACTGATTTTCTTTTTCCAGAATAGCTTGCTCTATATGTTTTTGTAGCTCGTTTGCCTTGGATCCGACTATCTTTCGTTCTTCTATTGTTGCATCTTTTAGTGAACGTAAAATCTCATTTAATTGACTTTTACGACCGATATATTTAGTTTTAATAAATTCAAGACTACTAGTATCTATCACTTGAATTTCGTCGTCAAATTCTTTTCTAATTTTTTCAATTATATCTATCATTTATTTTATCCCGAGTAGTCTCATCCAGGCTGGGCTAAGAAGTATCGTAAGACTAAATGTGATTATTGCGATTCGTAAAATATCAAAATGATAGTGGTGCTTTAATATTAATGCGTAGCCTAGCATCGATGTTACTGCAACGGCAGAATAAAGTCCGATAGGACCAACTGCAAAAAAAATTATCAAAGTTAAAATCTGTATGAAATAGTTTACAGCTGATAAAAATAGTGAAAGTAGAAATTTTTCTTTGAGGTTATTTTTTTCTTTTATTATTTTGAAATATATAAAGATAAACGCCGTGGTTACTGATATATTAATCAAGAAAAATAAAATCAAACCACTTATTATTAGTTGTACTTGGCTCATAACTTTTTCTCCCTACCTGATAAAAAGTATATCTCAAATAGTACTAAACTTAAAGCCAAAAGTAGTGAGTCCCACCAAGTCAAGAGACTGGTTGCACCTAAAGAAAGTAAAGCAACAGCATAAACAGCTAAGAAAAATCCTTCACGTAAAGAATTCTTTGCTTTTCTGTAAACCATTTCCTTATCACTAAACATGATACGAAATAAAAAAAGTAGAAGCGAGCTAAACGAGGTTATCATAACAAAGACAGATATTAAAAAGAGTGCGATAACGGTATTCCCAGATCTTGGATCCTGTGTATAAAAAAGATACAACAAGAACGCGCCAGAAATGATAGCCAGTGTTAACGTAATAGGAATAAAGGTTTTCTTACTCATAACAAAATTATAACAAAATATTGCTGTCCCGTCAGCAACAACTATTCATCTTCGGAATAAGGTTTATCGATCAGAACTATTTCCTCAGAACCTATTCCCTTGCCAGCAATCTTGGTAATATCCTTGTCTATCTTCCGGTATTCTCCGGCAGACTCATTAACAGAGTTTACAAGCGTTACCAAGCTTCTTCCCACCTTTACTTGCTTGTCTGTAAAAGAATTTAGGTGTTTGCGGAGCGTTTTTACATTGCTAACCACTACCTCTATCGATTTTTCCACTTTTAGTGAATTTAAGCCCTGCAAAACAGTTTGAAGGTAAGCTAAAAAGGTCGTAGGGGAAACGATAATAACTTTTTTCTCTATATAGGCGTAATCAATCAGACTCAGTGTATCCAGAGACCCCGTTTTGTTAACAAGGAGATCATAATATATTGCCTCCGATGGAATGTACATAAAGGCAAAATCTGTAGTACCGAGGTTTGGCTTGATATATTTTGCTGTTTCGTCGATCCTCTTCTTTAAATCCCCTTTTAATAACCTTAGAAACTCTTCTTTTTGTTGTTTATTCTCTTCGCCGATAAACTTGTTATAGTTTTCCATAGAAAACTTGGAATCTATCGGAATAATAGCTTTATTTACATGCATGATGAAATCTACCTTGATTTCGCGACCATCTGAGTCTTTGCCAAGTGCAAACTGGCTTTCATATATTTCTGGGGGAAAGACATTGCTTAGTAAATTTTCCAGTAAATATTCACCAAAAACCCCTCTGTGTTTTGGGTTTCTAAGAATATTCTCTAGTCCTACAAGCTGTTTTGAGAAATCAGTCAGCCGGCTGTTTGAAACTTTGACGTCGTTGAGTACTTGTGTTACCTTTTCTAACTGACTATTCAAGTGGTCTTTGGTATTTTCTAGCTTATCTTGAAGCCCTTGCATGTTTTGGTTTAACAACAAAAGGCTTTTGTCGTCTTCTTTAGGCTTGGCTAGCTCAGTGAACTTCTGATTTACGAAATAAAACAGCGCTCCGAAACCCACGACGATCAAACCTACAATAATAATAGTGTTTATATCCATAGTTACATTTTATTTCATATATAAACAAAAGCAAGTATACAAATAAATATTTAGCTTATACGGTAGCGTATTATGGTCTTAACAACCTTCGCATCAGGACTAGTAAGGTATTCTTCTTCGTGGATCCCAGGAACGTCCTTCATATCCATTCCAAACTCCTCTTTGATATACTCATGCAATGTTTTTATTGTAGGCTCTTCCTCACTATAGGACCCCAGATGCAGTACTTGCGCATAAGTACCACCCTTCCATATCTCAACTTTCACAGAGTTATCGGGGTCTTTTTGTACTAAATCGTTTTCTTCATAAAAGTCTGGCACTGGTATTGCCCAAATACCGGTCCATTCATCTTTTGGTTTCAAATGAGCATCGGGCCATAGAGCTGTGAGCTTGCCGAATTTTACTTCTAGTCCCTTGGGTTTATATACTTTAAAACGAGTTCCAAAAGCGGTTCCGTATAAGGCTGAAAAAACTTCTTCGCCAACCTTATTGGGGTCACCCATGCTCGTAATAGTTAATACTTTTCTGTCCGGTAACTGTACTTTTTCGGGAATAAAAGCTTTCACTGTGACTCCTTTCGAATAATTTAATTATTTTTCCAAAATTTTTCGGCTTCGTCTTCTAGTACTTCTAGCCTAGTATAATAGTCCGGAAACTCGTTTAGATGCGCGAGCGCTATTTTACCCGTAAGTAGTGGGTCGTCATCAGTTACATTGGTAAGTGGCGAAACTTGTCCATGTTCAAGCTCCACATCCATCCCTTTTCGAAATTGTTCGACGTCCCAATTGGACCAATCTACGCCTAGTGCTTCGCCAATTCTTTTTGCTTCCTCGAAAGTATATTTTTTTTGCTCGCTCATATTATCCCTCCAAATTAGATTAATGGCCCTTTATAAAAACTCTTTAGTAGAGAAATTGCTAAACCAGAATGATTATGTGAAGAATTTAATAAGCTTGTCATATCTCCTCCGCAGGGAATGTTTGGCCCAGCGGGATGACTAGATGATGGATAGCTACCTAAGGCATATACATTTCCTGAATATACTACCCAGCAACCATTACTTGAACCATGAGCAGAAACGTCTGCCAGTGTATATCCACTACTCGTTGGTGCAGTAGTAACAGTTGGGGTTACAGGGCTATTAGTTATATTTTGTTGAGTAGTACCCGTGTTTGTAGTATTTGAAGAAGTGATATTTGTTGGCTCAGGGGTCGCCACCGATTCATCTTCTTCTACTTCTTTGGTAACAACCGTTTTTACAACTTTTTGAACTACGCTTTTGTCAAAAAGTGCGGCTATTCCAATACCAGAGAATGAAACAACAAAAATAAATACCACAGTCACAAATAAAATTTTTGTAATTTTATCAATCATCTTTCTCCTCTTCATCTTCTCTATCAGTTTCTTCCGAATTTTCTACAGAGTGGATGATAGTTGGCGTCGAAGAAGGGCTCGTGGTGACAGATGGTACCGTTACTGAAGTATTACCATTACTAACAGAGCCACTTGTGCCGGAAGTTACTGTTGGTTGGATATTTTTTTGTACTTTTATAATTTCCTTTTTATTTTTAGTCAATTCTGTAACCTTTCGAACATTCCCATATCTTCCAATCAACTGGCTTGCCAATAGCGTTGTCCCTAAAGCGGCTAAAATAACAAAGGCTGTAATACTAATTAGATATTTCATTTTTTTTACCAAATTTATTAATATAATAAGAAACTTTTTGCCATCCAAAAGCAACTCCCCCCAATATTGTTATAATCAAAATATATGATCTCAATGGAACACTTCTAGTAATATCGCTGCTAACGAATAATAAATGATATAAAATAAAGGCATAGGCAATAAGCATGATTTGATGCAACAACTTCCAGAAACGAAAAGTACGAGGTACAAATAACGATACATATATCGATATGATCATAATAAAAAGAGCTACTGTGCCAGACAAATTAATAAGATTAGTAGTAAATAAGAAACTAGAAGTAAGCGCCAAAGAAATGGGCAAAAATCGAACAGCTAGAATAATGGGATGAATAAGTAACAACAAAAGACCATAAACACCTAAGTAATGATGAATATCGGTCACAGCGGTGGGTTTAATGGTAACTAGGTTAAAATATTTAGACAATCTCACCTGGAATATCATACTAAGTGCAACCAGTGTCATACCTACTAAGCCTGTAAGCTGTCCAATACTGGTTAGTATCATCGTTGAAGTATTAAAACGTTCTGAAATAGGTTGCATCATCAACCATATTCCTATGGGTATGGCTAGTAAGATAAATATAAAGACGATATCAAAACGTAATTTATTATGTGTTGGTTGCATCTTCCTCCGAGGTTGTACTTAATAATTTATAATAAATAGCTGAGAAAAAACTGAGTTATTTATTCTTTTTTTCATCGAAGGTATCAAGGTGAAAAAATCTAACAATATTGTAAACCACCAAAGCTATTATCGCAAAATTGATAATACTTCCAAGAAAACTTCCGTAAGCAATTTTACTTGTTCCTACGGTAATATAAAGTTGCTGTGTGTTGGAAAGAACTCCGCTGATAAGCGGATTTATTATATCGGTTACTAGCGACGCAACGACTGCAGAGATAGCTCCTCCTAAAATAAAGCCTACCGCTAAGCCCACGACGCCCTGTTCACGAACAAATTTAATAAAGCCTTTTAAACCCATGCCGCCTCTTTATTTCTTTTTACCAAGTAGGTTTTGATATACTTTCCCAATATTATTTCTGCCCGATTTGTAAATATTTTGAGCATACTTCTTGTGATTAACAAAAAAAGGTTTCTTAAAAAATTGAATTCCTCTTCCGGTAGATAACTTCATATATCCTCCTTTTATTAATTACTATATATATTATACCTTTGTTGTCGAACATTAGGTAGATATATAATAATTTTTAGAAACTATATAATTTTTTCTTCGCCTTGGCGTAATACCTTTGGCTTATCACCGACGAGGCTTACTAGAGTAGAAGGCACTCCAGTAATGTTCCCACCATCTACGACAAAGTCAACTTGACCAATAAAATAGTTCATAATATCATCAATATTTTCAGCAGGACTTTTGCCCTGTGGATTTGCGCTTGGTGCGACAAGCGGGCCGGTTTTTTGCAATAGAGAGAGAAGCTTATTATCTGCGGGCAACCGAAACGTCAGAGTATTTGAGCCCCTCTGCAAATAATCATTTTCCCCGAGTTCGGCGTTAAATATTATACTTTTTTTACCAGGCCAGTTATTTTTAAGAAAATCGAATTGTATTTTTGAAAGTAATACACCGAAGTTTTTTAGTTCTTTAATATTTGAGATAAGTATTATGAGAGGCTTATCCGTATCTCTGCCTTTAATTTTATAAAGTGCGTCAATCGCTTCCTTATCATTTGCAGAACAAATTAGCCCATAAATAGTATCTGTTGGTATCACTCCGATACCACCATCTTTTATGAGCTTAACGAGCTTAGGATTATTAAAAGATTTATATATTACCATTTTTATAATGCTCCCCACGGTCGCCCCAGAAAGGGACGACCGTAGATGAGGCAATCAGTGACGAACGAGGCGTTGTGGCCGTTTACCGACCTTAACGAGAGAGCTTATGATACCGAAGAGCAAGCATTTGCAGGTACGAACCTGGCGAAACTTCCCCACACGTTCAATCTCGTGCATCTTACCGGAGTGCACGGGACTCCCCCCCAATCTCTCCTACTGGATCAGTTGATAGGAATAACCTTGTACTTGCCGCTATGGAGCCTTGTGGTTATCCGAAGATACTGTGCCAGCTTCTTCTGGATACCTTCGTAGTTTTCGCTACGTAGTCCCTTCATCTTCTTACCGTTACAGAGAACAGCAAAGTAGATGCTAGCGCCACATCCGAGCTGAACAAACTTATACGTGTTCACTCAAACTGCCTCCCCTTGAGATTGTTGTCACGATTGCCTGACCGCAACATTATAGCCTCAAAATGATAATATTTCAAGCTTAATAGTACTTGTAATACGCCTTCTCTTCGGCAATAGTAGTGGCTTGACCATGACCAGGGTAGACGGTCAAATCAGACGACATACGTAAAAGCTTATCTAGGCTCTCTTTCATTTTCTTAGGGTCTGCGAGCGGCAAATCTACTCTGCCATACGTATGAAAGAACAAAGTATCACCTGTGAACAGATTGCCTCCGAGTAAGTAGCAAACACCCCCTGGAGTATGCCCAGGAGTATCGATAATTTCTATATTCTCGTCACAAAATTTGATAAATTGCCCGCCAGAAACAGCGTTTATCTCAGAATGTTGTGGTATAAGGACTCTCCCAACGAAAGCACCTTGCTCAGGCAAATCACGATATAAAACCTCATCATATTCCGGTAGATAGACGATACAATGTGGATATACTTTTTTTATCTCATCAACTGCTCCAACATGATCAAAATGACCATGAGTAAGAATGATAAATTTAAGATTAATATTCTTTATTTCCTGTAGTTGAGCTAATATTTTATCTGCTTCTGCACCGGGGTCGATAACGAACGTGTTACCATTTTTGTCAGAAACGATGTAGCAGTTCGTTCGCTCTAAGCCTACTCGAATTATTTTAACCTTTATATCCACTTGAATAATATCTTTCTCTTCATCCGTCTTATAGAAGTTTTTTGAGGCATTTTTTTGTTCAAATAGTCAGTCCAGTTCTCCTTGAGCCACTTTTTTTGCATCTTTTCAAGTTTATTGACTCCGCGATTTTCTAGCTCCTTATGGACTACTCCGCCTTCATGAGGTTTATCGAACTTACGCTCAAGTGGTGAGCCAAAGCCGTGAGCATAATGAGCCAACTCATGGGCTATAGTCGCCGTAACAATATAATCTGGTATAAAAGGGTCTTTAAAAAGAGAATTTATAGTAATTATTGTCTGTGGATGCTCTCCGTGCCGTTTTTCGCCATGTTTTATTGAACCGAGGCGTCTTCTTGCTTTTCTACCCCAAACTATCTTTACGTCATTTTCTTGAGGCACATCAGGAAAAAAGGTGTCCCAGACATCATCAAAAAGTTGGAAAAGCCATTTATCATCTCGTAACATAAATCTATTTTATCAATTAACTAAGCTTTATGATAGATAACTACAAGAAACGAAACTGATATCCCTTACTTGGCGTAGTCGCGTAATCAAATTCGTTTTTAGCTATTCTTTCTTGAAATCTTCGATCTGGTCGAGCATTTCCTTTAGATAACCGGTCATATCTTCCTCACGAATCATTCCGATAAATTTGTCACGTGAAACAAATACAAAGTTATCACCCTTTTCTAGACCAATTTCTTCACGCATCTTCGCCGGTATCACTATCTGGCCTCTCTCGCCAAGACTAGATACTCCGTACATTTTTGGTTGTTTATGGAACATGATTACTCCTTTGCTAGGCTCTTGCCTACTTCTATATTTTTGCCATTTGGCAACCAGACAGAAGACAATAGCCCGATGAATGCGAAGGCGACTGCATACGCAAGTGCTTCTTTGTTGGCGTCAGTGATCGCTTGTTTGCTTATATTTTTTATTTCTTTGGTTATTCCTACGGAATTTGGAATAAAACTAGGTATATTTATTTCACCACCAGAGCCTGATCCCATAGAATTATTTTCCACCATGCCATCTGCTGTTGTTTTTAAGGCCGCTGGGATAACTTTGCTATCCTGAATGCCAGCTGAAATATTTGTAGTTACGGCAGCCAACATTACTGCCCCTATAATCGCAGTCCCTAAAGTAGCACCAACTTGCCTTAAAGTATTATTTACCCCGGAAGCTTCTCCCGATTGTTCTACTGAAACGGCAGAAAGAGTAAGGTTACTAATCGTAGCCATAGTAAGGCCCATCCCAACACCCATAAGGGCAAACGCGAAGATAAAGTCGGACGCAACGCTATTAACGTTTAGGGTAAAGTACAAAATAATATAGGCAAGAGCATTAAACACTAAGCCCAACTGGATAAACAATTTTGGCGGATATTTGTGCAACATAAAGCCGCCTATAGGTGCGACGATAAGAGCTGTGATTGACATAGGCAGAAGTGCAAGCCCGGTATTAAAAGCGTCTGCTCCTCGCACAGTTTGAAGGAAATACGGTATTGAGAATATTAATCCCGCTTGTCCAAGTGCCATAATTGCAGTAGTTGTCGTTCCAGATACAAATTGACGGTTAGTGAAAAGTTTAAGAGACACTAACGGTGTTTTGCCGATTCTCTCAACTCTTCTTTCCCAGATTATAAATAGTGTTAAGAAAATTGCACCAACCAAAAGGGCATAAGGAGTAACCGACAAACCCCATGAAAAGTTAAAAGTTTTGTCAAAAATCTCAAAGACTTTTTTAGCAGACCACCAACCATATTTTGAGGATTCGATAATACCATATACCACGGCCAACATCCCCAGTGAAGAAAGGATTGCACCAATAATATCTAATGAAGGTTTTTCTTCTTCATCACGACACTCATTAATTAAGACAGAACCAATAATAAGTATAATGGCCACAAATACGTTTATCCTGAAGCCATATCTCCAACTAAAATTCGTTGTAAGCCAACCGCCGAGAAGCGGTCCAATAGCCGAAGAAGCGGCGGCTATACCACCCCAGATTCCGAATGCAATTCCTCTGTCTCTACCCTTGTATTTAGAAACTAAAAGTGATGCCGTAGCGGGCATCATTAGTGCTGCGCCAATACCCTCAATAATAGACCAGCCGATAACCATCTGAGTTACGTTTTGACTTATAGAGGCGATAAAAGAACCAATAGCAAAAATTATAGCACCCAAAATAAACATTTTTTTCCGGCCAAATAGATCTCCAATGCGACCGCCAGTGATTGTCAGTGCGGCTATAGTCAATGAATATGCTGTAATAACCCACTGTAAACTTTGGAAATTAGTGTTTAAATCCTTAACCAAAGTGGTTAATGAAACGTTTAAAAGAGTTGCGTCAATTAGGATAATCGCGAGAGCAAGCGAAAGAACAAAGACGGTGCCCCATTTTTGGAAAAATCCTTCTTTTTTTTCTTCTTTGCAGATTTTTTGACTTTTAATTTTTTCCAACGCTTCTCCTTTTTATTAACTAATTAATGATAACAAAAAATACTAAAGTATGTCAATACATACTTTTCATATTTATTTAAATAAAGCTAGCTATTTACCTAATATTGCTTTTACAAAACCATCAAAAAGTGGATGTGGCTTGCCCGGGCGAGACTTGAACTCTGGGTGAAACTGCACGGCGACATAGAATTTATGTTCAGGAAGCTCTAAAATTTCAACAAGATGATGGTCCGGCGAAAGACCAGCAAAGAGCATACCATTCTCGACAAACTCCTCACGATGGTCATTATTAAATTCGTATCTATGGCGATGTCTCTCGCTGATTTTATTAGTACCGTATAGAATAATAGAGCGAGACTTCTTATCTAAAACACACGGATAGGCACCAAGGCGCATAGTAGCACCATAGTTAGTATCTTCCATATTCACTCGTTGTTCTGGCATAATATGGATCACTTGATGGGTCGTCTTGGTATCAAACTCCCCGCTATTTGCATCTTCCCAGCCGATAACGTTTCTTGCGAACTCAATAGCCGCGATCTGCATCCCAAGGCATAAGCCTAGATACGGAATGTTGTTTTCTCTGGCATAACAAGCAGCCATTATCTTGCCCTCTGTACCCCTATTACCGAAACCACCAGGAACGATAATCCCGTCGAGACCTTCTAATATTTCAACTCCATGCTTTTCTATCTTTTCTGCATCTATCCAAACAATTTTCCCACTAGTACCATTATTAACCGCTGCTGACTGCAATGCTTCATTGACACTCTTGTATGTGTCTTCATTGGACATATATTTTGCTATTAGGCCAACGCGTAGCTCACCCTTAAGCTTGGTTAGACTATCGACATAGTGTTCCAGTCCATTTGTTTTTAGATTCCTCTTCGGTAGATGTAAATGATTAGTAATATACTCGCCCAGACCTGCATTTTCTAGATTTCTTGGTACTTCATAAACACTCTTTATTGTTGGAAGTGGAAAGACTGCTTGATTATCTACGTCTGAAAATAAAGCTATTTTTAAGAGATGCTCTTCTCCTATTTCATGGTCTGCACGGCAACCTATAATATTTGCATGAATGCCAAGCTGAAGAAGATCACGGACGCTATTCTGCGCTGGCTTTGTCTTAAGCTCCTTTGTGGATTCAATAAAAGGCAAAAATACAAGATGTGCATACAAAACGTTTTCTCTGCCGACTTTTCGTCTCATCTGACGAATAGCTTCTATAAAATGCAAGCCTTCATAGTCACCAACAGTGCCGCCTATTTCGACAATATGAATATCAAAATCGCCAGCTGCTTTGATTATATTTTCCTGAATTTTGTTTGTTATATGTGGGATAACCTGAACAGTCTTACCTAAATATTTACCTTTTCTCTCGTCTTCAAGTACTTGGGTATAAATACGACCGGTCATAACAGAGCTAAGCTTCGTCATCGGTGTATCGGTAAAGCGCTCATAATGTCCAAGGTCTAGATCTGTCTCGGCTCCATCATCCGTAACAAATACTTCACCATGTTCGCCAGGATTCAGTGTGCCAGCATCTACATTCAGATAAGGATCACATTTTTGCATATTAACCGAAAAGCCTCGGCTTTTTAGGATGTTGCCAATAGAGGCTGCTAATATCCCTTTTCCGAGACCAGAAATAACCCCACCGGTTACAAAAATGAATTTTGTCTGCTTACCCAATTATCCCCCTCTATTCTTAAAATGCCCCAAAATTTTGGGACATCCACCTCTTTACTAACAACATTTTAAAACCGACACATTACGATGTCAAATTAATTATTAGAATATTACTAATTTATAATTAATATAAATACCGTATATGGTTGAAAAATTTGTGTTTTCGTGCTAGAATCCTCGCACGTACCTACTACTAGAAGGAGGCTGGAATGGTTCCCAATATCCTAAAGGATGTTGACCAAGAGCATCGGCTGATTCTTGCACTTTGCATACTTTTTACCAATCCAGTCAACGGTTTGGTAAAAAAGACTCTTGTCAGAGTCCCAGATTCGCTCTATGGCCCCTTACGAAAAGCGGGTCTTGCCACTATTAATGGCATTCGGGTTCGGCTAGTTACTAGCATCTGGAAAAAAGCAACCGAAAATGACCTTCTGGATCTTCAGAACTTCGTAAATGGAAAGAAGTTCAAGAGTATCAGAAAGGAATGGGACGATACTTTCGTCTCTGAGCAACAAGCTCACAAAACCAGAGCCAACTTCTCTTTCAGTCTCGTCAATCGTGTCAATAAACAGATGGGGAACACAGAATATCGCGGACGAGGACGTTTCGAAACATAGGGAGACATGCACTACCAGAAAGGTGGCCTAGCGTGGCTCCCTTTCTCTTTTATAGAAAACGATTCTTTATATAATCTTTTTCTAGTTCTCTTTTTGCATCACCGGCGATGAAATTCATAGCCTTTATTTCTGTGCCACTCCATACCAAGCTGTCATCCTTGGCTTGACCGAGGATCTCCTCAGCTACCCTTATGGATTTTTCATACAAATATTTGTTCCTCGATTTACCAATACTCCGTAGAGCCCAATTCACAGCCTTGCGTACAAAATTACGCTTATCACCAGACTCACGTTTTATAATATCTAAAAATTCTATAAAGACGTTGTCTTCAAGCTTTTTGTCGTGAACGGCAAGTCCAGCCATTAAGACAAAACCTGCTCTTTTTACAAATTCTTCGGATCTTTTTGACCATTCGTGTGCTTTTTTTATGGCAAATTCTGTCCTATCAAACAAATTACCGCAGGTCTGGTCGCAGACATCCCAGCTATCAAAGCCTAGAACCCACTTCTCCATTTGTTCCCCAGTTACCATCTTTGGATCATCAATCAAACCAGCTAATATTCTAGCTTCGTGAATACCGGAATCCCAAACTTCTAGAGCGAGGGTATGCAGCTCTTGGATCTTTATTGTGTCATCCTTACGAAAGTGAGGATCTCTTTTCATCTTCGCTAAAGCTACGCTGGATAAGTCGGATGGTACGGGAGAGATCCCTGGGTTTGCGACCAGGGATGACACATTATTATCAATTTTTTGTATTTTGTAATGTGAGAGTATCTCTTTCGCTAATATTCTTAACTTCGGCATACTAATTACCCAAGCTTTATCAACGTTGATGCCAAAACGAGCCATGCCCGCCAAATCCTTTGGGTCATGACTAGCTAGTTTGTCTAATCGAAGCATAACTTCGTCATAAGTCATTTTTTAGAAATGTCCTTTAGTTTTTTATCAAGAAAGTATTTTTTATATAAATAAAGACATCCCACTAGGACAAACATTACTCCCCACCAGAAAAACATCAGCCGATAATCTAATGTCTTTAAACTCACCCCGCCAATGACGGCGATAATATATGATGGTAATCTACCGATGATACATATCGCGATAAACTGCCAGTACTTGATACTAGTCAAGCCTGCTATATATGTAACGAAATCATCTGGAGTCCCCGGGGTCAAATAAACTAGAAAGAAAGTAAATATTGTTTTATCCCCGGAAAGATCATTAATCCTATGATAATTTTTTTCTCCAAGCAACCACTTCACCCATCTTCTTCCCAAGCTTCTAGCTAGAAAAAAAGCAGCTGTGGAACCCAATGTAAGACCTAAAAGAGCATACGAAAGACCCCAAATAGGACCAAAAAGAACTACACCTGTTATTATCAAAACTTCTCCTGGAATGATTGGAAAAATAGCCTTGCCCGATGCGACTGTAATATATAATAATGGTGCGATAAAGCCAGCTTCGTGAATAAACTCTTGAATTATTCCTTCGTGCCAACCAAAATAAAATGCCACGATTAATATTGTGTATATTATTATTCCGAGTATTACTTGAAAAATCTGCTTATATTCGATTTTTCTTTTTAAAATGTGTATATGATCTTCCAATAATATCCTTATTTATTTTCTTTACTAACTCTAAATTCAACAAATAATTCTTTTGTTTCTTCATATTTTATCATTATTTCATCTTTTTCTGGACTACTAGGTCGAGCTACAAATGGTTCGATACAGATATAATCACTTTCGTCTGTTTCTGCATAGCCAACAAACTTTTTAAATTCAGGGCTTGAGTCGATTTCGATTTTTGTCTCGTCTGGCAGTGTAACAAATACCCGACCATCATTTGGTCTTTCGGCCACTTGTGTATTATCATTTAGGCTGCTTGCTAGATCAAAATTTTCAAGATTTGTCTTAATCTCACTTCGTTTTGTATGATCTACCTTGAAATATGGATGCAAGCCAGGAGCAAAAGGCATATCTTTGCCACTCAGATTTTTTATTTTAAAATCGTAACGCAGCGAACCCTCAGAAACTGTAATTTTCATCTCAAAATCAAATCGATAGCCCAGGCCATATAGTTCCTCAAGCTTTCCTACTATGTCTTGAGTTTCGGTTTTTTCTTCACCGTCTATAATCTTTTTAACAGTGATTGTGCCATCAAATTCACCAACTTTTTCACCCTTAACCATAGAGGGTAGTTTAATATCTTTTATATGATCAGAATCAAGTGATAGGGTCACGGAATTTTCTGTAGAAGTTTCCCATGTCCAAACTGGGACTTCTCGCGCACCACCGTGCTGAATACCGCCCTTACGCGGACCTGCATAAGGAAATAGAACCGGTATGCCCGCCTTTATTTTTCTTTGATTTGGGTCGTTATATGCTTCACTATTTTCATAAAGAATATTTTCTCCATCAATTGAGAAAACCGAAACCAACCCACCCATTTCAGGCGAAATAACTGCTTCTGTATTCCCTGATTTTATTCTAATATCAGTGGGGGTCATTGCTTCAGACCGTTCTATTTTGCTAGGGGCAATTGGGTATTCGAGTTTTTCTGACAATTATAGCTCCTTATTTATTAAATCTATATCCATTGTATCAAAATGATTATTACCGTCTACGCCAATTATAACCACCCCTAGATTATTCGCCAATTCCTGACCTGCTTCATACGGTACCCACGGATCATTTTTTTGATTCAAAACAACAAATTTTCTTGATTTTGTTTTTATTTTATCCCACGAAAAAGGCTCTTCTACAAAATTTCTTGTTTCATCAAAACCAAGGTCTTTTGTAAAACCTGCTACCAATATAGCTTTATCAATTTTCGTATCACTATTTTCTAAAAATCGCAAAATAGTTGGAACACCCAAAGAATGACCCATAATAATTGTATCTTTATCTGGTCTATAATTATCTATAACTTGAAGCCACTCTGATAGAACAGGATTGTTTGTTTTGGGCATATTGGGAACATAGACTTGGTAGCCCATTTGCTCTAGAATATTTTTCTCTTTTTGGTACCAGTGCTCGCCAGATGCACTCCCCCATGCGTGAATAATAATTGCTTTTTTCACTATACCGTCTTCTCGACTACAATCTTACACTTCGTCACTATAGCTGCGAGCGCTCCGATAGCGGCCAGAACCGGAGCAATAACCGCCACCACTACTCCAATAGTTACGGGCACCTCTAGTAGAGTTTTGTCTTCCATACTTTTAATAATTATTCGACGAGCATTTCCAGCAGCAATAATTTCTTTTACCTTGGCAAGTACTTGCTCACCATCAACCACAAATTCTTCTGTTTTTTTCTCTGCCATCTTTATGTCCCTTATTAGTTATTCTCTGGATTATTTTGATTTGGAGCCCTCTGGATATTATCTCCGATTTCTTCGACTATATTTATAGCATCTATCGCTGTTGGACGTTCCAACTCACCACTTTCTATTTTTACTAAAAAATTCCTAGCTGCTGCTAGCTGAGCTACTTGATCTTCACCAGTTCGTGATTTTTCTACCGCATTATCATAAATTATTCTTTTTCCAGCGTCATCTGCCAATAAATATGCCTCTACCGTACGGTTTAATATTCTTTCGGCTTTTTCACGATAAGGAATATCAGCCTCAAGCTCATTGAGCATTTTATCCACTTTTTGAGCTTCTGGGTTATTTTGCAATATGTTTAGGCTACCTTCAATCATCTTTTAAGTTCTCTGTTTGGTAAAATAAACTTGTAATATCCAAGAGCAAACGCTATTACGACGCCAACCGTGATAATCGCAAATCTAAATTTTGGATCATCGGCCTGCGCTCCCATAATAATACTATATCCCAAAGTAAATACACCACCAAGCATCACTCCGTTTGCTATCACTTCCCAACGGATAAGAACTGTGAGGCTAAGAATCAGTGCAACAATAGAAAGAACAATTGCAATAATAGATACGTTCCGGCTATATGGCTTTAAGTCTTTATTATATTGGTCCATCTCTTGATTAAATTTTTTTTCAACAACTTTTTCTTCAACAGTTTGAATGGTCGGGGATGACTGATATTGTTTTTCCTGCAAAATAGTTGGATATAGTGGTTCTTTAGGCCCTGGATAAAAAGTATCAATGCCTAAGCCAAAGAAGAGGGCGATGATAACACCTAAAAATATCATGTAGATGATTTGCATTACATGACCCATTAGATCCTTTAAATAACTTTCTTTAGTTTCCATTATATTCTCCTTTTTATACTTCTATTATACTCTGTTTGTCATTTTCTATTAATATCAACTGATTATCTCTTAATATCCGAACCTCATACTTTGATTTGCTGATTTCATTATTGATTATTGTTTTAAATTCATCTTTATAATGAACTGTCAGTAGGTATGGGACTAAACTTAAGGCTGTTAAATCCTCAAGACCGATTTTATTTGCATCTTGGTGTTTCCAATGAGCCATCTCTATAGTTGGACATGCCACATAGCTCCCGGCGCTTTCACCAATATAAATAACGTCTTTGGCTATAATATTAGTTATCACTTTATCAAAGCCAGTTTCCTTCATCGCCTTTAGCAACTTAAAAGTGTTTCCGCCCTTTACATATATAGCACCACTCAACATCAATCTGTCTTCTAAATCATCTGTCTTTTCTAAGTCAATAACATCAACATTGAGGCCATGTTTTTCAAATATTTTTATTTCTTTTAGAATCTCATCATAATCTTTTTTTAAAACAGGTTTTTTTGCATTCAAAATATATGCGATTTTTTTAACGTTTCGTTTCGAAAGGTAACCAAGTAACCAAGACATAGCGGGGCCATAATATGAAAGTAAAATTATCGTCTTATTTGTCATATCTATTTTTCAACCACCATTTTTTTACTACAGGTATAGTGAACGTAGACAATATATATCCGATTGTTGGTATAAGGGCTGACAAAAGATAACTCTCTACACCAATGAGATTAAATACTATAACGACGACGATATAGGTAAGTAGTGAGACAATAATAATGCGAAATTTACTTCTTTCCCAAGCCTTGTCCCCATCGACTCGCTTATTCCTTGCCTTAATTTCTATAATTTCTTTTTCAATATCCATACTTTATTCCTCAACAAGCTCAGTTATTTCTCGTCTCAAAATCTCTAGATACTCCTCAGAGATTTTTTCTGTCTGAAAAGCGTCATAAGCTATACTGTATTCATCGACTGGCAACCCCATCTCTATAAGCTCTTGGTATTCTTCGGCATGATCGGCAATGTAGCCCCTAAGAGCTTTTGTGTTTTCTTTAGAGTTTCTCTTCTCAAACAATTTTCCCTTTAACTCATCAATTTGTTCTTGAATTTCGTCTCTTGCGAATTCTATATCTTCTGCCTCATGCAAATCATATAACTGCTTTAAATCTCGATCCAAAAGTACGATACCACTAGTCATTTGCTCTATATCAGCCATCCTTCGTTGCTCTGGATTCATAATTTCGTTCATCTATTTTCCTTTCTGGGAGTTAACAAAGCTTCTATATCTGCCTTTATTTGTTTACCGTCCGAGTAACCCTCTGGGGCTTGTACAATAAACTGCAAACCATTTTTGTTTAATTCGCTCAAAGTATGGGCAACTAACTGTAAGCAATCCAAATAGTTTTCGTCACCTTCGATAGCGGAAAATTCCTGTATGACTAAGCGATGTCGGCCGTTCAGAGTATCCGGATGTAGCTCTATCTTAGCGCTGACGCCATTCTGCCCACGCAAAGTTTCTGATAAATAACTCTTGTTACTCCAATTTTCTGAACTTTTGCCATTGCCGATCGCCGATGACCACAATTTAATTATTTCCGCTTCATTTAATGTTAAATTATTTAACGTTTCTCTCACAATCGCTCCTGATTAATTCAATTTCTAAACCTATTTCGTTAATCTTCAAAAGTCTCTTCCGCAGGAAGCGTCGCGTCATGGTTGATGTCCAGATAAAGAACGTGTTTCTCATAGGCAACCATATTCTTTATATAATATAGTATCAGGAAATACACAAACCACAATAAAGCACTAATGATGAATAATATAACCAATTGTATATACCAGGTAAAATCCAAAATAAACGTTCTGGTAAATACTATAACATTGATTACCGATGGGAATACTAGATAAACACTTAGATAATAAGTACAAATGATTCCAAAGAGTATAGAAAACTTTAAATACATTTTTCTTAAGGCAATATTTTTTGACAGCGGCCTGCCATGTACGATAGTCTCTGTCTCAAGAATTGATATTTTTTTTAATTCCTTAAAAAAATCAGCTATAAATAAATATGTGAAAAATATGACTAAAATCACCATAACCCAAGCTATAACAATCGGGAAGTAGCCAAAATTAACATTCTTAAATAACGAGGCCGAAAAGTAATCATTTGCCAAAACGATATTTTCATATAATATTGGCATCATCTTGTACAAAAACATTGTATAAAAAAAATATATAGCAGATATGCATATAGAAAATATAAACGCCTGCTTATAATCTCTCTTTGTTAGCGAAAACTGCGATAACTTATAGATTAACCATTGATTATTAAAAATAAATATACCTCACTTTATCTTATTTATATAAATTCAAAAAATCATTATAGGCATCAATTTTGCTTTGCTCATTTGGGTCTCTGGAAGTTTTATACTTAGATAAATAACTTTTTGCAGATAAAATCATTCCCTTGCGCTCCTCGGCGTTACTAATTCCCCAGGTACGTTTCAACTTATCAAGTCGTAGCCTACTTTGATGTTCATTTTCTTTGAAGTCTTCGTGGTCAAAATCTGAATTTTCCCGTGCCATGAATATTACCTCACATATAGTATGTTTTGATTGTACATTTATTTTACATTTATTAAAAGCAAAAGGCCCACCCGAATCGGACAAGCCTTCGCTTATTGCCGACCCAGCTGGGTCTATAGCACTACAAGTAGTGCATGTTGGATACGATGTCCGACTCGACGCCGGCGCTAACTAGAACCAACAGTGTCCGCCAAAAGAATGGCGCATCCTCGGACGATACTAGATCTCCCTCGAGTAGCGTCAGAAGCTGCCCGCTAAATCGCTCGATCTCCTGGTCAAACTGGTTAGATATGCCATGAGCATGAGGCTTCACTTCACCAATCCAGTTGGTGAATGCAAGTACTTCGTTGATCGGGCCCTTGGTACGTATCTTGTCGATAGCATCAAAAAGCCGTGTTGTGGTATTGCAACCGCTGAAGTCGTCTAGCCCGAACTCGACGTTCGTACCATGCCGGCGAAGCTGACCGTAGAGTATCGCTGCCTGTGCAGAGATCTCAACAGTCAATTCCTCGAGATGATCTAACTCTTCTTGGCTAGGATAGTGCATTACTGGTCTATCACTCATCGTATGTACCTTCCCTTCAATTCGCCGTAGGGATATTATCAATGAAGGCCCACTGTTGGTCCCCCAGGATGACTATCCTCGCATCAAGCATCAGCAAGTATTCAAACCCTGGTTCCGTACTTGCAACACACAATTCACCACTTAGGTTTACCAGGGCTACTCGATCGCAAATACTGAGCAGCTCCACTCTCCTACTCGTAGTAATGGCACTGAAGTTACCGTCTTCGCAAATAGGAAGCGCGGTGACAACAGCAATTCTTCCGGCCGACACAACGCCCGTGTCTAGATATATAGGTACCACTCAGGATCAACCCCCTCTCATACAATATGTTGTTTTCCTGTTTTGCCATGGCATTATAGTACAAAATCGTCTTTTTGGCAACAGAAATAAGATTGTTATAAAGGTTTATTAAGCTAAAATTGACTACTTCGTTACTATTATCTGCTTGTAGGCTGTTCGGCCTAATGAATCAGTAGCTTGGACCTTGATAATATGGGTTCCCCTAGTAACGGATGTTGTTTTCCAAGTATAAGAATATGGGGACTTAGTTACAGTTGACTTAACTACTCCGTCTATATAGAACACTACTGATTTGACAGCATAAGGCCCTGTTACGGTTGCTTTAATAATCTGAGATGTAGTACTTACTTTTCCTCCGCTCAAGGGACTTGAGATGGAAACGGCCATTGGGGTAATTGTAGGGGTGGGTGTTAGAACTTTAGTGGGCGTAGGAATAGGAGTAATAGTAGGGGTTGGTGTAGGAGTAGGGGTCGGAGTAGCCGTGGGAGCAACGGTTGGTGAAGATATAGGGACAGATTCTCGCAGAAGGATTATCCCATCTTTTGGTTGAAGAGTAACTGACGATACTATAGAACCGTCATTAATAGATGGAACTTGAGTCCCTTTGATTTTACGGAAATTACCACCGAGAGGTATAGTGACGGCAGATTCGGTGGGATTTACTAGAGAGATGCCGTTAGTAAAGTCACGACGGTAGACTTCACGGTTTCCTTCCTGAAGCTTGACGTCGTCGAGCCAGATAGTGCCAGTGGTTCCACCAAGCAGAAAATTCATAGTCCCAGTGGTGCTTGAATCAATTGCCTTAACAGGGATATTGAAAGTCTGCCAATCTGTAGTAAGACCAAGATCATCATACTCTGCTAAGAAGCCCCAGGGATTATTCTTCTCTGCAGAAGCATATATATTAACAACTTTATCAGCCTTTGCTCTAAACGTTAAAGTATATTCTACTCCAACAGTAATGGGAAAAGGCTGGTATGAAAAACCTACTCCGTTAAAGCTTCCAGCCGCTGCGGTAATATTTATTTTAGCCGCGCCGGAATCGAGGGTTTTTGTCGATGCATAGCCAGCTCGGTTATACAGCTCCCAACTATCAAGTTGCGCTTGTGTATTAAAAGTGCCAGTTCCGTTAACTAGATCTGGAGTCGTAAGAGATGGGATAACTTGATAAGCATCGCCAATCGGCTGGCCAAGATACCCTTTGCCCGCTCCAGCATTGTCATATTCATCAAACCAAGCAAAGCCGTTGCTTTTAGCCGTTATCCCCGAGAAGTGACCATAGTAGCCATTTCCCAAAAGGGTAGTTGTCAGCCCAAATCTCATTTTCTGATAATTTCGTTTAAAATTAGGATCAATAAAAGGATTTGTAGTGCTGGTACCGTCTTCATATTCGTAAGTATTGATTATATTCAATTTTGGATCTCTTGAATTTTTCACCCAATTAAAATATGGAGCTATTACAGAAGTCCCAGTAACATCTCTACCCGCGACTAGGTTGGGACCAACAATCATATCATGCCATGACTTTGAACTTATCTGACTATCTGGAAATCCCTCCATTAAACTACCGTTTATATCCGCGGAGCCTGTGATAGCCCTGTTACCAAAAATCGGCATATCTACTCCAACCTTGGCTCTAAGGGCTTTATAATAAAGCATCTCACCATCATTCCAAGAGGTGTTAAAAGCAGCATATTTGTCTGATACAAAAGTATTGGTACGAGCCTGATCAAAGCTTCTAGCATAACCAGTTGATATTACCCACGACTCATTGCCATCTGCCCTATCCATATAAACACCGTCCCATTTTTCTGTAACCGCTCTAGTCCCCGTCACTCTTGCCCGCCACTGGTAATATGTTTCTGGTCCGAAGCCGGTACCGAGATCTACAGCTAAACTAGCTTTGGTCATATCGGTTACTACACTGCCTGGCCAAAAAGTTACACAGGCCGCTGTTCGAACACCAGCTGCATGTACAGCCGCCTTTTTAACAACTCCTCTTTGGACTGTTATTGTATTAGTGCCAACTGCTGTGATTTTCATTAATTCGTGATCGACTAATGCAAGCTCACCAATTTTGAACAAAGCTACGGTAGTCGTACCGTTAAGTTTCGTTGTCTCGGTCACAGGGATAGTGGTCGTTGTGGCATCAACACTTGCCGATAAGGTAGTCCCCACCTGAGTCAATATCCAATCAGTAGAACCTTCGTTTAGACGCTCATTTACATATTCTGTTGGTGCTACATTGGCATTATAATCAAACTCTACAATGTCTTCATAAAGCATTATCTTAGTAGCTGGATTAAGCGCTCTAACAGCATTTGTTTCGGTTGGATATTGATATGGTTCCATAATAAGCAGGTCTACCTTGGCCCTTTCTGCTGCAGTATAGTCCTTCCAATATTCTACCGTTCTGGGGTAATTGATACTATCGACCGTATTAGTAGCTGTCGTACTTTGTGTCCCAACCGAGGCAAATGATCTATAAAGTAGATATGCTCCTGGTATTGTGATGACACATACTAGAAGCAGTATTAAAAAGTTTTTGGGTATCATTAGTTTCTTTTTGACAGGAGAGACGAGCATCTTGTCGGTTGTCTCTATAGACTTTGGTGGTTTAATTACCTTTTCTTCTTTGGTAGCCATTGTCCTCCTTCAAAATACAATAATACATGTTACTAGATTAAGCTTAATAACATGCACTATCGTTGTCAATGATTTTTTGTTTAATTAAAGGGAAAAATAGCCGCGTTTATCAAGACCAAGATGTATCATCTTCCTCACAAAGATAAATTATCTGGTTACTATTATCTGCTTGTAGGCTGTTCGGCCTAATGAATCAGTAGCTTGGACCTTGATAATATGGGTTCCCCTAGTAACGGATGTTGTTTTCCAAGTATAAGAATATGGGGACTTAGTTACAGTTGACTTAACTACTCCGTCTATATAGAACACTACTGATTTGACAGCATAAGGCCCTGTTACGGTTGCTTTAATAATCTGAGATGTAGTACTTACTTTTCCTCCGCTCAAGGGACTTGAGATGGAAACGGCCATTGGGGTAATTGTAGGGGTGGGTGTTAGAACTTTAGTGGGCGTAGGAATAGGAGTAATAGTA
Source organism: bacterium (assembly GCA_037129835.1). Lineage (GTDB taxonomy): Bacteria > Patescibacteriota > CPR2 > UBA1875 > CAIMLA01 > JBAXUE01. Next base: position 31,337 of record JBAXUE010000005.1, on the reverse strand, counting down.
GGGGTTGGTGTAGGAGTAGGGGTCGGAGTAGCCGTGGGAGCAACGGTTGGTGAAGGTGTAGAAGTGGGGGTAGGGATGACAGCATCAGTCTGTTGATAATATCTAATATAATCAATGTAATAATTTTGTGGGAATACTGTCGTACTATCTGGAGAACCAGGCCAAAGACCTCCAACTGCAGTATTTGCACAAATAAACAAAGGGTCAGGCTTGATGGCCCCAGTATATTGACCTCTCTGGACTCCATCTATATACCAAGTGATTGAAGTTGGTTGCCAGTCTACCGCAAAAATATGATAGTCAGCAGAAAAATCTGGTCCAATATATTCAGATTGGTAAACTTCTTGATTGGTATTATGATATGTCATATATACTTTATTTGGTTCGTTCCCAAGCATCTCGAAAATATCTATTTCGTGAGTGTCTTCGAAATTAATCATCCATAGAGCCGGCCAGATTCCTTGTCCTTTTGGGAGCTTTGCTCTCATTTCGATGTATCCATATCCGAACTTGGAATTAGTTGTGACTACCCCTGATTCATAAGGATAAGTAATATCTGTTCCGAGGTTAGTTGTATTAAATTTTAAGTTACTGTCGCTAACTGTTACATTTTTAGGATAATAGTGTTCTAGTTCTTTTGCATTTGGATTGACGACATTTCCCCAAGGAGCTGTCATTCTCCAATTAGTTAAATTTAATGCAGTACCGTCAAATTCGTCGCTCCAAACCAACGTCCGAGTTACTGAAGCAAATGATCTATAAAGTAAATATGCTCCTGGTATTGTGATGACACATACTAGAAGCAGTATAAATAAGTTCTTGGGTATTTTGAGTTTTTCTTTTTTGGCTGGGGCGAACTCCATATTATCAGTTGTTTCTACAGCCTCTAGCGGTTTAATTCCTTTATCTTCTTCAGTAGCCATTTTCCTCCTTTAAAATCACTAAGTACGAGGGTTATTAGTCTAAGCTTAATAACACTTAATACCCTTGTCAAGGAAATAAAGTTTGTAATGGGCTTAACGTGTTAAGTTAGTATTAGCTACTTTTGCGCAATCGGTTGCGCACGTTTCCATCTAAATATTTTTTTCTAAGTCTCAGACTTACTGGCGTCACTTCTAGAAGCTCATCGTCTTCAAGAAAGTCTAGTGACTGCTCTAGGCTAAAAATAGTTGGAGGAGTCAGGGCAAGAGTATCATCTGAGCCAGATGCCCGAGTATTCGTTAATTTTTTCTCACGAGTAACATTTATCTCTATATCCTCATCGCGCGTGTTTAATCCGACAATCATGCCTGTATAAACTTGTATCTGTGGTCCGATAAATACCGTCCCTCTTGCCTGAGCATTATTAAGGCCATAAGTAACCGCTTTGCCCGATTCGGAAGCGATAAGAACGCCGTTTCGTAATCTAGGCATAGAACCACCAAGAGGATCAAAGCGCAAAAACAGTGAATTTGTCACAGCAGTACCCTTGGACATAGTAAGAAGCTGGTTTCTGAGACCCAAAGTACCACGAGTAGTAATCTCAAAATCGAGACGGCTTGTTCCGTCAGAATTATCAAGCTGGGCGAGTAAAACGCCTTTTCGGCGACCAACTTCACCTGTAGCGGCTCCAACATATTCAGTGGCTACGTCTACTGTTAATTCTTCAACTGGCTCACACCTAACGCCATCTATTTCTTTTACAATTACTTGGGGTTTACCAACCTGAAGCTCAAAACCTTCACGACGTAGAGTTTCGATGAATACCGACAAATGTAGTTCGCCGCGGCCCGAGAGGATGTAATCGCCTTCTTCGCCAATTTCCATTTTTAATGAAACGTTTATTTCCAGTTCTTTGTTGATACGGTCCAAAATCTGACGTCCAGTAACAAATTTTCCTTCGCGTCCTGCAAAAGGAGAAGTATTCGCAGAAACCGACATTTTGAGAGTCGGCTCTTCTATAGATATTGTCGGCAAAGCTTCTGGTAAGGTAGAGTCGGCCAAAGTATCACCGATACAGGCATTTTTAATACCTGTAAGTGAAACAATGTCGCCAGGTTCTGCTGTTACCACTTCAACCTTTTTTAGACCTTGGCTGATATATACTTTATCAATTCGTGTGTTTTCCACTGTACCATCGCGAGAAATAAGAGTTACTGACTGACCTGGTTTTGCGAATCCACGAGTAATTCTACCAATAGCATACTTGCCTTGGTAGCTGTCTCTCTCAAGAGTGGTTACCAACATCTGGAATGGTTTATTTTTGTCAGCATCTGGTGCCGGGATGTATTTTATAATTGCATCAAAAATCGGTGACAAGTCGGCTGGCTCTGAGAAATCATTTGGCATCTCTGCCCAAGATTTACCTTCTTTGGCAATGGCGTAGTATACAGGAAACTCAAGCTGATCCATATCGGTCGCAAGATCAAGAAAGAGATCATGTATTTTATCTATAACGTAGCCGACTCTGGCATCTTTTTTGTCGATTTTATTGATAACAACTATCATTTTGAGACCCAGTTCGAGGGCTTTACGTAAAACAAACTTAGTCTGAGGCATTGGGCCTTCTTGGGCGTCAACAACGAGTATCGCGCCATCTGCCATATTTAGAGTACGTTCAACTTCGCCACCAAAATCAGCGTGGCCTGGAGTATCGACAATATTTATCTTAATTTCATTATAAACAACCGCGGTATTCTTTGCAGTTATTGTAATACCTCTTTCGTGCTCTTGATCACTAGAGTCCATAATGAGAGATTGGCTCATCAAGGCTTCGTTTTCACGAAAAAGTTTAGTCTGTTTCAAAAAGCCATCAACAAGAGTGGTCTTGCCATGGTCAACGTGAGCAATTATCGCGATGTTTCTAATATTCATAGTTTTCTCCAAAATAAAAAGTTATTGTTCGAACGTTTAGTGAGAACTTCTCCTAAACTCGAAGAATAACTCAATGTAACTGCAAAATTATATCATAATTTCACAATTACGTCGAGTCTGAAAAAGCAGAAAGCCCACACGGAGCAGACTGCCAAAGCAGTGCTGGGTGTGGGCCCGTATTAGATAGCTCCAGAGAGACGTCCGCCATTGGCGAGCTCTTTCATTGTGGAAACAATCTCCTCCAGAAAAGCCATAAGGCCGGGTTCCGGGGTGTTGCGAAACGTCTCGCGAACCTTTGCCTCGAGACGAACTTGTGCATTGCGGGACATGCCAGCAATAGTGATTGCAGCGTTTCCTTGACGGATAACGTAGCACTCGTGCCCGAAAGCTGACGTCGGCAATACCGTCGTATAGATAGCTACATATGCGCTGTCCTCCTTCAAAACGTTAATCTCAACGATCGGAGTTATGGCTGCAACTGCTGCCTTCTTGACGACTTCGAGAATACTATCTAGGAAACCCATTGGGTTTACCTCCCTATAATAGGCGGTTTGTTACCAGTTGATTCCGATTAGAATCACTCGATGATTATTTTAACATATTTTTAGGCTATGTCAACTCTTTAACCATGTATTCGCCTACAACTTCATAACCAAATTTGCGATAATAGTCGCGGGCACCGATCCCCGATATTACCGCTATCTGTTTGTATTCATTAGATTTAGCAATCTTCTCAGCCTCTTCAATCAACCTTCTGCCATATCCTTTGTGTTGATTGTCCCCCTTTTTGCCAATCTCAACTTCCTTACCATATGTATGTACTTCTCGAATAATCGCGCAGTTTCTAATAGCATCAATAGTTTGGTTGTTCGTTAATCTCAATCTGAGTAAGGAATAAAGGTTTTCTCTTTTTTCATCTTCGAAACTTAAGAAGTATTCTGTTCCCTCACTGGCATCGTATTTGTCTGTAAACATAATCGGTTTGTCATCCTTACGAAGGTGAAGATCTCCTTCGGATGGACCGTCAGAGATCCCTGGGTTTGTGACCAGGCCATTCGGCTCTGAGGCCTGAGAACCTCTTCGCTCAGGCTCGAATGAGGATGACGAAGAAGAATAAGCCGGACCTGCGCCAATTTCACGACAGCGAATACAATGACATTTCCAGCCCTCATCCTCTGCCTGTTTAAGGATGTTTTGGCGCATATTGGACACCTTAGAGCCTGATTCTATATTACCCGCAGGAATATCACGGATAGTTCTCATAATCCTAATCCAATAAGGTACTTCTCTTTTGATATCGCAAATTAATTCTGATAACTCTTCATCTGTATATGATGTATATTTTCCTTCTTGCCAAAGTTTATATAGTTCAGTGCCATTAATTACCATACAGGGATATATTTTGATGTAGTCTGGACAAAAATCTGAATTGTTGAAAATTTCAACAAACATTTGCTTATCTTTCTTCAAATCTGAGCCATAAAGATTTGGCATCAGGTGATAACAAATTTTAAATCCAGCGTCTTTTAACAGTTTCGTCGCTCGAACAGTGTCTTCTATTTTTTCACCACGATTATTTAACTGCAGAATATTGTTATAGATAGTTTGGACACCTAACTCAACTCTGGTAGCGCCCAGATATCGAAACCATTTCACCTCTTCTTTTGTAATATGGTCAGGCCTGGTTTCCAATGTTAAGCCAACACATCGAGATATAGATAATTCATTTAACTTTTTGGCCTCCACCAAATTTTTTGACACGCTTCCGTTTAGCGCATCAAAGCAACTTTTCGCAAACTCTTCCTGATAAGATTTGGGTAAATGTGAAAAAGTACCGCCTATTATGATTAACTCCACCTTCTCAACAGGATGGCCTTGCCCGACCAGGGATTCCATCCTAGTTTCTACTTGTTTCTTGGGGTCATAATCATTGAGAATTGCCCTCATTACTGCCGGCTCATCTGGCAAATAGCTCTTTGGAACATTCTTTACAGTAGGGCAATATATACAGTTACCCGGGCAAGGATACGGTTTCGTTAGAACTGTGATAACGGAGACTCCAGAGAGCGAACGCATCTTTTTGGTGATCAGTAGTTTTTCTAGGTTTTCGTTTATTTCGATATCGCCAGAATCAACAAGCATTTGGTACGTAGAACGTAATTCCATATTCGAATGGTACCCGCTTGTGTTATCATTTTTATACACCGAAGCGACCACACGAGTAAAATCGCCTCGTGTACAAGCTTTTGCTTCCAATAATTTATAAATAATTTCTTCTTTAATATTCATGAATAAAAAATATGCTCACAATTTAATAACTAAGACCCGTGATGATTATAACCTAATATCGGAACACTTTTCTAGGACTCGTTATTATGTATGGGCGGATATAGAAAAAGCCACGGAATCATTTGCGCTCAAAAATATGAATGTTCTAGACCTTGGATGTGGAAATGGACGTCTTTACGAATTCCTTACGTCGAAGGGTGCTCGATATACAGGACTTGATCTAAGCCCCGACTTAATCAAAATCGCCAAAAATAAATATCCAAAAGGCGATTTTGTGGCTGGCAATCTGCTCAAAACTCCTTTTGAAGACGGCCAATTTGATGTCATCTATTGTATCGCTACTCTTCACCACATTCCGAGTAAGGAGTTACGAATAGAAGCTCTCAAAGAGATATCAAGAATACTTAGACCAGGAGGACAAATATTTTTTACAAATTGGTATTTTTGGAATAAATCGAAATATCTCAAACAAATCCGGGCCTCTTTCTTATCAGATAACAAGCTCCCACTTGGAGATTTTTTTATGCCTTGGAAAAGATCAGACACGATCGTTACGACTACCAGGTACTTTCATGCTTGGACCAAAACAGAGATGAAACAGCTCTTAAGGAAAACAGGATTTACTCAAATCCAAACATCTGGATTTAAACATAAATTTTGGTTTTTATTAGGACCGAATCTTACCACGACGGCTATTAAAAAACCTAGGTAATATTCTTTTACTTTTTATGAAAAATCGCTTCGGTGCCACACACCCAACTATCGTCGAATGTAAGGAATTATTCAATTTGTTTGAAAATTCAGTGCAGAGACGAAGGAGTTCGATTTTTCTTGAACTTAACTCCATTTTTTTTCAAGAGAAAATAGATAATAGAAAATAATCAAAATCAAATTAATTCTTATTACCTCAGAGATCCTCGCCTTCGCAAGGATGACAAAAATCTAATATTTTAATGCGAAAGGCCCCTCGGGCCTTCGCTGATTACTCAAGCGAAGACCTTTGGGGCCAGTGTGCGGTTTGCGAGCAAATACTTGCATCGTTTGCGCACTGACGTGCCAGGGGTTCTGGTACCCGCCGACACAGAGAGCAGATTCTCAAGCGGCCGGCGAAAGCCGAAAGAGACTTACTGACGCCGTCAGTTAGGTTCTGATCGCCCTGCGACCATTCAACCGAAGACGGCTTCTTTCTTTCGTCGAGAGATTCTCGACGAGGAAAGCCTAGTTTCGTCGCAAAAGCGACAGGTACAAACCACATAAAGTGGCAGATAGGGAAATTGGTGGCAGGGAAGGGCCTTTCACCCCCACTTACTTAACTATTATCTCCGCAAGGGAGAAATGAGCACGCACCCCCATTTCATGCGCGCGCCCACCCCTGTTACCGAGATTAATTAAGTCGTTCTAGTAGTTAAAACTACCCCACCAAATATATACGTGCGCTATCGCGCACAAGATGGGATTTTACTATATATTTGAGAATAAATCAATAGTTATTTAAGACTAAAAAGATTATTCTTTATCAATTTTTCAGTATTTTCTCTTATATTTAATAAGTTACCAACAACAGAATCACACCTACTTAAATTAATCCCTTGATAAGTTTTGTTAATACGCACAAAACATTGTTTTTCTTCAGAATTACTTATAGTTAATTTTAGATCACCTTTTATATAAGATTTTTTGAAATAATGATCCATTACTTCAAACCACGGTTCTTCTGAACCGAATAAATCCCTTCCAAACATGTTGGAATTCGATTTGATACCAACTAAATTCAAAACTGTTGGCATAATATCTAAATGAGATGATGCGATATCATTAACTTCTGCTACTTTTTGATTTGGAAGTTTGACAACAAGCGGAACACCAAAAAGGTTTGGATTATTTTTATCTAAACGTCCCTTATCAAAAATGAGACTATCTATAGCCGGTCCATGGTCGCCATACAATAATATCAGACTATCTTCATATTGATCATTATTTTTAAGTTTAGTTAAAAAATCACCTATTGCCTGATCAGTATAACGAATGTTCTGCATATATCCATACCCGTCATTTGAATATTTTTTTTCATCTATTTTTAGATAACTATCTTCTTTTGTAATGGAATATGGTGTATGGCTTGAAAGTGTAATAATATAACTGAAATATGGTTCTAACTGGTCTTTCATTTTTATTAATGTTTGATCAAAAAAATTTTTGTCGTTAATGCCCATGTTCATACTTATATTTAACTTATCGTAGGTATTACCGAAAAATGAATTTTCGTAACCTAGAGATAAGAAAGCAACCTTCCTATTCCAAAAATCTGCATCATATCCATGATAGGAATAAGTATGGTAATTGTCATTAACTAAATCATTAGCCAAAGAGCTATAATTTACATTTCCATAAAAAACGAATGCAGGCTCTTTTTGTAAAGGGTATAACGAAGTATTTACTGCCAAATCTGTATCAGATGTCCCCCCCGCAGCAATTTGAGTATAATGATTCGAGTAGTAATATGACCCATCAATAAGATTATTGATATTGGGGGTGATTTCTTGTCCCTCAACGGTCTTACCTATAACAGCACTCGTAAGTGACTCTACTTGAATCATAATAATATTTTTGTTTTTCGCGATACCGGTAAATTGATTGTCTTTTTGTTTTATTGAATTATTAGAAATAAAATCTTTTACTTCTTTCTTCTCATTAGAAGTTATTTTTACTTCTTTTTCTTGTAGAAACATCCATGTTTCAATTAAATGAGTTCCAAAATAACCGAACCTCAATGACATAAAATGACTGGAAAAATAATTAGTCTTTAAATCTGAGCCATATACATTATTATTAAGAACTAAAAGATAAATACTTGATGTCAGCAATATTGCAAATAGCAAAATAACCATTTGTTTACTATTACTTCTTGTTACTATATATTTTTCCTTTTTGTTCGTAAATAATAAGATTGTCCCAATAATCACATCCGAGAAAAATAATAAATCTATTATTTTAAATTTATCTATTATCGCCGGCACAACACTAAAAGCTTGCTTAGAGACTGCTAACTGAGAAATAGATAAAAATATATTGAAATATCGGTAATATATCAAATCGGCAATCAAGATAACCGTTAATGCGGTTGTTAATAATATCGCTAATATATTTTTTGGTTTTTTCACGAAAAATAATGGTAAATACAAGATAAAGAAACAGATAAGTATATTACCTACCGCTCCGTCGATAAATATAACAGGTAGATTATCGGTTATTATAAAGTTCAGTAATATTGCCTTTATAGCCATTGTAAATATAAACAAAGTAACTAGACCATTTTCCAGCCAAAAATAATTATATATTAGATCAAGTTCTTTTTTTAATTCTTGCTTCATCTTACTAATTCTAGCAAACAGAATGATTTTGAGCTAATAATTTATTTTATCGTCAGAACTTATCTCTTCCCATTCCAGAAACTATCACTTTTAACTTAGTGCCAGCAAGACGAGCACGAGTTACCACGGATTCGCCAAATCTATTATTCACTGCATCCATAGTGGCAAGTATTTTGTCGTTTATTTTATCGTCATCCAAAAGACTAGTAGATACATGGTTATTCCTCTGTACCTGCGAAATATAGACCCCGATAGCCCGAACAGGTGCTCGTAGTTTGATTTTAGCTAGTATTTTTGAAGCTGAATCATATATTTCTAGTTCGTCATGGGTCCACTTACCACCGCGATGTCGTTCACCTGATCCTCCAAAGTCTCCGTATCGAAGCCAGATACCCACCTCGCGGCCCATCATACCGTCTTTACGCATCCTAGTGCCTATCTTTTCTGAAAGTAAGAGAATGTGCTTTCTTATCTCATTTCTATCGGTGACGTTTTTATTCAGGGTTCTTGAGTGTCCATATGACTTCGCGTCAGCCCTATCGTGCCGAGAAATCACCGGTGAACTATCCATACCATGCGCCATTCTCTTCAATTTTTCGCCTGTAGCAATACCAAATTCTTTATTTAGAAGTATGTTGGAATAGTCACGAAGTTGCTGAGTATTTTCGACTCCTAGCATAGATAAGCGAGACCGGATCCTTCTACCAATACCACAAAATTCATGGAGTGGAAGTGAAAGCAATATCTCATCTTTATTCTCCATGTTAATAATGGTAAGTCCGTCTGGTTTTTTGAGGTCGCTACCAGTCTTTGCTAGAAACTTATTGTGAGAAATACCGACAGAACAAGTAATATATTCACCGATTTCTTTTTTGATTCTACGCTTTATCTCTTTTGCTATTATCTCGACGCCGCCGTATATCTTTTCCGTAGCCGTTACATCTAAAAATGCTTCGTCTATTGAAAAAATCTCCACCTTATCAGTATAATCTTCAAAGATTTCAATAAACTTTTTCGTAACCCAAGAATATTTTCGTTGTTCCCCGTGAACAAATATAATATCAGGGCAAAGCTTCGGAGCATCTTCTATTTTGGTACCGGTTTTGACTCCAAATTTCTTCGCTTCTACACTGGCCGCTACTATTATCGTCCTTTTTGCTTTACTCCCGAGAACTGCCACTGGCTTACCACGAAGTTTGGGATTCGCTTGTTGCTCGACCGTCGCAAAGTAAGAGTTCATATCTATATGTAATATTTGTCTCATAGAGATATTGTAATATACGTACGTTGACAATATTAGTATACAAAAGAAAAACGGCGGGGCCCATAGAGGACCCCACCGTTCATGTACTCCTTTCTTATCCGACTTTATTCGCCCGTGGCGATTCTGAGAGTTCCCAAGCCTTCTTGGCAAGACGGGTATATTCTGTTGCCGTCGGCTCATACTTGGTGAAACCCTGAAGATATTTTGTAGATCCGTCAGGATGAAGTTCTTGACGAACATACGGGTAACCGAGAACCTCGATACACGGGTGCTCGAGACTAGAATCAGTCTCTATGATCACTTGCGGATCGCCTACGTCGAAGTCCTTACTTGAACCTGGGAAAACCAGCATTTCGGGATAAGCGCCCAGAAAACTCTCCCAGGCTATATCTCTTGCATAGAGACGCCGTAGCTTCTGGTGATCCGGATCTCCTGGGTAGCTTGTAGTTTCAAGACTACAAATACGCCCCAGTCCATCGAAATGTACCCTACTTGTCACAGTATAGGCATTTGCCACTGTGTCGTAAGTTATTCCTCCTGCCTCTATCACATTAGTACAGAGGTGTGAAGCGACTTCATAGAGCCACTCGGGTTTTATCGCCTGACAGTCCACACCATATGACTTAGAGCCATTGTTGCGGATCTGATTACAGACGAACATACGAGGATTACTCCCCCAAACCACCGATCCCGGGAAGACGTATAAACCATTCGTCCCGTTTGTGTACCTAAAGCTCTTTGACCCGTTACGTTTACAGACGTTCTCGATGAGACCTACGGTAATGCACTTGGCAATCTGTATCGGGTCTGGGTTACTCGTGATCTCGAAGCCACTTGCTATCAGCTCCTTGGTCAGCTGCTCTCGCAGCAACCCCACCTCACACAGGAGATGGTAGTTGAGAAAATGATCTCTGGCCCAGATGCGACTTTTGTGGTTTACGAGGAAGTGATTCCAGACTTTGAGCGAAGTAAGGTAGTCTGAGCCTTGAACAACGAACTGTTGCTTGGCCTTGTCTGCCTGTTCTTCTTTTCCCCTGGGACGATGAAACAATCGGCCAAGTGATCTAAAAGCGACCACGGTCAATATCTCATCAAGGCAGCCACGTGCATCGCCAGCGATGATCATGGCACTTGACTGAGGTTCGACAGGTAGCTTCGCCATGAGGGTTCCGACAGTTGTCAGATTACCCCCTAGCTGTATAGCTCCGAGTCTCGCCAGAGTCTTGTGAGCGATTTGTAGAGACACTTTGTCTGGTGAATCTACAAAATCAAACTTGCGTACATTGTGTATCCCGAGAGACTTCATCGACAGTAACACAGAAGCCAACTCCGTACGGAGAATCTCGGGCAAAGTGTGTATCTGTCTTGCGAGGAAATTTGCTTCTGAGAAGAGGCGATAGCAGTAACCGGCTTGGGTTCGACCCACTCGTCCGGTACGTTGCAGACAACCCATTTGGGAATGTTCGACTCTGATTAGAGAGGCGAGACCCAAAAGAGTATCGTATCCTGCCAGCTTCACAAAGCCAGAGTCTATCTCGTAGACCAGTCCGTCAACTGTGACACTTGTCTCCAGGATGTTGGTTCCAACAATTACTTTTCGTCGTCCTGGATAGTCTTCGTGAATCCTGTTCATATCTTCTGCTGACATATCACTATGAGCAGAGAAGATTTCCAGCCCCGCTAGTTTCATCTCCTCGAGCGTGGTTATCGTCAAGTTGATGTCATCCAGACCTGGCATAAAGACGAGGATATCACCTTTCGCCTGATGCTGGTGTATTTCACGAACCAGCCTTGCAGCAGCAGTGGTGTATGTTTCCGACCACTTCTGCTTGTCCTGGGGCAGTGTCACCGGCCGATAGATTACTTCTACCGGATAGAGACGCCCCGGAACCTTGATGACCGGTGCCCCGTCGAAGAAGTTCGAAAACTTCTTTGTGTCGATAGTGGCAGACGTCACGATGACCTTGAGGTCAAGGCGCTTCACCAGAACGCTTTTCAGCAATCCCAAGATGAAGTCGATATTCTGACTTCTCTCATGAGCCTCATCTACAACGATTGCAGAATAGGCCCGGAGAAAACGATCCTCCTGAATCTCTCGTAGTAGTATTCCATCTGTCATGAACTTGATCTTCGTCTGAGGACCGACCCTACGATTGAAACGGATCTGATGACCCACCTCTTCGCCAACTTCCACCCCGAGCTCAGTAGCTACAAAATGTGCTACCCAGGTCGTGGCGTTTTTCCTTGGCTCCGTAACGCCGATCATGCCCAGACTTGACAGACCCTCTATCCCTAACAAAAAGCGAGGAATACGAGTCGTCTTGCCTGAGCCAGTAGGACTTTCAACAATCACAACCTGATGGGCCATGACTGCTTCCTTGATTTCTTTCTCATAAGCGTCGATCGGAAGCTTGTCAGACATAAACCCTCCTAGGGTTGTTCGGATAAGAAAAAAGTTTTCAAGATACTAACATTCACTGCAATGGTTAATCTAACACCGTTTACCATTTGTGTCTATAAAAGTAACCTTAATAATAAACCACTACCAAATCTCTCAGCCCCAGTCAACGGGTAGCAAGGTAGGGGTTCATGTCTATAAGAAGTATCGTTCTCATAAAAAAATTCTCGTTTTTTATGCGAGAATTTTCTAGTAAACACAATTTATAATAATTACAGTAACTTATTCTTTTGTCGCTATTGTAATCGCTTTTCGAATGAAGATTCTGTCTTTTTCTTTTTCTTCCTCAGACAATTCAGAATAAGGCTTTTTCTGTTCCTCGGGTGCCCATTCACCATTTCTTTCTAACCACTTTTCGTGAACTACGGCGCTCACATCCTCGATAAGTCCCTCGTCAAGGGGCTTCCCAGCTTCAATTGCAATATTTACCAAATCCAAGGAGACTTCCGCAGAAACTTTATTTTCCGCCTGCCATTCGCTTGGCAAATCTTTGTATTCCGTATTGGCTATATCAACTTCTGATGTAACTCGACCCCGATCATCAAGACGTGTTTCAGCTCCAGTTCTCTCAATCCAAGCCTGATCACGGGTTTCTTTCATTCTTGGCTCATAAGTACCGTCTTCCTGTTTCCGTGGAGCTCTCCATTCCTCATGGAGGTCACTAGCCATTTCATCAATTTGTGCCTGTTGTTTTATTTTTTTCTCATCCGCTTCCGCGGTTTGTTGCGATGGGTCAAACGGATTCTCTGGTGGCATATCTATCTCCTTATTATTACTATTTGATAATAACAAATGTATTAAAACAAAACAATTAAACTAAGATAACTTTTATCGCAATAACACCATATTCTACTTCTTGTTCTTTGGTATAAAACTGGCGATAAATAGAAACACCGTCATCTACGTCACCAGCGTCAGGCAGAACATTTGTAAGTCCTTCACTCATGAGCATATCGCGGAAGGTTAAATATTTATTAAGAGCAGTAATCTCAACTTCAAAGCTTTCGCTCTCGTCCTCTTTTTGGACGACAATATGATCTCCGACATTCATCTCTGCATATTTACCTTTAATCAAACGACCCTCTACGGTCTTTTGACCATTTTTTACAAAGGTATAATATGGTTCTTTGCGATGATTTTTCCAAATACTCATTTATTAATCCACCAACTCATTTAAGTGCCTTTCGGCATCTTTTTTTATTTCATCGATTAGGCTCTCATAATTATTTCCGGATTTTATCAGATATCCTGGATAGGTATCTTGGATCTTATAGCCCTGTTTATAGAATGACGTCATATATTCTTTACCAATTTCAGTGGTTGGTGTATTTTCAGAATTAATATTAACTTCACTAAGAAGCACGTGCTCTTTTCTGTCATGGAGCTTAACCTTAATATGAGCCAGGAAATATGCAGACGTTACCTTTTTTCTCTCGATTAAAACTACTTCATCTAGGCTGGTCGATATTTCTGCCCTCACTAATTCATTATGTATATATTGAAGATTATTAATCAAATAACCCCCTTGGTGACGAGGGTTTAAATCATGAACAGTAATTTCTTCACCCTTGACAATAAAATCACACCCAAACATACCTCGATATCCTTGTAGTCTTAGGTGTTCGCCAATTTTCTCAGTCATTTTATGTATATTCGATACAACTTCTCTTGAGAGCTTACTAGGAAAAATATTTCCAATATAGGCATTCCCAGATAAAATCTGGTCAGAAACTATAAGTGATACTGCCTTTTCTTTATCAACAATTGCTACCGAATTAGGAAAGTATTCTGCCCCATCTATAAGCTCGGTTACTATTATTTTATCTTTGGTATATTCACGCCAAGTAGAAACAAATTTTTTTGCCTCATGGTAGTTATTTATTAAACCAGATTCAATTCCACCGCTAGAAAAACAAGAAGTTAGATATAAAGGAAATTTTTCTTTTTCCAATTGATTAATATCGTCATAAAACCGAAATTGTGGATGGCTAACACCAATTTTTTGAAATAGCTTCAATTGCTCCAGTTTATTATCAAAATATGTGGCTATTTTAGGTTTCGGGCCAACATATATAATCTTATCGCAATCGATGTTTAGAAAAGAATTAGTGAAACCAACCATAAATATTTTGTCTTGATTCGTCAAGATATTATCAATTAAAAAACTAAATTGCCGTGAGTTACTTAAGTAGATATTAAGATCTTCATATTCTTCGCCAACTATAAACGATTTTTTGTTTCCCAATTTCCCATTAACGACTATGTAATTATTTTTTTCGTATTTGGGTGCTGGATAATTTTGATAAATATATATAGGCTCAAACAAGCCACCGTACCTAATCTCTAGCTCTTTGCGAAACATGTCAGTAACAAAATCAAACCGATTAGTCAAAGATGTTAAGAAATATGTCTTATCTTTTTCCGTACCTACTTTTTGATAAATTAATGGATCCATACAAGTCATGATATACGAGCTACAAAGAATTTTAAAGTATTAGTCTACCCAAGTCTCTAGCAGCCACCAAGTAAGCTTCTCGTCATTGTAGCGAAGCTTCATAACGTTGCCGTCCTCAGTCTCAACGCCGAAAAAATAATTTATCGACCGACCTTCTCTCTCCTGATAAGCCAAGCTGATCTCTTTGATTTTGTAATCACGATTTTGCCACCTAAAAATCTTGGGAATTATTTTCCCATTTTCAAACAACGCGATTACTTTTATTTTTTTATTTATATCTGTGTACATGTTTCTCGTCATTCTGATTTAGTTCTCACGTAGTTCGAACGATAAATATATTATTGTTCTAGTATGCGGCTGAGAACTACTCCTTAATTATTCCAAAGTCCTTCTTTCTTTTTACGACTAAAGTCTTTTAGTTGGACTTCTCTTTCCCGAGCAGAAGTAATATCTGAAAATTCTTCAACATACCGAATCTGCCTAAACCCATGTTTGGATGTAAACTTAGAGCCGAAACCCAGAGAATGTTGTTCCAATCGATTTTCAACGTTCCATGTCATTCCAGTGTAATAAAGACCGTCTAGACATTCCAAAATGTAGACATACCAATGCCATTTTTTAGTTCTCACTTCGTTCGAACAATAATTAGGGTGTTGTCTTTTTGTTATTGTTCGAGTGTACGGCCGAGAACTATTGTCCGAAGTTTTAATTATCACTTCGTTCGAACGATAATAATTCATAATAATATTCTAGTATTTTTTGATATACAAAACTAGTATACAAAACCAAAACCCGGGTACCGCTAACGCGATATCCCGGGCGTATTACCTCCTTTCGCGAGGCAAGAATGAATGTTACAGACCTAGCGATGAGGGCTAGTAGATACCGCCGGCATAAAAGCCGCCATTGGTGACAACTGGTCCTCAACATCGTCCAGATCGGCCGGATAGAGCTGATCGAAGTCGCCTTCGATCTCGCTGCACCTCTCACTCCGCTTGAAAAGCAGAGTGATACCGACGGTCACAACGGCCAGAAACAGTAAAAACGAACCGAACAGAACCAGATTATACGTGGAATCCAACCGAAACACCTCCCCCTTCAGAGTGACGCAACTTTTACAAAAGTAGATACCCCCTCTCTAGATTGAGTCGTCGTCATCTTCGTCAATGAAGCTGAAGGTGACAGTAGATCCGCTCGACTGAGGCCAAAACCTCGGCTTTATCACATTGAACATCTGCAAGGACTCGATGGGAAACTCAATCGAGTCCCAAAGGAAGTCGCCATCCAAAAGCTCAATACTGAGAACACTGTCGCTTATCTTAACGACATTGACAGTGCTTGTAGAGAGTTCTTCGTCCGGTTGGTAATCCATGACCGAACTTGAAATATCACTGTCCGTGATAACCTCGCAAAGATCTGCGATGTTTTCCCAGAAGTCGCCCTTGTCGCGCTGAATAGCGATCTTGTCTCCCGGAGAATACTCAAAGAGCATTGCCCGCGGGTTGATGACGTACTCCATCGCCGGATCACTATGATGGCCGGTGACAATCCAAAACATCTGACTGAGCTTCGCTGTTTCAGTGTCGACTACAGTGTTCTCGTAGCGATAGCCGATGGCAGCAAAGAGAATGCTGAAAAACCGCATTCCATCTACTCTCAACCATTGCCTTCGTCGCGACATCTTTCGACTAGGTCGATCGACGAAGCCGAATCTCCACGTCTTATCCTTGCAGACATGCAAGGTAAGCATCGGAGTTTCTGGCAGAATCCCTTCCTTGAGCTCTTTTTCGCTTGGCTCATATCCGAGATACAGCGTTGTCGCTAGGCCATCATCGACGGCCCTGAGAAAGCGGTCAACTATTTCTTCGTTGACCACAAGCAACGTAATCCAATCGTAATCCAGATGAAAATATTTGGTTGAATCCTTGACGGATTCTATTTTGACCCCCTGACTGCTCGCCAGGATTCGAACACCATCGACGCAGAGATTTACCTCTTTCATCGTGATCTCCCTTCCCGGATCATCTAGTAGGAACTAAGGAATGACACCTTCGTGACATCATCTTACACTCAATATTCAAAGAGGCAATAGAATTAATTAAAAGTTAATAAATATTTGTCAAACACATATAAAAATGTTATAGTTTGACAAGTATTAAGGCCTTACTAATGCGAAAAAAACTAATCGCTAGAACTGCAAAGATTCTTAGCGAATCAAAAAGAGGTCGCAAGCACCAAGGTATCGCGGTTGCTTACGAACATATTCCAAACGATGGCGATGAGAGAAATCATGGCTCTATTTATGCATTAATAAATGTGAAAGCTTCGTCTGAAAGTGCTGAAGAAGTCGCAGAGGTTATCACAGACGCCTTCCACAGTGAATTTTACCTCGATCTAAACAGAGACCCTATGTCTAGTTTTGAAATTGCTCTTACCAAGATAAACGAAAGCTTAGCAGAAATTACCCATCAGGGAAATATCGGCTGGCTTAATAACATCAATGCAGTACTTGCAGTTATCTCTGATAGCGTTATTTACGTAACACAGACTGGCAAGGCGGAAGCCTATCTCTATAGAGCCGGTAAATCTAGTAACATCACCAAGGACCTATCAGGTGATAGTATTAATCCTTTGCGTACTTTTACTTACACAGCGGCCGGTGAATTAATCGAAGGCGACAAAGTTGCAATAGTGACTCCTGGCGTTTTTTACCATGTTTCAAAGGACGAACTACAAAGATATGTCGAGGAATTCCAGCCAAAAGTAGCGGTAAGCCACCTTGCAGATCTTTTAGAGAGTAACTCTAGCGAAATGCAGCCGAATTCACTTCTTATCATCGAAGCAATTACACCAGAAGCAGCTTCCGAAGAAACTCTTACAGAGATAAAAGACGAAATCTGGTTATCCGAACCCAATAAACCCGTAGAAACAGTAGTAGAGGCTTCGGCACCATTCGCGAAAAAAACTTTTTTCTATTTAAAAAAATACAGTGGCATTATCGCAACCTTTATTACCGCTACCGCGTTTCCTTTTATTCAAAATGCTGCATTAGACTCTTATGATTTTGTAAAAGAGTCAATTAAAAAACGAAAAGTAGATTTTCCCAAAAAGAATGCTAAAATGATGGCCCATAATAAATTAGAAGAACCTGCGAATGAAGCTGAAATAAGCGAATCTGTTCTAGAAGAACTTACCATCAACGAAACTGCAAATAGCTTAGTTGGTAAAGATGTAGGGCAGGTAATCCACATCAAGGAAACAACTAATAAACCAAAATGGTTAAAATTAGAAAAGATAGACTTCTCGTATGCAAAGAAAATTCAGGTTAATTTAAGTAAAACCTTTGGTGGTACAAAAAAACATAAGAGATTTTTATTAATAGCTGCGGTCTCGGTACTTGTAGTCGCTCTTTTGGGTTCATATATATTCTGGCAGAATAAGGAAAATGCTGAGAAACAGCAGCTAGCAGATGCTACCTACACCGAGGCGGTTAGTAAGCTAGATATCGCAAAAACCAAGATAGCCAGCGGCGATCTACCGATGGCAACCAGTACACTTGATTCTGCCCTAAAACTTACAACGTCATTGAAATCCAACCCAGCGATGAAGGACAAGGCCACTACACTCGAAACCAGCATAAACAAAGAACTAGATATCGCTGGCGGAGTTACTCGAGTTCAGTCAAAGCTCCTTGGCGATGCCAGCAAAATAGCCGGCACTGATAGTATCGGTCCCATCACGGTTGGGAAAAATTTATATGTTATCAGTAAAGACAGTGGTAATATCGCAGCGGTAAATATAGCAAGCGGTGAAGTTTCAAGCGTTCTCGATAAACCAAACTTGAATGGAAAATTCGTTTTAGCAACGGCCGTACCAACTAGAAACGTCATTGTTCTTTTCTCTGACAAAGGCGGTATCTACGAATTCGATACTGTTGACCTCGCTATTAACAAACAAAATGTATCCGGTGATGTAGAAGTCCCATCAGGGTTGGCTTCATTTTCAACTAATATATATACCATCGATAAAGATACTGGCGCTATTTATCGTCGTCAAAAAGTAACTGGCGGCTATGGTGCAAGAACAGACTATATTAAAGATGGCAGTAATGTAAAAGGCGCTATTAGTCTAGCAATAGATAGTAATATTTATGCTTCCTTCGCAAATGGAAGCATCATCAAATACCTAGGAGGCACTAAGCAAACATATGCCACCTCTGGTGCACCATTTACGATATCAAAGGCTACCTCTATTTTCACTGACGAAACTACGACTGGAATCTACATGACTGACGGCTCTTCTAGCCGAATTATCTATTACGATGGCACTGGAAAATTTGTCAAGCAACTTGTTTCAGAATCATTCAAAGGAGCTGTCGGAAACAGTGTTTCTGACACTACAAAAACCATATATGTTCTAGCTGGCGGTAAAGTCTACAAAGCTAATCTTTAATTATGCTAGGCAATCCCGATTCAGATCAAAAAATCGAGAAGGCCATTATCTATTTAGTGGATAATATAGAGAAAAGTGGCCACAACCCAAAACTAGTAGTGCTCCACAGTATTCGTGTAGGGATCATGCTTTCCGCGATGGACAAGCCTGACGATGTTGTAATTGCTGGCATTCTACATGACCTTATCGAAGATACTGACGTAACTATTGAAGAAATTAAAAAAAGTTTCGGTGATAAAGTGGCCGATTTAGTTCTAGCCTGCACTTTTGACCCTACTGTTACAGATAAAACAGAGCAATACAAAGATGCTTTTCTTCGTTCATTAAAATTAGGCAAGGATTCTCTCGAAATTCGGGCTGTTGATATTTATACAAATAGTTTTTTTTATAAATTTAACCCTAAAAAAGCTAATGAATTCAACTATGTAATGGATAAAATGAAATATTTTCTAAGTATTTCGCAAGGTATTATTGATAAACATATCTATTTTCAGCTCAGACAAAGATATAACGCGCTAACAGATGATTCTAAAGCGTCCAGTTAAATTAAAGTAGTCCGTCTTTTACTAATCTTTTAATAATTTTTTCTTTAAAGCTATTTAAAATAGGCATATCCAGAATTTCATCTGCTGTGTGCCAACTAAAATGGTTTATTTCGGCTCCGGGATTAATTTCACCGTCGATTTCGACAAGAAAATTATCTTCTTTGCCATGTTTGCTCATACCTCCCGCTGTCTGTTCTGGTTCAAAGGTATAACTAAAGTATTCTTCGATTTTAGATGTTTTCACATTTATTTCTTCTTCAAGTTCGCGCTCAATAGCTTGAACTAAAGTTTCTCCAGCCTCAATTCTTCCGCCAGGAGTCCAATACCATTTCTTATCATCAGAAACCAACAATAGTTTTTTGTCTCTAATAACCAATGCACTTACCCTGAGGTGTTGATTACCTGTTTCATTATACATGCCATAACCCTTTCTACATCTTCTCTGGTGTATCAATACCAATAAGATCTCTCATAACGATGCCGAGTACAATCTTAGTCGCTTTTACTAGCTCAAGTCTAGCTGCTGTCATCTCGAGATTTTCTTCATCTATAACCTTGCATTTATCATAAAAAGAATGGAATTTCTTTGCAAGGTCGATAGCGTAAAAAGTCAGATAATGCACAGGGTATTCATCAAACATAACAATACTGGCCAGTACTTGTGGCAGCTGCGACATTTGATCTATAAGCTCTATTTCCTCAGGCTCTACGAGGAGTTCAATATTTGCCTTTGGTGTATTTATTTCAGTAGATTTTCTTAGAATACTCGAAAGTCTTGCGTAGGCATATTTCACATAAAATACTGGGTTTTTATCAGAACGTTCTTTGGCCATATCCAGGTCAAAATCCATCTGAGTACTAAAAGCACGACTCAAAAAGAAAAACCTAGTAACGTCGCTCGCGTCTGTACTACCAATCAGTTCGTGAAGATCGTCCATTGTGACGAATGTGCCTTTGCGTTTAGACATTTTAAACTCTTGGCCATCCTTAACCAACCGGACTATCTGCATAATAAGAACTGTTAGTTGCCCAGGGAACCCCATCGCTGTAACAGCGGCCTGCATCCGACCGATATAACCGTGATGATCAGCTCCCCAGAGGTTTATAACCTTATCAAATTTTCGTTTGTAAAATTTGTCCCAATGATATGCGGCATCATTAGCAAAATATGTCTTTTCACCATCGGCTTTTACTATAACCCTATCTTTGTCATCGCCAAACTTTGTTGTCATAAACCAAAGGGCTCCGTCCTGTGTTTTGGTAATCCCCTGCTCTTTGAATTTTCCCAGCGCCTCATCAACTTCGCCTCTCGAAATAAGTTCCTTCTCACTAAACCAGTTGTCATATGTGATACCCATCTTTTTGACGGATGGCTTAATTAAGTTATTTAAAACATCATTGGCGGCATAGCTACCTAGCGCGAAGTTATCATTTTTATACTTTTGTATTAATTCAGGATTCGCTGATACCCACTCATCAATGTAGGGACCGCGGTAATAATCATCTTCTTTTTTGAGCAAGCCCGCAGCAATAAGCATGGAATCTCCCAAGATACGAACTTGATTCCCACCATCATTAATATAATACTCGCGTTCCACCATTGCCCCGACTTTAGAAAAAACATTCGCAAGAACGTCTCCCCCATATCCGCCACGACCGTTTGCCAATGTCAACGGACCTGTCGGATTAGCCGAGATAAACTCAACTTGTATCTTTTTGCCTTTAAATATATCTAGATCAGCATAATGCTCACTTTTTGATAAGATTTGTTCCAATACTTGGAAATAGTGTTCTTTTTTCAAATAAAAGTTTATAAACCCATTCACTGCTTCAACTTTTTCAAATACATTATCGGAGAATGCACCAACTAGACTACAGGCAATTTCTTTGGGAGATTTCTTTAATTCGCCTGCTAATTTAAAAGCAATATTAGTAGAAAAATCGCCATGTCCTTTACCTAAAGATCTAGTTACCTCGATATCTTTCATCAAAAACTTCGATGTAGGATAAACCGATTGGACTGCTACTTCGACTTCTGATTGTATTTTTTCTTCTATCACGTCGTTATTATACTCGAAAATAGCTATGAGGCATAGTATAATGAGCATATTATGGTCGCAATAAAAGTAATAGCAGAAAACAAAAAAGCTAGATTCGATTACGAAATACTAGAAAACCTTGAAGCGGGAATTGAACTCACTGGTCCAGAGGTCAAGAGTATTCGTGCTGGACACATTAGCCTAAAAGAGTCATTTGCGACAGTAAAAGATAACCAAATATGGTTAAATAATGCTCACGTTTCACCTTATAAGCCAGCTGCGGCAATGAATGCAGAACCCACAAGACCTAGGCGCTTACTATTAAAAAGAAGCCAAATAAATGATCTTACCGCAAAAGTTCAAGCGGGTGGGAACACTATAGTCCCCATTAAAATATATTTTTCTCATGGCTTAATTAAGGTAGAAATAGGTCTGGCTAGAGGCAAAAAGCTACATCAGAAAAAAGAGGCTTTAAAGAATAAAGACATCATGAAAGACGCCGAAAGAGAGATAAAGCAAAAAATATGAGCATACACCATTTTCCAAAAGATTTCCTATGGGGGGCCTCCACATCTTCTCACCAAGTTGAAGGTGGTAATATTTGGAATGATTGGTATGAATTCGAAATGGCTGGAGGAGTTAAAGATAAAGTAGTCTCGGGGATCGCCTGCGATCATTATCATAGATATAAAGAAGATTTTGGTATCGCTAAAGAGCTAAACCAAAATGCGCAGAGAATCTCTATTGAGTGGTCCAGAATAGAAAAGACCGAAGGTACTTACGACGAGAAAGAGCTCGAACATTACCGCAAAGTCTTAACATTTCTAAAACAGAATGGCTTTAAAACTTTCGTGACCTTGCATCATTTTACTAATCCTATCTGGCTAGCAAAGCAAGGCGGTTGGGCAAACAAGAAAGTTATCAAACAATTTGCACGTTATACAGAACACGTAGTGAATAATCTAGGCGACTTAGTAGACTATTGGATGACTATAAATGAGCCGAATGTTTATCTATCACAGGGCTATCTTATTGGTAATTGGCCACCAGAAAAATACAACTTGTTTCAGTTTATTCGCTCTGGTTTTATCATGGCAGACGCCCACAAAGCAGCTTTTGATGTGATCAAGAAGATAAACCCAGATTATAAGATCGGTATCGTATATAATTTTTCTTTTTATGCTACTAATTATTATTTCCGTAAATTTTTTAAAAAAAGCATGGATTACTCAAGAAATTTTTTATTTATGGATAGAGTAAGAAAACATTTAGATTTTATTGGTATGAATTACTATTTTCCTTCCTTTTATGAAGGTGCGTCGCAGAGGACTGACCTGGATTGGCCGATTTCACCAGAAGGACTTCACGAAGCTATTGCAAAAACATATCACCGTTATAACCTTCCAATTATAATAACGGAGAATGGAATTGCAGATTGTGACGACAAAGAAAGAAAATATTTTATCTTAGAGCATATCAAAAGTGTTGCACTGGCAATCAAAGATGGAGCAAACGTAGGTGGCTATCTTCACTGGTCATTACTAGATAACTTTGAATGGAGAGAAGGCTTCACGCCTAGGTTCGGCTTAATCGAGATAGACTACGACGATTTAAGTCGTAAAATACGTGACAGTGCTTATCTGTATGCCAAAATTTGTAAAGAGAACTCGGTTGATACTCAGATGACGCTATCTATAAAATCTGCAATATCTCGATCAGAGTGATCATTTAAGTGATAATTAATATAGTTTCGCTCTATTCTTTCTTGATCTCCTCCATCCAGAATCAAAACTGCCTTCTCTGCTAATCTTTTTGGGGTTTTGGCGACATATCCAAAGCCCATAGTCTCGACAAATTCAGCATTTGGCTCTTCTTGTCCAGGAATTACCTCGGTTATAATCATTGGCTTTTTCGAAGTAATCGTCTCCATAACCGACATTCCACCAGCTTTGGTAATGACTAAATCACTAGCACTCATATAACGTGATACATCCTCATTCGGAAGAAATCCGAAGATACGCACATCATTTTGATACTTATGCGATTTTAATTTCTCGGGTAATGTTTTATTGTTACCACAAACTATAATAATAGTGACATCTTGGATACCAGCATCTAATGCAATAACTTTTAAATCAATATTCCCTATTCCATATAGACCTGAAAAATATATTACGAGTCGGTTGTTTTTTGGAATTTTAAGCTCTGCACGGATATCTTCTTTGTTGTATTTTTTATAAAACCACTGTTTAACCGGAAACCCAAAAAGCTTGATTCTCTCAGGTTTTATACCTTCTTCAATTAAATATAACTCTGTTTCTTTAGTCGGTGCCAAATAATAGTCCACTCCCTTGCTAATCCAGGCGTTATGAACTTCTCCTGTGTCGGTAATCAAATTTACAAGAGGCGTTTTTTTATGTATTGATTTGAGATACTTTGTTACAGAATATGCCAGAAAGGGATAACAAGAAATAATGATTTCTGGTTTCTCTTCAGCGATAGGTTTCAATTGTTTCCGCAATAATTGATAACCGCCTCTGTCTAAAATATTAAACGCTTCCGTTTTGTCAGTAATCTCAAAAAATGTTTTCCATGTAAGCTTCGAATACTTAGTGGTATTTTTATAAAACTGTGTGGCAAATTTTTCAAAAGTTGGCCAAATAAGAGATACTATATCTATCTTTGCCATTTCGTACTTACCTGGGTGATATTTTTCTATTGCCTGTTGCACTGCCTCGACTGCAGCGTTGTGACCTCCACCAAAACTAGCAGAAAGAAAGAGTATTTTCTTTTTATCCATAGTATAATTCTACTATAATCTGATGTATTTAAGTAGTAAATAAATAAATGATAAAACAATATAAGAAACAAATAGTATTTCTAGTCCTCTCACTAGCTGGGATTATTTTTATTTATCTAAGCAGGGAAGAAATCCAAAAAATATTCAATGCTACCTCAGATACCAAACTTCGTTGGCTATTCGCTGCCATATTTATTCAACTTATAGTTTATTTCTTCTTAGCTAGTGCTCATAGATCGGGCCTGAAACTTGTTGGCGTCGAAAGAACCAGAAAAGAACTAATCCCTTTGATACTGTCGGCGCTCGTAGTGAACTCCACCGCACCTTCTGGCGGGACTTCTGGCACAATTCTGTTTATCAATGATTCTAAAAAAAGAGGAGAGTCAGGAACAAAGACAGGGACGGGTATCATCTTGGTAATTATTTTGAATTTTGTAGCCTTGCTTGCGATATTATCTGGTTGCCTTGTATATCTTAGAGCTCTGAATGAGCTTGGAACAACAGAAATAATATCCACAGCTATTCTTTTCTTTGTAGTTATATTTATTTATTCTATTTTATTCTTTGCTAAAACTAAGCCCGATCTGGTAGAAAAATTTTTCTTAAAATTATCAATAATGTTTGAGAATATCAAAGCATTTTTTAAAATTAAATCAAAGAAATCACATGCCTGGGTTAAAGTATTTACTGAGGAATTACACTCAGCATCAAAGTCCGTACATGGTAACGGCAAGGGTGTTTTGAGCGTCATATTTATGTTTCTTTGTGCACACTTCTTTAATGTTGCTACATTATTAGTTTTGTTCATGTCATTTTCAGTCAATACCAAGCTTGGAATAATTATCGCTGGCTACGCCATTGGGGAGCTATTTAAGATTGTTTCTCCTTCTCCGGAAGGAATAGGTGTCACAGAGGCTGCTATGGTAATAGTTTTTTCCTCTTTTGGTGTAAACCCACTTCTTGCCACATCTATCACACTTATCTATCGAGGTTTAAACTTCTGGATTCCATTTGGCCTTGGCTTTTTCTTCCTACAGAAAGATAACCTAAGAAGTACTTGACAATTGTGATATATGTGCTATAGTTTATAAGCGTACTTAAATTCTGCAGTCAATGTTTCTGTGCTTATACGCAGAAACATTGGGGGCTGAAATTAGCTTCGACGGAGGTATCTTGAAATCGAAATAATGCAATCCGCGGTGGTTTGTCCGCGTTATTCAACAAACCAAAACATAGTTGCAAAAAACTTTGTTAGCAAGATTGCAAGCGCTTTCAGCGTAAACAATTTTGCGCCAGCTATCGCCTAATAAGTTGATAGTCGCTCTTAATTCTGAGACCTGAATCGGGGTTTATGAGTGTCATATATGTCAGGAGTAGGGCTAGTGACTTCTCTAAGCTAGTCTGAAATCACCGAGGATACGGCCAGTGGATTTTCTCAGATCTTTACCACCGGTTCGACAATTACCAGATTTGAGTATGATTGCTACAAATTATTTTGAATTCGCTTTCGGACGTGGGGGCAGTACCCACCAGCTCCACCATTCTTCGCTAAAGCTACGAATGGCAAGCCATTTTCGCAAGAATATGACGAAGACACAAGTAGGTTGTACGAAGAATGTCCACCCGTAGCTATCACTGTTGCGTAGGGGGACGAATCCAAGATTTCGCTAAAGCTTCCTTCCTCACCATCCAGGCTACACATAAAGTTACGCCGGACAGGAGGTTTCGAAGGACAAGTCGAATGGCAAGCCATTTTCGCAAAGAGTAAGGCATGTCATGAGAAGATTTAAGAAGAATGTCCTTCCGGCTTGTCCTGCATAGCTACAGCGACGTAGGAAGCTACAAGGCTGCGAAGGAGGACTTCTATCACAATTTGGCGCAGAATGTATAAAAACAAGTATTGTATACTTGTTTTTATTTTTCTTAAAGTCAGAATACTCTTATGTATTACACATATTTACTAAAGCTATCGAATGGCGACTATTACGCTGGCTCTACCCAAGATGTGCTCAAACGATTTGAAAAGCATAAAAATGGTGAGGTCCCACATACATCTAAATATAGACCACTTACATTGGTTTGGTACGGTGCTTTTGAGAATAAAGTGACAGCAGTTAAATTTGAGGATTATCTAAAAACCGCATCGGGAAAAGCATTTAGGAATAAACGGCTAGTGTAGTTTCCTTCGTCGCCAAGGCTATGAAGGACCCTCCTTCGTTTGACTTCGGAAGGGCAAGCAAGCCAAGCTTCATCCTAGTACAGCCTTCGCACAGGGCTACGATGGACAGGCCTACTACGCTCCACTATTATCTATATTAAAGGCTTTCTTAAGCCTTTTTTGTTTATTATTTAATTATTTCTAGACTTCTTACAAAGAAAAACCGAAGCCTTTATCTATAACTTTGGGGTTAGACCTCTTGATTTCTTTGGCGATTGTCCCGTAATTCCAAGGAAACACCCTAAGAATTTTTCCTGATTCTCCGTCTTTTTTTATGATCTTAAATTCACTGGCCCATAAAGGTGACCATATGAATAATATATATGATATCTCTTGTATCTCAGAAATATCTAGATCTATGGTTTGGGTGCTCATTATACCCTTATTGAAATTTTTAATCTTATCATTCTCAATAAACTTGTTAATTTTCATTATTTTTTCTCCTCAGAAAAATTATATCAATTTAGTTGATAAATTAGAATAGAAGTTCCAAACTTCATCCAACTTCGAGAGCTACGCAGGACAAGCTCGCCTAGCCGAACATAGCCTAGGCTGGCTACGCTCTACGACATTCTCCTTTAAATATTGCTTATATCGTGATAAAATGACCGCCTTAACAAGTTTATTGTTATGTACATTACTTCTACGCTCAGAAGGAGGTAACGCTAATGTCTGGTGAGAATAAACAAACGCCTAGACAAGATGAGTTCTCTGCACGTGTTGTTGCCCTGTCTCAAGACGACAAAGATTTGCTTTGGTACTGTGCGACGCAACACACAACTTGGTCCTCAAGCAGACGAAAAGGAATCGGCGATGTCAACGTCCCCGCTGTATTGCAGGCTGGTTACAAGCAAGAGACTATTACTAGCCTCTTCCACAAGCTAGGGCTTCCAAGCAAGGGGCCAAGCTATGGCCTCCCTCGTTGTTTGCAACGCATGATCCTTTAGAGAAGTATACTTCTCTATCGTATTCCCTCGAGACTAAAGTACAACAAAAAGAGCTTCTTGACGCTGAAAAGCATCTGGAAGCTCATTTCTTTTGATTTCTATGAGTTCTTCATAAATAATAGCTCGAAACTATAGTCTTTCCAAACTTCATCCATTCGACTCTCAAGTTCGCTCATGACTATAGCTACTACGCTCTACCATTGACTATATTAAAGGCTTTATTAAGCCTTTTTTGTTTATGCTATAATTCTAATATGATTAAATTTGCAATATACTCAAGATTAACAATTACAGAAAAACCCGAGTGGCTAGATACTTTTATGTCTAAGTATATTAAGCCGTTCGAAATACATGTAACACTCAAACAACCCTGTTACATCGATAAGTCTCAAGAGCCAGAAGTACTTAATATCTTAAAAGGAATTTTAGAAAGCGAAATTAACAAAAAGGTCATTCCCCTTTCTTTTGGCGCCTATAAACTAGATTTTCATCCGACTACTGAAAGCGATCAAAGTACAATAATGGTCTTGGCTGAAGAAGACCAGCACCTCATGTCTCTTCAGCAAGAAATAATCGAAAAATTAAGTGATTATAATAATTACTGTAAGCCCGAAAATGAGAAATTTGAGATAAACTTTGAACCACACATAACTATTGGTGACGAACTACATTATGAAGAGTACCAACAAGCCATCTCAGAGCTTCCAGAGAAGGTAACTATTAAAGGAACAATGGATGAGATTGTACTAATTCTTGTGGACACCGAAAGTGGTGAAGAAATTAAAAATTCTTTTACCCTAGGTTAGTAGCTGAAATTACAAAAGTTCCAAACTTCGTCCAACTTCACTAATCCTCTTCCGCTAAAGCTTCATAAGGACAAGAGCTACGCAGGACTAGCCTAACACGCTTCGCCACGACTATATTATAGGCAGTTTAAAAGACCCCGCGAGAGGTCTTTTATTAATAGTTGAATTGTAAATTTACCTATTCTTTATCTTTTTTTAGGCTTTCATTGACCTCGTCAATCATTTTACATGCTTCGGACTTAACTTCCTCATCATCCACCAAGGCTTCTACATATTTTTTAATGTTCATATGCAACAAGCCGACTATTGCTGGTGGCATCCCTTCAGCGAAATCATAAAAAGCAAATTCGATGCCCATCACTACGCCCATTCCTACCAACTCTTTACCAGCAAGTTGGTTTGCGATAACTGGAAATAACCTTTCTTGCATATATGGATCTGATTCGACTTCGCTCAGTCTAGAAATAATTTCTTCTTTTCCTGGCATGATGACAATTTTGGAATCTTTTTTCTCGACAGCAGATGCGTCTGTGCTTTCTTGCTCGATAATTTTTGCTGCCTTCAAGTAGTCTTCTGTCTCCCCTTTACCCCCGACTATTTCTTGCATTCTCTCGGCTTCTGCCATTATTTCTTCTGGTACATATTTTTCTGACATATATTCTACCTTTCTATTTAGTAATAACTTTATTATCGCACCAAATATTTAGTAATTGCAAATTTCTTATCATTGATTATGACAATAAATATTAATTATAGTATTCTATAAACATGAGAACTATTCATCGTGATATTGTTGGTGGCTACGTCTTTTCAAAAGATGGTAAGTTATTATTGGGGAAAAACCGTAAAGGAGGAGTCTATGAAGGTTCTTTTGGAGTACCGGGAGGCGGCGTAGAAAATGGAGAAACAAACGAAATCGCTCTTCGTCGTGAAATAGAAGAAGAGACTGGGATAGACATCAATAATTCAAAAATTTCTTCCCTACGTACTGCATTTGGCGTAAATAAAAAAACACTACAAAATACTGGGGAACGGGTTTTAGTGAAAATAACCTTCTTCGATTTTCGTATAGATATAGATCAAAAGGCAAGCGAAATTTTGGTCAAAACTGATAGCGACTGGCATAAACACCATTGGTTTGATGCTAACGAACTAAACGAGATAAATTTAGCGGATCCTACAAAAATTGCGCTAATTGAAATGGGAATTATCGGTAGATAGGAAGATATTTTCTAGCTTCATCCGTGCTTCACTAATCCTCTTTCGCTAAAGCTTCAGAAGGACAAGAGTTACGCAGGACAAGCCTACCCGCCCGAACGAGTGCCTGCCCGATAAGTCATTCTGGCGGGAACACGTTCATTCGGGCAGGCTACGCTCCACCATCTGGCTTCGCTAAGAAGTAATATAACTAATAGAACTTTTTATTGTAGTAGTCTAGCATCAACTTGCCATCTTTACCTTGAGTAGAGTCTCCCCGGTAAAGAGTGACGCCTACATTTATAGGTTTGTCATTCTCGTTTAAATCAATGAATCCAGCCTCTCCCAAACGCTCGAGGTTTGCTCTTAGGGACAATATAGTCAGGTGGTGAGTAACTACTAGGACTTTTTGCCCGCTATAATCTCGTACTAGCGTGTCGAACCAGGATTTGATCCTTAGCCTAACATCAGGCACGCTTTCGCCTTGTGGCCACCTATACCAATAATCGCCTTCTAGGCTATGAAGTCTTTTTTGTTCTGGATAAAGCGTATAAAAAACCTTCCAGTCATTGCAAAGTGTTGCCAGACCATGCTCTTGTTCCCGGATTCTTTCCTCTTCAACTACTTTTACATTGCTTAGCTCTGGCCAGCCCTCAATAAGTTTTGCCAAGGTCTCTTTCGTTCTGAGATAAGGAGAAACGAATATAACATCCGGTAACTCAAGTTCCTTCTTGAGATTAGTACCAACTTCCTTCGCTTGGACGCCTTTGTTTGCAAGCGGAGTGTTGTGGTCCCCTACTTTAAGGCTATATATAGTCTTCATTTCCTCGGCGAGAATTCTGGTCTTCTTGCTCTCGGGTTCATTTTCGAAATTGGCGAGAAATTCCTGATAGTCCGCACTAACTGCTCTATTTATCTTCAACTGGTTATATGCAGAGATATCGTGTCTAACAAATGTAATATAACTTGGCCACTTCATTTTACTTCTCCTTTAAAAAATTATATCAATTCTGCCAAAGGATTAGAATAGTAGTTCCAATCTTCGCTAAAAATACTAGCGGCCCTCCTTCGTTCACTTCGGAAGGGCAAGCAAGCCAAACTTCATCCAACTTCGCAAACGCTACGATGGACAAGTCTACTATGCTCCGCAATAATAATTTATAAGGGCCTTCTTAAGACTTTTTATGTAAATACCAAAAAGTAATACAATTTTTTTGAAAATATAACCTAGAAGCAAAGAAATTACTAGACCAAACGCTACGTATAAGTATTTATAATATATATTGGGAATTTGATAATAAACACCAACCACCTCTTTTACGGTGGTCATCTTGAAGAATATAAATACTAAGTTTAAAATAAAGAAACCGAATAAATGGTGGAGTAATATATCATATGCGTTTCTGCCGATATAGACTAAAAAGTTAATAGATTTCTGTCTAGAGAGAATCGAGGCTATGATCCAGAAAAAAAGTATACCCAAAATAGACGTTACAAAAGCAAAAAAACCTGTTTGAAACTTCATTAGTAAAACCAAGAAGTCTAAGTCTCCAAACCACAAATAAATTTGGTAAGCAATAATGTATATAATAAATAATGTTGGTACCTTTTTTATATATTTACCCAGATCATAAGTATTAAAT
>JBAXUE010000004.1:0-115897 GCA_037129835.1 bacterium | reverse complement strand
GCTGTTCGCCATTTAAAGAGGTACGCGAGCTGGGTTCAGAACGTCGTGAGACAGTTCGGTCCCTATCTGGTGTGGGCGTTGAAATTTGAGAAGATCTGTTCCTAGTACGAGAGGACCGGAATGGACGAACCTATGGTGTATCGGTTGTTCTGCCAAGGGCATTGCCGAGTAGCTACGTTCGGAAGGGATAAGCGCTGAAAGCATATAAGCGCGAAGCCTACTTCAAGATTAGATTTCGTTATAGATCCCATGTAGACTACGTGGTTGATAGGCTATAGGTGTAAGTACAGTAATGTATTAAGCTGAGTAGTACTAATAGATCGACGACTTAATTTGTAACTTTGGTTACATGCTTATGTGATAATTTATTGTTATTCTTGCGCAAGCGAGAAACTCTAAAAGCGTCACATGGAGTGTAGCCAAAGTGTTGACTGGCAATTCGTACCTTTCATTCATTATATCTGGAAACTTTTAGTTTCCAGACTGTAGTGCGTTTCTTCGGATATGCACTACTGTCTGGTGGCTATAGCAAAGAGGCACACCTGTTCCCATCCCGAACACAGTAGTTAAGCTCTTTTGCGCCGATGATACTTGGGTCATCAAGCCCTGGGAAAGTAGGCCGCTGCCAGTTTATCAAAAAAGACTCGTGAAAACGGGTCTTTTTTGTATTAATAATCCCTATGCTGTGAGATAATCATTATAGATTAATAAGGAGGATTTATGATTTGTCCAAAATGTGGCACAGAAACAGTTGACGGAAGCCAAACTTGTGGTAATTGCGGCGCTGTATTAACGTCAGTGGAATCAACTAATCCAGTAACAAACGTAGAAGACGTGCCTGTTATCCAACCGCCCGTGCAAAGCACTAACCCGCAGGTGTTACCTACAGCAGAAGGACAAACCAATAATTCTGACAATAGAACCTTGATTGTGATAGGCTCAGTTGTTTTAGGTCTTATTATACTAAGTTTATTGAGTTATTTTGGTTGGAAAGCATATACAGACTATAGGTTAGTACAGGTTGATAAGGAAGTTCTAAAGGAAGCAGAAAAATTACCAACACTAGACGTTACATTAACACCAACTCCAAAAAATGAAGTGAAAAAGACTGGTTCGGTAACAAATACTTGGCAGGCCTACCAAATAGCAAAAGCTAAAATCTCATATAAAAATCCTGGGATATTTACTATTAAAACTATTTACGACCCATTAGTAAAACAAGGCAGTTATGAATTTGTGTTTATTGATAAAGATTCAGGTTTCAAGAAGGATGATTATAATTATTTTAAATCAACTTCTGTCCAGGTAGTCGCTGATGGCAATTTTAACCTAGAAAACAATGATCAGCTGGCTGACAATCAGGAATATTATACTAATTCTCTGGTACTTACAGAACAGCAGCTGTCTGATGTAGTCGCAAAAGCAAAGGAAAGTAGTAGTTTACAAGGCGGAAGTTATGGCCAAACCTATGCTATATTTTACAACACTGGCTCATCTGACTTATCGCCTGCTACATGGGAAGTATATTTCGCTATAGCCGGTCAAGACGAAACCAGTAAAGGTTTTAAGACTATAAATACCCAAACAATTACTTTGGACGCACTAGATCTCTCAGAAAAGTCTAGTATGGCAAGCACTGTCAGTTTTATTATTGAATAATAAAAGCACTATGGTTATATAACGGAAGGGGTTTGATTTATGACTAAGAGTAAGAATAAAATTATCATAATTATTGTTTTGGTTATAGTGTGTGTTTGTATGTACCCAATATTTTTAATAGTTTCTGACATGGTTTTGCGGAAATATTTTTGGGAGCCTTATAGTGTTACGGGGACCCAAATGGTACCAACTCTAAAAAATGAGCAAATAACTATTATAAAAAAAGGTATTAACGTACCAAAACGGAACGAAATTGTTTTATATAGTTATCTTGGTAAAAAATATTATAGTAGAGTGGTAGCGATCTCTGGCGACCAAGTTGAAATTTCTAATGGAAAAGTATTTATTAATAATAAACTTTTGAAAGAAGGTTATATTTCAGGTAATTATACCAACGGTTATATTAATACTACTTTAGCCTCAGACGAATATTTTGTCCTAAATGATAATAGAAAGCTGAGTACAGAAACCGATTCAAGGTTATTTGGACCTATAAAATCAAGTCAAATTGAGGGAGTTGTGACAGCAATATTTTAGGTTAGTTCTCTATGGAGTTGACAAATACTAATATCGTGTTAGAATTATCCCTAATATAAAGAAAGAAATGTGATGCAAAAATCACTTACCCACAACCAGACATTCGTGTATTTTGACGGCAATATGGCCGGTGTCTTCACTATGGGCGTCATTCGTCCTTGTGGAACACTCAGATCAGAATCTAGCTCGGGTAAGAAAGTAGGCATTTTTTAACATAACTTTGTAATTTTACTTATTTACCTCGGCTAGATCAGCCGAGGTTTTTTTGTTATAAAGATAACAAACCCCGCTGATCTGGTACCTATAAAACGCTTACAACATAAAGTTGTAAGCAAACCGCATCACCTCAGGAAGGTGAGCAGAAAGGGGCATGTAATGTCGGACAAAATCAAAAGAGAGGTATACCGCATTCTACTAGTACTTGGTACAAATAGACTGTCAAATTCGTTTATGTTTGCAGTTTACTCAGTATTTTTACTAAGTAGAGGACTCAATCTATTCCAGATAGCGATGATAAACTTGGTTTATCACATCACTATTCCGCTGCTGGAAGCGCCTACAGGTGCAATCGCAGACCTCATGGGTCGCAAGCGTTCCTACCTACTATCGAATGGATTGCAAGTGATAGGCTTCCTGATATATGCTTTTGCGCACAGTTTTATTGGTTTTGTTGCTGCTGAGTTTATCTTGGCCGTTTCATACACCTTTGCCTCTGGTTGCACCGATGCACATCTATGGGAAACAGTGTCTGCCCACGCCACTAGCGAAGGATTGGAAGAATTTGAAACCAAGGATGTTAATAGATCTGCTCAGTTTTCAAAGGAAATCGTGATACGTGCAGCAGGAGCTATCGGTGGTTCTTTGGGTCCATTAATGGCTTCGGTAAACATGTCTTTGCCTTGGCTTGCTTCAGCAGGAGGCGTAGTGATATCTTCGATATTTGCTTACAAGTTACTGAGGAGTGACTCTGAAAATAAGAAGGTAGCGCATGCTAGTCATACACTTGTCTTGCCTTCGATAAAGAAAGCGATACAGCAAATTCGCTCTTCGAGAAGTCTGACAAGACAAGTAGTTCTTTCCTTTTTGGCAGGAGCCTCAATGATGCCAATATTTATGTATTGGGCACCCTACATCAAGATTCTTGCAAAAGGTAGCGGCTGGTTAAGTTTGAGCTTTGCCTGGTTGTTGATAGAAGGGGCAGTACTAGTCGGTGCATATCTTTCTAAAAGGTTTGCAAGGACTACTAGTGACGAAAGAATAACCCTGTTGGGTACTATCGTCACTGCATCCGCGATAGCCTTGCTAGCACTTTCAAGGCAGTATTATCTAGCTTTGGCAATGCTTATCGTCGTCGAAGCTGGTAACAGCTGTAGTGCTCAGAGCATGACCATGGGAAGACAGTCAGCGATTAACGACATTCACGTCAAAGATGAAGATAGCTTAAGAGCTACGATCCTCTCGATAGTTTCTATGTCTGCGGAAGTTGGCGTGGTAATAAGCCTTGTTATCGCAGGTTTGTTATCCCAGTACTATTCTATCTCGGTTGCTTGGTTTGCCTCTGCTTTTGTCCTGGCAATATCAGCATCTATACAAGGTGTATGGAAAAGAAAGGGGTGATGCTGAAGAGGTTTATATCCATAATGGGTATAAACCTCTTTCTATATTTGTTTCCTGACAAATGAATATTTTGGATATGTATTAGTTAGTTTTATTATAGCTTGTTGGTCAGCTTTTCCTGGATTTATTTCGCTAAGACGTTTACCCGATAAGTCTAGGAGTGACTGAACTATTTCTTGATATATTCCGTTGGGTGTAAGTACTTCTACAACGTCGCCATATTCAATTTTATTTTTTACTATTATTTTACCATCTTCGTCTATAAATTCAGCAACATAATCCCATTTTCTTATAGGTGATCTGTCTTCATATGTTTCGCCTTCGGTTGCTTTACCTAGATAAAATCCGGTAGTATAATCACGATGATTATTTTTTTTAAGCTCTGAAAGTAACTCAGACTTGAGAACGTTTGTATAAACCTTGTGTTCAATAGCTTCTATTGCTGTGCGATAAGTATGACCCACAGAGGCAAGATAATATTCGCTTTTATTTCTTCCTTCGACCTTTAATCCGACAATTCCAGACTCGAGTATCTCTGGCAATATTTCGATCGCTGCAAGATCCTTAGAACTCATTATATATGTTCCCTCAGCGCTTTCTTCTGCGGGAAAATATTCGCCAGGACGATTTTTTTCTTCAAGATAAACATTATAATTCCAGCGACAAGGTTGTACGCACTCACCTAGATTTGCATCACGACCTTTAACATAGTTACTCATCAAACATCGTCCAGAATATGAGATACACATGGATCCATGAACAAAAGCCTCTAGCTCGATATCAAGTACAGCATCATGTATTTCTTTGATCTCGGTAAGAGAAAGCTCCCGAGCCAAAACTACCCGCTTGGCTCCATAATCTCGCCAAAATTTAACATCTTCTATATTTACAGTATTCGCTTGAGTGGAAACATGGATAGCTATATTTGGCGCTACTCTTTTAGCAATATTAATTACCCCGATATCGGCCATAATGAATGCGTCTGGCTTGAACTTAGCAATAGCCTTCATGTCTTTTTCAATGTCCTCTAGATGTTTGTTATGCGCGAAGATATTAAAAGTTACAAAAAGACGCTTCCCTAGTAAGTGTGCGTGCTCAATTGCTTCTTTGATATCTGGTATATCAAAACGAACCTCTGCTTTACGCAGAGAATGTTTGTTTAAGCCAACATATACAGCATCGGCACCGTATAGAAAGGCAATCTTAACTCGTTCCAAATCCCCACCGGGTAGTATAAGTTCTGGTTTCATAGTTGTATGATTATAGCAGAAAATCAGTTATTTATTAACCCTTAATTGACACATACTCTTTATCTAAGTAACATAAATATATAATACTATGTAATAGGAGTTATAGTGAAAAAAATAATTTTAGTTGTAGAAGATGATAAGGCACTGTCTGAAGAGATTAGTGTTAACCTAGGTCAAGCGGGATTTTCGGTACTTGTTGCAGTATCTGTTGACGAAGCATTAGCGCAAATGGAAAAAGCACCAGCCATACAAGCAGTTTGGCTGGATCATAATCTAATTGGCAATCTGACAGGTTTGGATTTCTTAGGCGAACTTAAAATAAACAGTAAGTGGAAAGAAATCCCAGTATTTGTGGTAACTAATACTATGGACGATGACAAAATCGCCGAGTATCAGCTACTTGGTATAGAAAAATACTTTGTAAAGAGTACTAATACGCTTGCCAACATAGTTGAGGATATTAAGAAAACAGTATAAATACCACCTGCATGGTTTATCCACAGTTTGGTATATAAGTACTTGACAAAACTAAGTCAATGTAATATAATGTATCTTGTAAGTTACTTAAGTAATTTACACCTTAAAAATAGATTTTCGTTGGAGGGTTCTACTGAACTTGTGCCATAAGGTCATAGGAAGGACGCGTACCGCGTCTCAAAAAGCGGGATACATCAATAACTTGATCCCATGCTTCTTCCAAGATACATGAGCCAAGATCGGTTAACCCTCTTTTTGATACAGATCATATAATTACTTTGTATATTTTATGTATCAGATTGCTAAGATTTGGCAGCAAAAAGGACGTGAGTTATCTAGGTTATGGGTTTTGTACCCCGACTCGGAGCTGGCGTCTTTTTTTATCTGAATATTAACCCAAGGGAGTATAATATAGCTATGAAAACAGAAACGAGAAAATTATTATCTCCTTTATTCATGTTATTGGGTTACGGCGTATTGATTATTTTAATACTACTTGTATCGATCTATGTCTACCTTAGTCAGCCCCATCTTCGCATTTATGATACTACTAAGTCAAAGCCAAAATATACTAATTTTATATTAACAGCTACATCGTTGCCAGGAAGCGTGGCAACTTATGACTCTAGCTTTACTATAATGGGGACAACAACGCCAAGGACCCAGGTCTTGGTAAACAATATGTCTACAACTAGTGACAACATGGGAGAGTTTAGTAAGAATGTACAATTAATAGTCGGCCAGAACCAAATAATCACAAAAGCCGCTGGTTTTACTGTAAATACTGTTATCACTCGAAATATTCCTGTTACAGCACAAGAAAATCCAGCAACAAATCAATACACAGACACACCATCGGATAACGTTAATAAAGAAGCGCCAGATAACAATTCAAACGCAGGTAGCGAAACAATCGTTTCTGAGAATACTGTTAATGTTTCCACTGGCGGTAAGGATTTATCTACTAGCGGCCCAGCTGATAATTTTTTAGGAGCTGGGGGTTTTGCTACAATAATTATTTCTATATATATCTACCTTAAATCAAAGCAAAAACTGTCCCGTGCCCTAATATCCTTTACTTAAAGGCCTTTTTCTATTATAATTACCCAGTATTGTGAAAGTCATACCACAAGCGCCTATCCATCTATTCGGTGGGTAAATTTTTGCGCAAATAGGAGAATAATGGCTGATAAAAAATTAACAATGGAAGAGCTTTTAGCGGAGAATGAAACCTCTTTTAAATCTCTTGAAAAAAACGACAGCATCGAGGGTACAGTCGTAACCTCAAATAGAAAAGGTGTCTGGCTTGATTTGGGTCAATATGGCTCCGGTCTTATTGTTGGACCAGAACTTTCGGACAGAAAGTTTCTAGAAGAAGAGCTTTGTCCTGGCTCGATAGTCAGCGCGACTATAGTAGACCCAGAATTTGAAGAAGGCTACGCCCTTCTATCGCTTAAAAGAGCAACTAGAGAAAAGTCTTGGAATGCTCTTTCAAAGATGTCACGGGAAAAAGAAGTTGTTACTGTTAAGCCGATAGATGCCAATAAGGGCGGTTTAATCGTAGAACTCGAGGGTATCAGAGGGTTTTTGCCGGTTTCACAACTTTCTACAGATAAATATCCTAGAGTTAGCGACAAAGACGAGATTTTAGTTCGTTTGAATGAAATAATTGGAAATGATATGAAGGTAATTGTTCTTGAAGCTAACGAGAGAGACAATAAGCTAATATTTTCTGAAAAAGCTGCGAATAAGGGCGAACTAACAAGAGTTTTGGATAAATTCGCAATTGGTGACCATGTGACGGGTCGTATTACTGGCGTGGTTGATTTTGGGGTTTTCGCCAATGTTGACGGAGTAGAAGGACTTGTCCATATTTCTGAGATTTCATGGGAGCGTATCGATGATCCGGGTAAAATTTATAAAATTGGCGATGAGATAAATGCCGAAATAATTGGTATTGAAAATGATCGTTTCTCATTATCTATCAAAAGACTTACTGATGATCCTTGGGCTGAAGCAGCTAAGAAATTTAGCGTTGGCGAAGAAGTAGAAGGAGAAATAACTAGAATTACTCCTTTTGGCGCATTTGTAAGAATCCATGACAATATCGAAGCTCTAGTGCACATTTCTGAGCTAGGTGGTGGAATAAGCGATCCAAATAAAGTAGTAGAAGTTGCTAAAAAATATCAATTTAAAATACTTAATATTGACAAAACATCACACAAAATTGCTTTGTCATTGATTACAGCTCCGAAGAAAAAGAAAGAAAAAGCTGAAGAAGTAACAGAAAATGAGATCCCGGTTGAAAAAAAGATTAAACCCGCAAAAAAAAGCGTTGAAGCAGAGCCCGTAGAGGCCTAAGACAAATGTAGATAAACAGTCTATTAATTTGACTTAATGGTTTGGGCCCCCACTATCTTATAAAGGGGGCTTTGCCATAAGAAAGAAAAGATGAGCGAAAAAGTAGTAAACATTCCTAAGATTATCTCGGTTGGAGAGCTAGCTAAGCGCCTTGAAGTCACGGCAGCTTCTGTTGTTGCTGAGCTTATGAAAAACGGCATTATGGCCACTATCAATGAGAATATAGACTTTGAAACAGCAGCTATTATTGCAGAATATATGGATAT
Source organism: bacterium (assembly GCA_037129835.1). Lineage (GTDB taxonomy): Bacteria > Patescibacteriota > CPR2 > UBA1875 > CAIMLA01 > JBAXUE01. The sequence continues at coordinate 107,730 of JBAXUE010000004.1, read as the reverse complement.
TACGGTTGTAGAAGAGGCACCAAAGAAAAGCGCGAGTGCTAATAATTCTCCCTCTTGTGATTCGGAAGAAAATTCAGCAAAAAATGAGAAACGTTCACCTATAGTGGCAGTTCTTGGCCATGTTGATCATGGCAAAACATCTCTACTAGACGCTATTAGAAAAACTGATGTAGTTAGCGGCGAAGCTGGTGGTATCACTCAGCATATCGGAGCTTATCAGGTGACTAGAGACGATACTAGGATAACTTTCTTGGATACGCCAGGACATTCAGCATTTGAAGAAATGCGCGCACATGGGGCTCAAATTACTGATATTGCCCTTATTATCGTTGCGGCAGACGATGGCCTCAAAGAACAAACTCTAGAGGCAATCAGCCATGCTCAAAAGGCCGAAACTCCGATGATCATAGTTATTAATAAAATTGATAAACCCGGTGCTGATATAAATAGAATTTATCAGCAACTCGCTGAAATAAATCTTGTCCCTGAAGCATGGGGTGGTAAGATGGTTTGCGTTCCAGTTTCGGCGAAAAACGGAGAGGGAATCGACACTTTACTAGAAATGGTAATCCTTACGACCGAAATGCTAGATTTGAAAGCGAATTTCTCTTCACTCGCTAGTGGTGTTGTTGTTGAATCTCATATGGACAAAGGTAAGGGTCCTGTAGCAACAATTTTAATATTAAATGGTACTCTTAGAGCTGGTGATTGTCTCCAAATAGGGGAAACATACGGCAAGGTTCGTTCTATGGAAGATTATAAATCTAGAAAACAGAAGGAAGCAACACCTGGTATGCCAGTCAAGATTTCTGGTATCAAGGATGTTGCCCAGGTTTCAGAACCATTCACTGTATTTTGTGATGAAAAAGAAGCCAGAGAAGCCGCAGTCTTTTTTAGAAGTGCTCGCGGTGCAAAAAAATATGCAAATGTTAAGAAGATAAATCTAGAAAGCATTACCGAATCTATCTCGATGAGCGACCTAAAGGAGCTATCAATAGTAATTAAAACTGACGTTCAGGGCTCTCTCGATGCTATTGAAACGGCTTTAGAAAAATTTAGCACGGCTGGTGTAAAAGCAAAAGTTGTGTCAGGGGGAGTCGGTGAAGTAAATGAGAGTGACGTAATGATGGCTTCGACTGCGAGTAAGTTAATCATTGCCTTTAATGTCATAACGCCTCCAAATGTCAAACAATTTGCAAAAAATGAAGGCGTGAAAATATCAAGTTATCGCGTTATCTATGAGCTTCTTGACGACATTAAACAGGCGCTTGAAGATTTGTTACCACCACTTGTTATTGAACTAACTCAAGGTAAACTTGAAGTGTTGCAGGTTTTCTCTGTTAATAAAAAAGTGACTATTGCTGGTGGCAAAGTGGTTGAAGGTAAAATTGATAAAGGTGCTGATGTGCGTGTGATAAGAAAAGGCGAAGAAGTATCTCGTATCAAGGTCCTTAGTATACACCGAGGTAAGGATGAAGTGCCTTTCTGTCAAATAGGAACAGAGTGCGGACTGGGCTTAGAAGGAAAGGCTGATGTTGAAGTTGGCGATGAAATCATTGCTTATAGCCGAAAAGAACAAAAACAAACCATAAATGTAAAGATATAATGTCTGAGAGAATTCGCCAAGTAAACGAGGAAATCAAAAAAGCTGTTGGGATATTTTTGCAAAGAGACTTGTCTGACCCCGCAGGGCTTATAACAGTTATTGCAGTAGAAACTACCCCCGATTTAAAAAGAGCGCTCGTTTGGTACGGCTATCTAGGTACAAAACCAGAAAAATATGTAGCTGAAATCCTAAAGAAAGAACGGGGTGCCTGTCAAAAATATGTTAATTCTGTTTTGCATTTGAGGTTTTTGCCTAGAATAGAGTTTCGGTATGATACATCGGGTGATTATGCCCAGAAGATATCTGAGATTATCCGGAATATAGATCAATGAATTTAGATAAAGTCGTAGAAGCCATAAACCAGCATGATAGTTTTGTTATCTTGGGGCACAAGAACGGCGACAGTGATAGTTATGGTGCGGCTTTTGCCTTAGCGCAAATACTAAATAAAATGAATAAAAGCTCAGCGGTCATGTTGGAAAAAGATTTCCCAGATAACCTGAGTTTTCTTTTAAATTATTTTACGGGCGATATGATTTATCAGACTGATACTAAATATGATGCTTTAATTATTCTCGATGTTTCGGATATGTCCAGGGTTTATTCCAAAGAAACAGCAGAAGATTTTATTAAACAGAGTAAGAAAGTAATTCATTTGGACCACCACACTCTTGGGGACCTTGCGAATATCGCTCCAGTTTCATTCGTTGATCAAGACGCCTGTGCTACTAGTGAAATCATTTATAACCTTGCGGCGAAATTAGAGATAGAAATCAATAAAAATATTGCCACTTGTCTTCTCACGGGCATAGTAGGAGATACAGGAAGTTTTGAGAACCAAAATTCTACAGCTTCCTCTTTTAATGTTGCCGCTAGCTTGATGAATAAAGGAGCTAGGCTTAGGGTTATAGTTTCAAATGCCTTTGAAAATAAAGAAATCGCAGACCTGAAGCTTTGGGGACTCGCCTTGGAACGTCTTTATTACAACCCTGTCTATAAAACCGCAATTACTTATATTACCAAGGCAGACCTAGATAAACTTTCCCTTGATTACGAAGTAATTAGTGGTGTGGTCAATTATCTAAATTCAATAAAAAGTGCAAAAATGGTTGTTCTAATAACCGAAGACTCGATAGGGACCGTTAAAGTAAGCTTGCGAACAAGAGATAACAATATGGATGTTGCTAGTCTTGCCAGACAATTAGGGGGCGGAGGCCACGTAAAGGCTTCTGGTATAAGCATGCCAGGGAAAATAAATATTTTGAAAAATGGTTTTATTACGATAGGACAACCTTAGTAATCATTGACATTGTTAAATAAATAACTAAACTTGTTATAGGAGGGTATAATGACAGAATCACCCGCGAAAATATTAATCATAGAAGATGATCGATACATTTCGAAAATGTATCAGCTTAAGCTTAGCCTTGACGGTTTTGACGTTCAAGTTGCAGAAAACGGTCGAGTAGGAGTTGAACGGCTAAAGAACATAAGACCGGACATAGTTCTTACAGATATATTAATGCCTGAGATGGACGGCTTTGAAGTTATACAGAGCATCAAGAGTGATAATGAGTACAAAAATATTCCAATACTCATTATGAGCAACCTCAGTCAAGAAGATCATATCCAAAAGGGGATTAGTTTAGGAGCCTTGGGTTATATCGTTAAAAGTCAAATAACCCCTTCGGGAGTAGTGGACAAAATTAAAGAAATTTTAGCAGGAAAATATACTCAAGAATAATTTATTTAACTGATTTGGAGCCTTCTAGGCTCCTTTTTTTATTCCATTAATATAGTCTTTCCCTGACATTGCCTTCTTCCCTTCAGGCTGGATTGTAATTATTTCTAAGGCTTCGGTAGTTGTTCCTAGAAGGATCTTTCCATCTATAAAAGCAAGTTCTAGCGGATGGAGCTTAATATCAGACTTTACGGCTGAAATAACTTTATATTTTTTATTGTTATCTATAAATGTAATACCGGGCCAGGGATAATAGGCACGTATCTTTCTTAAAATTTCGTCCGCACTTTCTTCTGGCAACAAGAAACCGTCTTCTTTATGTATCATCTTGCAGTAAGTTGCTTCTTGGTCGTTCTGTTTAGACGAAATAATATTATTATTTATATAATTCGGGAGTATTTCGATAAGAGTATTAGCTCCTAGCGTTGCCAGGCGATCCATTAGGCTTTCTGTGTTATCTTTTTCAGAAATATTTAACTTGGAAATTTTAATAATATCTCCAGTGTCCATGCGTTCTGCTAATTTCATTATAGTGATACCTGTTTGTTTATCGCCAGCTAGTATCGCAGCGGAAACAGGAGCGGCACCACGGTATTTTGGTAGTATTGAGCCGTGTACATTGATAAACCCCAGCCTTGGTACCTCTAAGGCCTCTGTGGGTATAATCATTCCGTATGCAGCGACTATGCCTAGTTCTGGCTTAACATAATTCATTGTGTCGGTAAGCTCTATTTTTGTTGTAGGCTGATATACTGGTATTCCATATTTACCAGCTAAATATTTTACAGGCGATTCAGATATTTTGTTACCTCTTCCACTTTTGCTATCTGGTTTGGTAATAACAGCTACGATGTTATAGTCTGCAGAAATAAGTTGCGCCAAGATCGTTGAAGCAAAATCTGAAGTTCCAAGATATACTATTTTTTGTTTACTATTATTCATTGTAAATGAGTTCTTTCCAGGCTTCATCTGGCTCGTTCGGAATAAGTAATGACTTATCTTTTATTAGATCGATAAAAAGGATTCCATTAATGTGATCTATCTCGTGTTGCAGTACCCTAGAAAATAATCCGCTAGCGTTAATCTTGATTATTTGACCTTTTTCATTAAAGGCAATAGCCTTAATTTTTTTTGGCCTTACTACGTTACCTCGGTATCCAGGAACGCTAAAGCAACCTTCTTCGAAATCGCAGGTTTCCTTAGAAAACTTTGCAATGGTAGGATTTATCAAAATTGTTAGTGGTAATTTTTCTGATATAACAGTACCTTCTTCGTCGACGCGGCCTTCGTTTTCAATCACGACAATGCTTTTCTGTATTCCAATCTGTGGTGCAGCAAGTCCATATCCGGGAAGGGCTCTCAATGTATCGACCATGTCTAATATTTGGTTGCTCAAATCAGGGTCATTGAAATCAACTTTGATTGATTTTTCTCTTAATATTTTCTCTTTGTCTGTATGTATTTTCTTTACTGCCACTAGATTACTCCATTTGGTTCTGCGTCTACAGACCAATCTTTCTCAAAATTGTTCTGAATAAACGCTCTTAATAACTTGTCTTGGGCCTGTCGTTTATCTGAAATCTTAATTATTATCTGCCAACGATGTTTATCTCTCATTCTGGGTATAAAAGCGGGGGAAGGACCAACGATTTTTGCATCTATTCCATTTTTTGTCGTAAATTCGTTAATCCTTGTAGCCGCCACCAAAACGGCCTTTTTCGTAACTTCTTCAGAACTGTTATTATACAACAATTTGACCAGCTTTGTAAATGGTGGGTATCCTAATATTTCTCTCTCGAGAAGTTCCTGTTTGTAGAAACCATTAAAATCATGATTTTTGAGATAAGTGAATATTGGTAAATCTGGGACATAAGTTTGAACTATTACTTTGCCTCTTTCATCGCCACGGCCAGTTCTACCGGCGACTTGTATCATTAAGGACAATGCTCTTTCGTGTGCGTTATAATCAGGGAGATTTATTAAAGAATCAGCTGTTATAATTCCTACAAGACCTACATTAGATAAATCCCAGCCCTTTGTTACCATCTGTGTCCCAACTAAGATATTGGTTTTACCTGACGAAAAATCGTTGAATATTTTTTCGTGACTACCTCTTTTTTGAGTCGTGTCTTTATCCATTCTTCCAATTGTATATTCTGAGCCTATAAATTTTACTAATTCTTGTTCTACTCTTTGTGTTCCAGTTCCGAAATATTTAATCGCGCCACTTTTACAAGACGGGCAAATTACAGGAGGACTGATCGTAAAATCACAATGATGACAACGCAAAACCATATTTTCGTAATGGAAGGTAAGTGGTATGTCGCAGGAGGGACAGTTGGCGATATAGCCACAATCTCTGCATGAAACAAAGGTACTCATACCCCTCCTGTTAATAAAGAGTAGTACTTGCTTTTTATTAACCAAGCTTTGCTTAATATTTTTCTGTAACTCTTCTGAGAAAATACTTTTATTTCCAAGATGATACTCGTTTCTCATATCAACAATGGTGACATTTGGCATCAAGTTTTGAATAAATCTATTGTTCAAAGAATGTTTTATATATTCACCATTTTCCGATTGGAAAAGTTTATCTACGGTGGGCGTGGCACTTCCAAGAATTAGTTTTGCCCCTGTTATTTTGGATAATTCCTCAGCAATAGTAACAGTTTGATATCTTGGTTTTTGATCTTGTTTGTAGCTGTTTTCGTGAAATTCATCGATAATTATTACACCAAGATTTTTGATCGGCGCAAATATTGCACTTCTTGTTCCGATAACGACTCTTTTTTCATCAAGCCAAATGCTTTCCCACTCTTTAAATCGTTCAGTTTCTTTCATGCCACTATGTAGTACGGCAACATTATTTGGAAATCTTTCAAGAAACTGTTTTATGACTTGTGGCGTTAAGGAAATTTCTGGCAGTAAGATAATAGAGGTTTTTGAGTTCTTGATAGCATTTTCGACTAGCTTTAAATATATTTCTGTTTTTCCGGAACCTGTGACACCGAAAATGAGATGCTTAATGTCTTTGCTTTCCACTATTTCATTAAATATGTTTGCTTGATTGTCTGAAAGTTTTGGCCATTTAGTTTCAATCGGTGTGGCAGTATTTTCATTATCAATCTCTCTTCTTTTCTGAATTGACAGATTGAAAGGGAAAAAAGCAGATAAAGCTTCACCGAAACTGCAAAAGTAATTTTCAGATATATATCTAGCTAGCAATATATTATTATCGCTAATAACTTTGCCAAGACTGTGTATTCCAATAATTTCTTTAGTTTTGTATTTGGGTTTTGTGATTTTACTAATTATTATACCAATATACTCAGTATTTTTAATCTGTATTTTTACTGATGTGCCGATTTTAATATCTTCGGGATACTCATACGTTAGTAAGCCGTTGGCGTTTGTAATTTTCGATAATGGCGCGATTTCATAATAATTCATAAGTACTATCTTAACCGATTTATTCAAATTAATCTTTACCTCGCCCATATTTTATATTAAGATAATCTAAGAAAATCAAAAAAATGAAGAAAAAACGTAATATTATTAGATTGACAGTACTTGCAGTCTTGGTTGTTATCGCTTTGATAATTGATTGGCCAGGCGGTATAAAGGTTGACATTCCAGCTCCTATTTTCAAGAGCCAGAAAAGTTTTCCTTTCTTTTCGGCTACAACAAAGGGCAGCTTATTTAAATATAATCTAAATCTAAACATAAATCAGGGGCTTGATCTCCAGGGGGGGAGTCACCTGGTTTATATTGCAGATTTATCAAAGCTTCCACAAAAAGATCGTGCTGACGCAATGGCGTCTTTACAAAAAGTAATAGAAAATAGAGTTAACGCGTTCGGCGTAGCCGAGCCACTTGTATATACTAGTCAGAGTGGCGGCGAAAATAGAGTGACCGTCGAACTTGCTGGAGTAAAAGACACCAACTCAGCAATGGATTTAATTGGGAAAACAGCCGATTTAGAATTCCGAGACAACCTTACTTATGAGAATCCAAAGGGTGATGCTACAGGCTTGACGGGTAAAGATCTCAAGAGTGCAGCCGTCGCTTTTGATCAGAATACAGGAGCGCCATACATATCTATGCAATTTACCTCAGAGGGTGCGAAAAAGTTTGAAACTATCACCGGAAGGAATGTGGGCAAACCACTTGGCATTTCTTTAGATGGTGAGATTATTCAAGCTCCAAATGTTCAGCAACAAATATCTGGTGGTAGTGCTCAAATAACGGGTAAATATACTTATATAGAGGCAAAGAATCTTTCCATTCAGCTTAACGCTGGTCGCTTGCCAGTGCCAATTAAGATTGCTGAGCAAAGAACGGTTGAAGCATCCCTTGGTCAATCTTCGGTCAAAATGAGCGTGATTGCAGGGCTCATCGGCATCATTATTGTTTCACTTTTTATGATTATTTATTACCGAGTTTTAGGTATCTTTTCTACGATTGGGCTTGGATTATATCTAATATTCACCTTGGCGTTATTTAAGATTTTTGGAATTACTTTAACTATGGGCGGTATCGCTGGCCTAATCCTATCAATTGGGATGTCGATGGAAACTGATGTTCTTGTCTTCGAGAGGATACGAGAAGAAATGCGTAATGGCAGAAACTTTGCTCAAGCAGCCAACCTTGGGTTCAATAGAGCTTGGCCTAGTATTAAAGACGCAAACATTGTTAGTTTAATAATTTGCGTACTGCTCATTTGGGCAGGAGGAATGATTAGGGGATTTGCAATTGTCCTTGCACTTGGTATTATCGTAGGTATTCTGACTACGTTCCTCGGCACAAGGGCTCTTATCGAACTAATTATGTATAGAAAGTTTGCTAGAAACAATACTCTTTTCAACGTTGAAAAGGAGGATGATAATGATTGATTTGATTAAGTATAGAAAATGGTGGTATTTATTATCTCTAATTATAATTATTCCCGGCACACTTTCTCTTATATTTTGGGGATTAAAACCTTCGATTGACTTTACGGGGGGAACGCAAATTGAATTTAGTGGAACACAAAATAAATCAGCGATTGAATCAATAGCAAAGCAGGATCAAATGACAGATGTGGTTGTTTCGACTACTTCGAGTGGAATTATTCTTAAAACAAAGACTATTAGTGAACCGAAGACTAAAAATTTAATTAAGGATGTGGAAGCGAAAGTATCTGGCGCGAAAGAGGTTCGCGTAGATACGGTTGGACCTTCTATTTCGAGCGAAATAACTAGGAATGCATTTATCCTTATCCTAGCGGCATCATTAGTCATTGTTATTTATATTGCTTATTCGTTTAGAAAAGTACCTAAACCGGCAAATTCTTTTGAATTCGGTATCGCGGCTATTATCGCACTTCTCCATGATGTACTAGTTGTCTTGGGAGTTTTCTCACTTCTTGGGCACTTTTATGGAGTCGAAGTTGACCCATTGTTTATAACAGCCGTTCTGACGGTTATCGGATTTTCGGTTCATGACACAATAGTAATATTCGATAGGATTAGAGAGAATTTAATAAAGGGCTCTTACAAAAATTTTGAACAGACGGTCGCGGTCAGTGTGTTTGAAATGTTGCCAAGGACATTGAATACTTCTTTTCTAGTTTGGGTCATATTGTTAGTTTTATTCATGTTTGGTGGCGTAACTATTAGATACTTTGTATTGGCCCTATTGGTCGGAATTTTATCCGGAACTTTTTCTTCGATATTAAATGCTAGCCCACTTCTTGTTACTTGGCAGGATTTTAAAAATAGAAAGATAAAATAACTTTAAGGAGCAGGTATTTTATCAAAGTATTCTGTGCCCCACGTATGTTTTTTTAAAACTTCTAGTAGTCTCTGGTAGTAATCAATATCTTCTTTATACTTAATAAGTCTTCGCTTGGCTTCACTCTTTTTATCTCCCGGAATGTTCTCGTAGTTTGCGTCTAATTGTTCGTGGAGTTGAATAATAGTGAAATAATTATCGATTATGTCGTCAAGCGATTCGATCGTGGTGTCGATATTTTCGCCAAATTCGAGAAAAAAATCACTCAGGTCTTCTTTGTCTAGTTGACCTAGATATTTACTCTTTTCTATCAATACTGGTTTGGTATCTATCTCTGAAGATGCAGGATCAGACTTTTGTATAACACCACGACTAGTTAAAACGGCGTTGTCGTCATACCCAAGGACAAGCTTATTCTTCTCTTTAAGCTTGTCCTTCATAGTCCGGGGATAATAGCTATCATATTCGGCTGACATCAACTCTAGACTCCTAATAATTAATAAATTCGACTATACTAAATATATGTCAATGAAAAAAGATTATCAATCTGAAAAAATATGGAATGTAGCGACTGCGGATAAAATATCTCAAATGAGCGGTGACTATTCGCAATCTTTTAAGGAACTTTTATCAACAAGGGGTATATATGACGATATAGCCGCTGATATATTCATTAATCCTAAATACGAAGATCTGACTAGCCCAGACGAAATTCCGGGTATCCTAGAAGCTGTCAGTGTTATAGTTGACGCCTGTTCTGCAAATAAAAAAATAGCTATATACGGTGATTACGATGTTGACGGAGTCACAGCGACAGCAATATTATCGGACTTTTTCAGTAAAAACGGTATTAGCACATTGAACTACATACCCTCAAGATTTGACCAGGGGTATGGTCTGAACAAAGAGGCTATCAAAGAAATATTTGATAATGGGGTTAGGCTAATTATCACCGTGGACTGTGGGTCTTCTTCTAGTAAAGAAGTTGAATATGCCAAGAGCTTAGGACTCAGAATTGTTATTACTGACCATCATACTTTAAGTTTAGATAAAGAGGGTATTGCCATTATTCCAGGTAGTGATGCCTTTGTGAACTGTCAGCAGTCAAAAGAAGTGGCACTCAGGGACCTTTCGGGCGCTGGGGTGGCTTTTTATTTAGTCCGAGCACTAATGACCCATTTTAAAGACACATATAGCGAGGGGCAAGAAAAATGGCTATTGGATTTAGTCGCCCTGGGAACAATCTGCGATATTGTGCCTTTAACGAATGACAATCGTATATTAGCAAAGTATGGGTTAAAAGTTCTATCTAAATCTAAACGCCTGGGAATTGTCGAGCTTTCTAAGGTGGCGGAGTTTAGCCTCGCGAATGTAGATAGTGGCAAAGTTGGCTTCGTTATTGGGCCTAGGCTAAATGCCGCCGGTAGAATTGAGCATGCCCGTGATGCCCTTAATTTATTGCTCACATCTGATCAAGACGAAGCAGAGAAACTAGCTACGAAATTAGATGTACTTAATCGAGAAAGACAAGAAATAACTGAAAAAATAGTTGAAAGTGCGATAGAAATTATTGAAAACGAAGGAAATACGAAGCCACTGTATTTACTTTCGGGAGATAAGTGGCCTGCCGGCGTAGTCGGTATAGTAGCCTCTAGGCTGGTTGATCGTTATGGCAAGCCTATGTTGGTTATGGAGGATATGGGAGAAGAATTAAAGGGTTCTGCTAGGTCAATTAACGACTTTAATATAGTAGATGCATTAAATAAATCGAGCGATCTGCTGATAAAATTTGGTGGTCACGCTTATGCTGCCGGTTTCAATTTGAAAAAAGATAAATTTATACTACTAGAAAACAAACTAATAGAGATAGCTCGGGCACAGATAAAGACTGATAATCTAAAGCCGATAATAAATATAGATGAAGTAATTAAGGTTGATGAGATTTCTACAAATTTTATTGATGAGCTTTCAAAAATGGAACCATTTGGGAGAGGAAACGCTAGGCCAGTATTTTCCATGGCTAATGTCAAAATTTCGTCTGCGAAATTGGTTGGTAATCCGCCAGTGCATTTAAAGCTTGATATCGCCGGCAGTGATAAAAATATTGGGGGAATAGCCTTTGGTTATGGGGAAAAACTTGATATTAAGCTAGATGCACGTTATGATTTGGCTTTTATATTGGAAATAAATGAATGGAATCAAATGAAGCGCCCGGAATTTAGACTAATAGATTTAAGGAAGACCCTTGAAGCCTGATAAGAAATTATTCGCTAAAAGTATAAAAACTTTATATCAAGAAAAAGAACAGATTTGTATCTTGGAGGCTTTTGATTTCGCGGTCTTAAAACACGAAGGCCAGACACGTAAATCTGGAGAACCTTTTGTGTGCCATCCAGTCGCAGTGGCGATGGTACTGCTTGATTATAAGATGGACCACGAAACTATTATGGCGGCATTACTACATGATGTTATTGAGGATACCGACACTACCAAGGAAGACATAGAAACAATATTTGGGGAAAAGGTTGCTGAGCTAGTTGACGGTGTAACCACACTCGGTACTATAGATTTTTCAAAACTTCCATCTGAGGATATGCAGGAGGCGAAATTTAAATCGATGATCGAAAGCCTGAGGAAGTTTTTCCTAGCGATGGCAAAAGATATAAGAGTTGTCATTATTAAGCTTGCTGATAGGCTCCATAATATGCGTACTCTTAGCTCACTTTCTGAGGCTGACCAAAAAAGAATTTCTAGGGAGACGTTAGAAATATTTGCTCCGTTGGCGGATAGATTGGGTATGGGACGAATTAAGGCTGAGCTTGAAGATTTATCTTTTTACTATACAAATCCCAAAGAATACAGTCGGATTAGTAAGCTTCTTATCAGCGGCGAAAAAGAAAGAAAGTATTATCTGAACAAAATTAACAAAATTATCGAGAATGAACTTAGTAAGAATAGTATAAAAGCAGAAATCGATGGTAGAGTTAAGCACACATATTCACTTTATAAAAAATTAAAAAAAGTCGATAACGATTTTACTAAAATCTACGATATATTAGCAATCAGGATTATAGTAGAAAATATCGAGAGTTGTTACAAGGCATTGGGCATTATTCATAAGCTTTATAAGCCAATGATATACAGGATTAAGGATTATATATCAGTACCAAAGCCGAATGGCTACCAGTCTTTGCATACTACAGTTTTTGGGATAGGTGGTAATATTACTGAAATACAAATACGAACAAAAGCTATGCATGAAGCGGCAGAAAACGGAATTGCAGCACATTGGCATTATGATGAAAATAAAGAAACAGTATCTCATAAGGGTGATAGCTCATTTGCACCCACTAACCGTTTGCAATGGGTAAATCAGCTTATGGATTGGCAAAAAAGTATTACTGACTCGGAAGAACTACAGGAGTCGCTAAGAATTGATTTTTTTAATGACCGATTATTTATAAGTTCACCAAGTGGTGATATTTTCGACCTTCCTGAAGGTAGTACGCCCATTGATTTTGCCTACGAAATTCATTCTCAGATAGGCGATCGTTGCCGCGGCGCGAAAGTAAATGGGAAAATGGTTAATCTAGATCATCGGTTGCTAAATAGAGATGTTGTAGAGATTATCCTAGCTTCCAAAAGTGACAAAAGCGGACCGTCTAGAGATTGGTTGGATTTTGTCACAACGGTCAAGGCCAGACAGCACATTCGTTCTTGGTATCGTAAAAAAAATAGGGATCAAAATATAGACGAAGGACATAAATTGCTCAGCCAGGAATTGTCAATCTTTGGGTTAGCAGAGGTGGGGCTGAAAGAAGAACAAACGAAAGAAATAGTTGGTAGTTCTGGATGGAAAGAATGGGAAGACATTCTCGCGGCTATCGGAGACGGCTCCGTGACAGCGAGGCAAGTTACCAAGAAATTAGTTGGTGCAAAACTTTACTTGGAGTTAGAAGATAAAAATTTCAAACCGATTATTACAACGGGGAAAAGTATGAGTAGCTTGTCAACGCTCGAAGGTATCTTAATTCGTTATGGAGAGTGCTGTAAGCCACAAAGAGGGGATGACGTAAAAGGTTTTATTACTAGAGGTAGAGGAATTACAATACATCGGTCTGATTGTAAAAATTTATTAACAATATCACCAGAAAGAATTATAGATTTGGACATGGAAGTAAATAACCAACTGAATTATGAAGTGGAGATTATTAGCGAAAACCGCGTTGGTGTTCTCCGGGATATTTCACAAGTTTTTACTTCTGCAAATATCAATATTGAGAACTTTCAAAATGTTCGAAATGATGAGGGCGATAGCGTTATTAATATGACTTTGTGTATGGACAACCCAATGAAGCTTGCCGATACACTTCCCAAAATCAATAGTTTAAAAGGAGTAAAGACCGTTAGGCATAAATAGTCCTTTACCAGAAGCACTCTTTGTGCTAATAATAGATAGAGTTATGTCAAAGAAATCATTACAGAAGCCAAGAGGAACAAGAGATATTCTGCCTGAATTACAGGCGTATTTTGATTATCTAGAAAAAATATTCTTATCTATTACTAAGTCAGCTGGATTCTCGAAGACGACAACACCGGTTTTTGAGGACACGGCTTTATTCGTCAGGGGTGTTGGTAGCGATACAGATATAGTTGAAAAAGAAATGTATACTTTTACTGACAGGTCAGAAAATTCACTGACCCTTCGTCCTGAAGGTACAGCCTCTATTGTAAGGTCTTATCTAGAAAATGGAATGCAATCCCTCCCACAGCCCGTTAAACTTTCTTATTTTGGACCTATGTATCGTTATGATCGTCCACAGGCTGGGCGTTATCGAGAATTTTGGCAATTTGGCTTCGAAATGATTGGTGATAAATCTCCGATAGCAGATGCAGTTGTAATAACAACAGCCTTCAGAATATATGAAAAAGTTGGCTTGGGCAGTGAGCTAAGAATGCAAATTAACAGTATCGGCTGCAAACAGTGCCGTCCGAAGTTCTTAAAAGAATTAACAAAATATTATCAAGACAGTGTCAGCCAGTTGTGCCCAGATTGCAAAAATAGATTAAAAACTAATCCTCTAAGATTACTTGATTGCAAACAAAAAGGATGTCAAGCTCTCGCAGAGGAGGCGCCTCAAATAGTGAATTCACTTTGCGATGAATGTCATAATCATTTTAAAGAAGTTCTGGAATTCTTAGATGAAATCGGAATCATCTATGAAATAAATCCTCGTTTGGTTCGTGGACTAGATTACTACACCAAAACAGTTTTTGAATTTTGGTCTGAGTCTGACGGTTCTCAAAATTCATTAGGCGGTGGTGGACGATATGATTACTTAGTCGAACAACTTGGTGGCAAATCGACGCCAGCTCTTGGTTTTGCTGGTGGTGTTGATAGAACAGTTGAAAAGATTATGGCTATAAATCCAGATATAGATGGAATAGAAAATATAGATATATTTGTCGCACAAATAGGGAATGAAGCTAGAAAAAAGTGTTTTCGCTTAATGAACAATCTTTGGGCGGATGGCATTGAGGCCGAGGGCTGCCTAGATAAAGGTGCTATTTCTGAACAATTAAAAGCCGCTAATAAAGTTGGTGCCAAATACACTCTTATTATGGGTCAAAAAGAAGCGTATGACGAAACAGTGATAGTAAAAGAAATGTTATCTGGTGCTCAAGAGATCATCCCAATAGAAAAAGTTATAGCAGATATCAAAAATAAATTAAAATAAAAAAAGAACCCCCATGCGGGGGTTCTTTTTTTATTTAAGACCTAGGCTGTTAGCGATAGATAGAACGTGGTTTACATAGCCCATATCGTGATTGTAACGAAATAGAGCGTTTGTAATCTGTCCGCTGCCACCACCATTTGAGGCCATATAGTTTGCTGCCGACATGATGGCGTCGTCAACGTCGTTAATATTTGTAACTCCGTCGTTGTCTCCATCAACCGCAAAAGCGGCGAAAGTACTTGGCATAAACTGCATTGGGCCTTGGGCACCTGCGTATGAGGTAACGAGTCTATCGCCACTCATACCAGATTCTACCATATGTACCGCGGCAGTTACCTGCCATGGAACACCGAAACGTTTCTCGGCGTCTGCATATTGTCCGACGAATTCGGAGCTTAGACCTACTGACTGAAGCTTAGCTATTCTGTCGCCATTTTCTCTGGCTATCCTAGCTAGCTCTTCAGCTTTTATTTTTGCTGCCTCAGCTTCAAGCTGGATATGGTAATCCGCCATTTGAGCTGCTGCTTTTTCTTCTGTTGTTAATATTTCGGGTCTTTGTAGTGTTTGGTTTATGTTTTTAGTGATATCCGCCTCACTTGTGGCGCTTGCCGTACTTATTTGGGGTTCGGCATAAACCGCTGTCCCCACCAGTGAAACTGGTGTTTTCACTACCATGAATGCAAGCATCAGTGCAGTGATTGTTCTTTTGTCCATTATTATGAACAGACCTACCTTTCTACCCCCCAACTACTAGTTTCGACGACTAGTAGAGATTCTCTGGCGGTTTAGTTCGGACCTTACCAGAGAACGTATTATTGTAACACAAGTATCTATATTTGTCAATA
The DNA here is from genome assembly GCA_037129835.1 of bacterium. Lineage (GTDB taxonomy): Bacteria > Patescibacteriota > CPR2 > UBA1875 > CAIMLA01 > JBAXUE01. The sequence goes on along the minus strand of JBAXUE010000004.1, from coordinate 92,028 downwards.
CTAAATATGTATCACAATGTGTTATTTTAATACAATCACCCTGTTATGTCAATGCTAATAATGTGATATTATTGACATAGGGTTTATAAACGGAAAGGTTTATTATGAACAAAGATATATTTTGTAAGATTGTTGCTGGAGATATCCCCGCTCATAAGGTATATGAGGATGATGATTTTATTGCTTTTCTAGATATAAATCCCGTTAATCTTGGACACACATTGTTGGTTCCAAAAAAACATTATGAATATGTATTCGACCTACCAAATGATTTGTATACTAAGATATTTATCGTTGCCAGGAAGTTAGCGCCTGCAATCCAAAAAGCAGCTAATTCTGTCCAGACAGGCGTCGCTATAGAGGGCTTCGGAGTTCCTCATGTTCACATACATCTAATACCTATAGACGATGTCAATGGAGTGGATCCCTGCAAACAACATAGTGAGTCTGAAGAAAAATTAGTTAGTATGGCAAAAAAGATAAAAATAATCTTAGCTGCTGGTTAAATTTACTTTTGTTGTTGTAATTTATTCCTATATAGCAATATAATATATTAAACATAAGATGTGGAGGATATATGGAAACCAAAGAACTTATTAAAAATGCATTAGCTTCAGGTAAAAGCATTTCACAGGTATATGCCGATCTTGGCGCTATGGGTATATCAGTAGAAGATATTGATATCGCCTTTAAAACAGCAATGGTAGAAAAAGAACAGACTATAAAGACTAGTTCCCTTACTCAGGTAAACATCCAAGAAAAAAAATTTAACCTTACTAAGGCTTTTTTATTAATTGGGGGAATTTTAATCGTGGTTGCAGTAATTATAGTTATCACCACAAGCTGGAGCAATCTTGGACCGTTTGGACGTATACTTTTTCTGTTTACGCCTATGGTTGCCTTGTTTGGTATTTTCTTTGCTACTAAAAAATATGATAACTATAAAGAGATAAGCAATTCAGCGCTTATGTTGTCTCTCTTCACGTTTCCTTTATTTATTGGTACTACCTTATATCAAACCGGGATTATTCCAATTATAGATTCTGGGCTTATACTTACAACGGCTTTATTGTCATTACCTGTATTTATTCTAGCGGAGTATTTTTTAAAAAAATACCTAATAAGTATTTACACTATAGCAGCAGTGACTGTTAGTGTTTCTGCGTTTTGCGGATTAATGACTCTTGATGCTAGAAATACTTTATGGCTAGTCACGTTATCTGCCATTATTATTACGTTTATGGGTTCCTATCTTGCAAGAATTGATGAAAATTCTGCAAAAATTTATCTTGGGTTTGGCAGTATATACTCAATTTTTCTGTTTACTATATCGGTATTTACTACCTTAAATTTTGAAGAAGCATTATCAGCACAATCAAACGCATTAATATTATGTTTCTTTGGCTTATCGTATCTTTTTATAGCCATCGCATGTTATCAATTTTATAAACAAAATAATATTAAGACATACTATTATATCAAAAGAGTATTGGAAGAGGTTGCTCCAATGGTAATGATCTTTGGTTTGATGCTTGGCGGCGTCAAGTCTACACCAATGATTGTGTTGCCGTTACTTCTAAGTGCTTTAGCTATATTCTTAAGCACAAAGGTTCGAATCAAAACCTTGGTCGTAACCGGTAGTTTGGGTCTAGTGATTTCAACAATTTGGCTTACAAGCAAGATATTTTCAGATTCTGTTGGTTGGCCAGCTGTTTTATTGGTGGCAGGTCTGGCTTCGTTCGGCTTAGCTTTTCTCGTCCGCAAACTTTTAAAAGATAGGGAGCTACCGCTAATGCCAGTATTTGGGTTGGGCGTTGACACAGAAATAGAGAATCAGAATACTAACCATATATCAACAGTTGCTAAGGTTATATACATTATCCTTGGTATATTCTTCCTGGTTCCATTAGTTTTGTTTCTGGCCTTTAGGATGCTTTTTGGGTCGTTTTTTTAGTGGTTAATATAAATATTAGCTTAAGGAGAATAATTAATATGAATAAACATTCAATAATCGTGATTATAACAGCTTCAGTTTTCTCTCTTTTGGCGCTGGCATCAGTTTTTGTTTCGCAAATAGACACTCGACATGACATTACTGTAAAATCTAGTAATCTTCAGGTCGACCCTGGGAATTTTTCAGATAATATTTTGAGTTCTGCAAACAAGTTGCAGGTCGCTTCACTTGACGAAGGCAAGATAGAGGCCATTGGCGATGATTCGGTTGGTCCGCCAGCAAATGATTTTATTTTTAACGCGGCTACAAGCAGACAGAACCAGTATAGTTTATCACCCGGTGGTAAATATTTAGCTACAATTTCGAATATTAATGATGATTATAGTAATCCAGGAAGTAAGAACATCTGGCTATATGACCTCAAGACTAATAAGAAAATTTCTTATATCGAAACAGGCGAAGATACGGGTATTATTTCGTTGGCTTTCAATAAGAATGGTGAAAGTTTGGAATTTGTTACTTCAAGGACTAAGAAAAATACTTCAGGTGTTTTTAATTACTTTAGATCATCCGCTCTCCCAAATAATCTAAATTCAGTTAATTTAGCAACAGGAAAACTTAGTTTCTTCGCCATTAAACAGGATTCACAAGATTCTTACTCAAGTAACAATAGTTATATTGTTCAGTCAGATGCAGATAATATATATCTACTTACTAGCAAGGGAATACAGTTATATAAGGGCAAAAAGCCAATCGATAAAATTTCTGATGGCTCAAGTGATTCTTTTTCATACGACAATTTACCTCCTTATGGAATAACTAATAAAGGCCAGGTACTGTTGAATAAAGATTCAGACGGCTTTGAACTAATTAATTTAATAACTAAGGAAGTGGTGAATATGCCTAGTGCCACAAGTTATGGGCAACAACTGGCCGGCGTATCAAAGGATGGAAGATATGTTGCATACTATGTTTCTGATTATTCACTGAGCGAGCTAATAGTCTATGACACTCAAACTAGCGATTCAAAACGTTTTAGAGGCCAGGATTTACAGAACGAAAGCTATTCATCCAAGACGCTTACTCCAAAGTCATTGGGATTCTCTTCAAACAGTAAATATTTATTTTTGTTTTATGATGATCAGGGTACAAATGTTAATATCTCCATTGATGTAGAAAAAATGTTTGAACAAGAAACAGGAGTTATTTCTATTGAACAAATGCTACAATTTAATTCGGCTGGGATGGTGTCAAAATATTCATACAATCAAGGTTATATCGTTGGTGAAATATACCCCACGTCATTAGCTGAAAAAGCTGGGTTAAGGTCTGGAGATATAATTACGCGAGCAAATGATATTGATTTAGCGGCTTTTGTACCATCGTCTAAAGTTTCTAGTGGTTCAATATTAGAATCTGGCGTTGCCCTCAATCTTATAGTACTAAGAAATAATGAAAAGATTACAATTACGGTTCCACAAATGTCAGATGCTGAACAGGGGTTCTATTCTGTAGAAAAATCAAAATACGAAGCAGTCCTTGTAAATTAATTATAGTACACTTGCTATCGGTAAAAATAAACCTATGAGACAGTTTACTACGTGTCTTTATTATGGTACAATTTGCCTGTTGAAATGGTAAAATATACATTTTCACAAGAATCTAACCATTCATTGTTACGGGACTTTGAACGGCAAGGGAGGTGACTTACACTGCAAGCAGTAACAAGAAAAGATCATGAAAATTTTGATAGCCTACTACGCCGCTTTAACCGAAAGGTTCAACAGAGCGGTAACTTACCATTGGCTAGGAAAAAACAACATTTTGAAAAAGATTTATCAAAAAGAGAAGCACGCGAAATTGCAATAAAAAAACAGGCGCGTAAAGACACTAAATCAAGAAACCTATTATTGAAAGGCTACTAAGATGACCGTCTGGGAACAATTAAATGCAGATCTCGTGTTGGCAATGAAAAGCCAAGAAGTGGACCGGCTATCCGTCCTTAGAATGCTCAAAAGTGCTTTAAAAAATCAAGAAATCGCTCTAGGTCATACTTTGACGGATACGGAGACTTTTTTGGTATTAGAAAAACAATCGAAACAACGAAAAGAGGCAGCGAATTTATTTGAAAACGGTGGTAGGACAGAGCTTGCCGAAAAAGAGTTAAGCGAAGTATCTATAATAGAACAGTATTTACCTAAAAAGATGCCAACAGAAGAGTTGACAGCTCTTGTTGATAAAACCATTGAAGATTTACAAGCTTCGTCAATAAAGGATATGGGTGGTGTAATTAAGTCTATTATGGAGTTATCAGCAGGTACAGTAGACGGAAAAGAGCTTTCTGAAATTGTTAGGACCAAGCTTTCATGAAGATAACCATAATCGGTAATACTTACAAAATCAAACACGATTTACTAGAAAGGGTAGCAGAGGCTACTTTTTCTTTTATGAATAAAAAAGACGGCGATATTGAGTTAAAATTTATTTCAACTAAAAAAATGACAGAACTGAATCTGGGCTATCGAGGCATTAATAAGCCAACAGACGTCCTAAGCTTTAATATAAGCGATTCTCCGCTAGTGGGACAAATATTTATTTGTTATACTTATACAGTCAAACAAGCAGCCTCGATTTGTAATGATTTGAGCAACGAGTTTTGTTTATTATTAGTTCATGGAATTTTACATATTTATGGGTTTGATCACAATACCGAAAAAGAGGCAGAAATAATGCAATCATTGGAAAGAAAGATACTTAAAAGGGAGGGGTTTATACAATGAAAAATATTATCGTAATAGGGCCACCAGGTTCAGGCAAAGATACCCAAATTGAGGAAATGAAGAAATATTTAGAATTTGAGATGATTTCAGGCGGTGATATCGCAAGAAGCTTATCTTCAACGAATCCAAGTATTAAGGCTATTATAGATAGTGGCGGTTTAATAAATGACGACCTTGTGATTAATGAAACCGATAAGATGTTGGCAACTATTTCTGGAGATAAGGGGATAGTATTTGACGGTTTTCCAAGGACTCTGCACCAAGCAGAAAAAATGTATGAAATTCTTTCACATCATAGTAGAAACTTAGACGCAGTAATATATATTCAGCTGGAAGAAGATAAGATTGTAGAGAGGTTATCTAGAAGGAAGGTCTGTTCACTCTGCAAAAAGAACATTCCAGTCGGAGCTATGAAGTGCATACATTGTAGTGGTAGACCGGTTGTTCGAGACGATGATAGCTTGGCTACTATTATAAAACGAGTTCAGACATTCCTTGAATCAACACTACCTCTGGTCAATTATTTTACTAATAAAGGTATTTTAATAAATATTAATGGTGATCAATCAATTAATCGAGTAGCAAAGGATATTAGCCAAGGACTTTTAAATGTCTCAAAGTAATAAGCTTATAGCTATGCGCCAAGGTGGTCAAATATTAGCAGCGATTCTTAATGAGATTAAGGGAAAAACTGTACCTGGGATGAAGACGATAGAAATTGATAATATGGCTAGACGTTTATGTCTTAAGCACCATGTCAAACCTTCGTTTCTAAATTATCAAGGATATCCCGCAGCAATTTGTGTATCAGTAAATACCCAAGTTGTTCACGGCATACCAGGAGAATATGTAATTAGAAACGGCGATCTAGTTTCACTAGATTTTGGTGTTGAATTAGGTGGATTTCATACAGACTCTGCGATTACCTTCGGTGTTGGAAATATTTCAGCTGAAGCACATCGACTGATGGTTGTAACCGAAAAAGCACTAGAAATGGGCATTGCAGCAGCACATCCGGGTAATAATATTGGTGCTATTGGATACGCTGTCCAGACAGAAGTGGAAAAAAGTGGTTTTGGGGTGGTTCGTTCGTTGGTAGGACATGCGATCGGCGAAAATGTTCATGAGGATCCGTTTATACCTAACTACGGAAACAATAACGATGGTCCAAAAATTCTTGTCGACTCAGCTCTAGCAATTGAGCCAATGGTTACTGTCGGTGATTATGAGGTCGCGATTAATGAGGACGGCTGGACTTACGAGACGTTAGATGAAAGCTTGTCTGCTCATTTTGAGCATACAGTATGGATTCATGCTGATGGGCCAGAAATATTGACCACAACCACGACCTCAGCACTTGAAAAGTTGTGGGTTTAGCATATATAATGTTTAAGTTAATGAAGAGGATCAGATAAAAAACTATATGGCTAATAAGGAAGAATATTATGTCGGCCTAGATGTCGGCTCGAGTAAAATATCAGTTGTGGTCGGTCAACCAGACGAAGAAGGTGTATTAAACATTATTGGTATTGGTATTTCAAAAAATACAGGACTAAAAAAGGGTGTAGTTTCTGAGGTTGAGGAGACTGTAAGTGGTGTTTCTGAGGCCATAGAAATGGCCGAAGGTGTTTCGGGACTGCAAATATCTTCGGCAATGGTCAATATTAATGGTGGCCACATAAGCTCCACCAACTCTCGAGGCGTTGTGGCTGTAGCAAAGGCAGATCAAGAGATTACTAGCAATGATATTATAAGAGCGGAAGACGCTGCACAGGCAATCCAAATACCTGCAAACAAAGAATTGTTGCATGTTATCCCACGATTTTTTAGTATTGATAATGGCGAGCCCATAAAGGATCCTATTAAAATGTCGGGTGTTCGTCTTGAGGTTGAAACTCATTTAATAGCAGTGTCTTCCCAAGCAGCAAAGAACATAACAAGATGTGTTACCCAAGCCGGAGTGAATGTTGAAGACATTATTGTTTCTCCTTTAGCGGCAGCGAAGGCCTCGTTAACAAAAAAACAAAGAGAGCTGGGTTGTGTTATGGTCGATATCGGAGCTGCAACCACTGGCTTGACTGTTTTTATTGACGATAGCGTACTATATACTAAAGTCTTCCCGATAGGCGCTGCTAGTATAACGAATGATATCGCAATTGGACTTAGAACATCAGTTGATGTTGCAGAAAAAATAAAAATAAAATATGGCAACGCAGTTGCGGCAGATGTCTCCGAAGCGAGTAAAATTGATTTATCGGCCATCGACATTTCTGAGGAAGGCGTGGTACCAACTAGGCATGTTGCTGAAATAATTCAAGATAGATCTGAAGAAATATTTAGGCTAATACTTGATGAGTTACGTAAAATAAAACATGACAGCTTACTTCCTGCCGGTGTTGTATTAACAGGTGGAGGAGCTAAACTTATTGGAGTTGAAGAACTCGCAAAAAGCTTCTTTAGACTTCCCGTTAATATAGGGAAGCCACATTCTTTGGGAGGCTTAACTGAAAAGATTTATGATCCATCTTTTTCTACAGCCATCGGTCTTATGTTGTACTCTTACGAAGAAAAAGAAGCCATCGGTGGACCTGAATGGGTTAAAATAACTATTGAAAGAGTAAAAAAGATATTCAAAATATTCCTACCATAATTCAGTAAACTTACGAACAGATTGTATAACAATATTGTACAATCTGTTTTTTATTACTTTACAATTGTATTAAATAAATGTACAATACTGCTGTAAATTTATAATATAAAACATATAGAAGGAGGCCCAGTATGGGTGAAGTAAAACCAAATATGGAAACATTCGCACGGATCAAGGTGGTAGGTGTAGGAGGCTCTGGTGGAAACGGTGTAGACCGAATGATTGAAGCAGGTCTTAAGGGCGTAGAGTTTATTGCTATTAATACAGATGCTCAGGCATTACACCACTCTAAGGCTGACAAGAAACTTCACATCGGTAAAGCCCTTACAAAAGGCTTGGGCGCTGGTTCAGATCCTGAAATAGGTAAAAAAGCCGCCGAAGAAACAAGCGAAGAAATTTATGAGTCTCTAAAAGGTGCCGATATGGTATTTGTTACTTACGGTAGTGGCGGTGGTACAGGCACAGGTGCTGGTCCTATTGTTGCGAATATTGCTAGAGAAGTAGGGGCGCTTACTGTCGGTGTCATTACTAAACCCTTTGGATTTGAAGGTGAAAAAAGAAAAAGAGTCGCCGAAGAAGGTATAGAAGATTTAAAAGAAAATGTAGATGCCTTAATTACAATTCCTAATGATAGATTACTCCAAGTTGTAGATAAGAAAACAACCCTATTAGACGCTTTTCAGGTGGTTGATGATGTTCTAAGACAGGGCGTACAAGGTATATCTGATCTAATTACAGATAGCGGTTTAATAAACGTCGATTTTGCAGATGTTAAAACTATTATGTCAAATGCCGGCTCAGCTCTTATGGGTATTGGTCGTGGTAGCGGCGAAAGCAGAGCGATGGAAGCTGCAAAACAAGCTATTAATTCACCCCTCCTTGAGCTTTCTATTAACGGCGCTAAAGGCGTGCTATTCAATGTAACTGGCGGAACAGATTTGGGTATGTATGAAATTGACGAAGCTGCTAAGGTTATCACAAATGCCGTTGATCCTGAAGCTAATATCATATTTGGTGCTGTTATCGACCCAAGAATTACCGGAGAAGTAACTGTAACCGTTATTGCTACTGGTTTTGAGGGTATGCACAACCCATTATCTCCAAGACTCACACACCAATCTATGGAAACTAATACTAGACCCGTTACTATCGAGCCTGAAAAAGAAAATACAGACGAAGACGGAGATGGCGATTGGGAAATCCCAACATTTATTCGTAAAAGAATGGAATAATCTTCAACTGAAAGAGGCCATATAGGCCTCTTTTTTTGTATGTTTATAAAAGTAGTTGGTTACAAGTTCATGTGGAAAAACGAATTTTTCCCACGATATAGTCAATATTTTTTGTGGATAAGAAAATGCTTGACACCACATATATAGCGTTCTATCATTTACTAACTACGCTACATGTAGTGAAAGGATATAAATGGTCTGCCCAAAATGTGAATCACAAAATCTAAAAGTTATCGAAAAAAGAGATACAGAAATTGAGCCTGCCATAAGAAGGAGAAGGGAATGCAATGATTGCGGGTTTAGGTTTACGACTTATGAGCGCCTAGAAGTACCTACTCTGGTAGTTATAAAGAAGGATGGACACAGAGAGCAGTTCAGTCGAGATAAGCTTGCTGGTGGTATCCAGAGAGCTTTAGAGAAAAGACCTATAGAGGAGGCAGATACTGATAGCCTGATTACAGAGATAGAGAAGGAAGTGCACGCCACTGGAGCAAATGAGATTGCTAGTGAAAAAATCGGGGATCTCGTCATGACGAATCTACTCGCTATAGATGAGGTGGCATATCTGAGATTTGCAAGCGTATATAAGAAATTTGAAACATTAGAAGCGTTTCAACAAGAATTATCAAAAATTAATAAATAAATGGAGGATTCCCGGTGGTAAAAGACGATATTCAGCAAGAACAGTTAAATCTCTCAAAAAAACATCTTACAAAAAGGAAGTTTACAAAAATAGAAAAGAGAGATGGTACTCTCACAAAATTTGATCCAGAGAGAATAGTTGGTGCTATTGAGAAAGCCGGTCTAGCTACCAGTGAATACGGCCACGATATTGCCGAGAAACTTACTCAAAAAGTAATTGATATTTTAAATAAGCAGTTTGACGCTGATAATCTACCAACTGTGGAAAAGGTTCAAGATGCCGTAGAACACGTCCTCATGGATTCTGTTTTTGAAGAGGCTGCCAAGTCATACATCGTCTATCGTAGGCAACACGAGGAGCTTCGCAAGGCGCAGTTAACAGATAGTGACAAAATGGTAGAGGAATATTTGGGCGAAGATACTTGGTACGTCAAAGAAAATTCAAATATGACATATAGTCTACAGGGTTTAAATAATTTTTTGGCGGCACAAATTACTGAGAAATATTGGCTTAACAAAATGTATCCAACTGAAATTCGCGAAGCTCACAAGAATGCCGATCTGCACATACATGATCTCGGTTTCTTGGCTACGTACTGCTGTGGTTGGGACTTAAAAGACTTAATTGTACGTGGTTTTGGTGGCGTTTCTGGCAAGATAAATTCTAAGCCGGCAAAACACTTTAAGGCTCTACTTAACCAAGTAGTCAATTTTATGTATACAATGCAGGGAGAAAGTGCTGGAGCGCAAGCGATGTCTAGCTTCGACACTTTGATTGCTCCTTTTGTAAGGTACGATGGATTAGACTACAAACAGGTGAAGCAAGCTATGCAAGAGTTTGTTTTTGGTATGAACATTCCTACACGTGTTGGTTTTCAGACACCATTTACAAATATTACTATGGATCTTGCCGCTAGTGGCGAGTTAGCTGAAGAAAATATAGTTATTGGTGGCAAGATACAAAAAGAAAAATATAAAGACTTTCAAAAAGAGATGGATATGGTAAACAAAGCTTTCGCAGAAGTAATGCTAGAGGGCGACGCGAATGGTCGAATATTCTCATTCCCCATCCCAACATATAACATTACAAAGGATTTTAATTGGGAAGATAAAAGCCTTGATCCCGTATGGGAGATGGCTGCAAAATATGGTATCCCGTATTTCTCTAACTTTATAAATAGCGATATGAATCCAGATGATGCAAGAAGTATGTGTTGTCGCTTGCGATTAGACAACCGAGAGCTAAAGAAACGGGGTGGTGGACTTTTCGGCGCCAACCCACTGACTGGCTCTATCGGCGTAGTTACTATAAATATGCCCAGACTAGGCTATAACGCAAAGACCGAAAAAGAGTATTTTGATCAACTTGGTCACTTAATGGACTTGTCAAGAGAAAGCCTGGAGATTAAACGAAAGCAACTTGAACGATTTATGGAAAATGGTCTGTATCCTTTTGCTAGACACTATTTATCAGAGGTCAAAAAACGTTTTGGGACATATTGGGAAAATCACTTCTCCACAATAGGGCTTCTTGGTATGAATGAATCTATTAAAAACTTTATGGGTCCGGATGAAGATATTACAACCCAAAAGGGGCATGCTTTTGCTGAGAAGGTAATGGATTATATGCGAGACCGAATTGCTAGCTACCAAGAAGAAACAGGCCATATTTATAATCTTGAAGCTACGCCAGGCGAAGGGACAACCTATAGATTCGCCAAAAGAGATACAGAACAATACCCTGACATCGAGGTAGCAAACACGGCAGCTGTAAAAGACATGGGAGCCAAGCCTTATTATACAAATTCGACTCAATTGCCTGTAAATTTTACAGAAGATGTATTTGAAGCACTTGATTTACAAGATGGACTACAGACCAAATATACCGGTGGTACTGTTCTTCATATATTTATGGGTGAACGATTGGACAATATTATTGCTGTAAAAGCCTTAGTTCGTAAGGTAGCCGAAAATTACAAATTACCATATTTTACCTTATCACCGACATTTTCTGTTTGTCCTAAGCACGGATATATCAAGGGCGAACACTTTTATTGTCCAACATGTGATAGTGAAATAGGGTATAAAGAACAATTAAGTTTAGTAAATAAATAAAGAAGGAGGGGATATGTCAGAGGAAGTAACAACTGGGTCAGAACAAAATAGAACTAAATGTGAGGTTTATTCTAGGGTGGTTGGATACATACGTCCAGTTTCTCAATGGAATGAAGGTAAACGGGCAGAATATGATGACCGCATCGAATTTAAATCGAGTAATTGCGTCATATAATGCATTTATCGGGGTTAATTAAATCTAGTTTGATAGACTATCCAGGCAAAGTTGCAGCTGTTGTTTTTACACAAGGCTGCAACTTTCGTTGTGGCTTTTGTCATAATCCAGATTTAATTCCAATAAAGCCAGGATTAATATCGGAAGAAGAAATATTTAAGCACTTAGAAAAGAGGAAAGATATATTAGATGGAGTGGTTATAACCGGGGGCGAGCCATTAATTCAGAGAGATATTGTAAGTTTTATTCGAAAGATAAAAGACATGGGACTATTAGTAAAAATAGATACAAACGGCTCTAATCCTAAAATATTAGACACACTTTTGTCGCAAGGATTGGTTGATTATATTGCGATGGATATTAAGGGACCGTTAAAGAATTATAGTAATATCTCTGGTTATTTGAATAATAAATTTATACAAGAGAGTATAGATTTATTATTGGGTTCTAAAACTGAATACGAATTTCGAACCACTGTTTTGCCATACTATCATAGTCTCAATGACTTCGAAGATATTGGTAAACTAATCAAGGGTGCAAATAAATATGTAGTTCAAGGCTTCAGGCCAGACATAACCTATAATCAAAATCTTAGAAACGAATTGTCTTTTTCATTGTCAGAAATGGAACAAATATGTCAAATTATGAAAAAACATGTAAAAAACGTTGTACTCTATAATAATTTGTCTACTTAGTATAAATATTTTATAATTATCATAGTTTATATGGAGTAAGCCTTGGTCGCAAAGAAACTATATCGTTCAAGTGGTAATAGAATATTGGGGGGCGTGGCTGGTGGTATCGCAGAGTATTTTAGTTTAAACGCTTCGATTTTGAGATTGTTTATTGCAATATTTATTTTTACTGGAATTGGTATGATCTTATATATACTGGCCTGGATAATAATCCCACTGAACCCAGCTTCTAAAAGTAAGAAATCTGCAGTTCAAGAAATACGAGAACAGGCGGAAACATTAGTATCAGAGATAAAGAAAACAATAGATGATACGGAGAATGAAGAATAGAATCAAGCGAGTATTGAATAAATACACTGAAAATTATTCGAAGGACGGTTTTTGATAAATATTATTAGTTACAGATATATATAGGAGATTATATTATGTGTGGAATTGTTGGTTATTTAGGCGATAAAAATGTAAATAATGTTTTACTAGAGGGTTTGAAGCGGCTTGAATATCGGGGTTATGATTCCTCGGGTATTGCTATCGTCGAGGGAGGAAAAATCAAAGTCACTCGCGCAGTCGGTAGGATAGTTGAGCTTGAAAAGAAGGTAACTATTTGCGGAAATGCAAAAGTTGGTATTAGCCACACTAGATGGGCCACACATGGCGTACCAACCGAAAGGAATGCACATCCCCACCTATCTAATGATGGCAAATTGGCTTTGGTCCATAACGGCATAATAGAAAACTATCAGGAGATCAAGACAGCTTTGCTAGCAGAAGGAAATATTTTTCACTCTGACACAGACACCGAAGTGTTGGCGCACCTTATTGGTAAGTTATACGCGGGCGACTTGCTCGAAGCGGTTCAGCAGGCTCTCAAGCAAGTACGAGGCGCTTATGGAATAGCCGTGGTTCACGCAGATGAACCGAACAGGCTAGTAGCGGCGAGAATGGGAAGCCCACTTATTTTTGGGGTAGGACATAACGAGTTTTTTGTCGCTTCAGACGTATCTGCCTTTCTTGGCCACACCAATAAAGTGATATATCTGAATGATGGTGAGGTGGTTGATATTCATAAAAATGACTACAGGATATATGATTTTGATAAAAATGACGTAAAGTCCGCGATAAATGAAGTAGAATGGACGCTAGAAGAGTCAGAAAAGGGTGGTTATTCTCATTATATGCTCAAAGAGATCATGGAACAGCCAGATGTAATTAAAAACTCCACTAGGGGCCGTATATTATTAGATCAAGGTGATGTGAAGCTCGGTGGACTAGAAATAGTTAGAGATAGATTAAGGAAAATAGAGCGCATAATTATTGTTGCCTGTGGCACTGCCCGCTACGCAGGGCTAGTGGGTGAGTATATTATTGAAGAATATACCGGGATTCCCGTTGAAGTAGAATATGCTTCTGAATTTCGATACCGTAGTCCAATTGTTAATGAAAATACTATTGTACTTGCAATTAGCCAGTCTGGTGAAACCGTCGATACACTTGCTGCGATTCGGGAAGCAAAGAAAAAAGGTGCTCTCACTCTGGGTATCGTTAACGCTGTCGGCTCTACGATTGCCAGAGAAACAGATGCGGGGGTCTATAATCATGCTGGACCAGAGATTGCCGTCGCTTCAACAAAAGCATTTACCTCACAAATAACAGTATTGATACTTATTGCTGTTATGCTTGGTCGTCAGCGACAAATGAGTGCGGCGACAGGTCGAGATATACTGAAGGAGCTTTTGAAGGTACCAGATCATGTATCAAAGATTTTAAAGGATACTGCTGTAATAGAGAAGCTTGCTAATAAATATAAAGACTTCGAACATTTTATGTATTTAGGTAGAAAATATTGTTTCCCTTTAGCAGAAGAAGGTGCGTTGAAGCTAAAAGAAATTTCTTATATACACGCTGAGGGTTACGCTAGTGGGGAGATGAAACATGGACCGATTGCTCTTATAGACAAGAACTTCCCTACCTTTGCACTTATTCCAGAGGATAGTGTGTATGAAAAAGGAATTTCAAACGTTGAGGAAATCAGGGCGCGATCAGGAAAAGTTATCGTGCTAACCACGGTAGGTGCAAAAGAAGCAACAAGGGTTGCCGATGACGTAATTTATATTCCAAAGACATTGGAAATGCTCACACCGTTAGTCGCCGTGGCACAGCTACAGCTTTTTGCGTATTATGTAGCAGTGGCAAAAAATTTGGATGTCGATAAACCAAGAAATTTAGCAAAAAGCGTAACAGTTGAATAGCAAGGAGTAATTATGAAAGCACTGATATTTATTAATGATGACGGTCCAGAATGCAGAAGCTTCTTAGAAATTGGAAAGCAGCTGGAGGCAGAGAGTAAACAGGTAGAGTATCTAGAATGGGAGGATGCAGATACAAACTCGGTTGCACAATTATATGATATTTATAACCCTCCAGCCCTAGTGATTGTAAGAGAAGATGGTTCTTATATTGAGGGATGGCAGGATTCGACCCCATCTTATTCAGAGGTTAGTTCGAGGGTCTAGGATGGTTAAAGAATTTATTTTAAATTTTTTAAATATTTTTAGTAATATATTTATATTACTGTTATTCACAAGAATATTATTAAGTTTTGTGCCACTTAAGCTTTTGCGTTTTAGATTATTCGTTTTCAATGCCACGGAACCTGTTTTGGCCCCAGTTAGAAAAGTTATACCACCTATGGGTGGCGTGATGGATCTTTCACCAATTATAGTATATTTGGTCCTGCAAGCTTTGATTATTATTGCAGAATATTTTCTATAAATGAACATAGCTATTAAGGTCAAAACGGGTAAAAATGATTCGAATATAGAATATGTTGAGAATGGCGGTTACTACCTTGTTAAAGTAAAGTCTTTACCTCATAAAGGTTCGGCAAATACTGAAATAATTAGGTTGCTGGCTGAAAAATTTTCATTAAGAGTTACAGAGGTAAAGATTATAAGTGGTCAAAGAAACTCGAACAAAATTGTCAGGCTTGATAAATACAATAATTGAGGCTATTTCTCTATCGGGACCAGAACCAACAAAGATTCCATATGGAATGTGTTAGGATAGTAATCGTACCCAGTGATTTTTTCTATCTTGTATTCCTGACTTAAGATTTTATAATCCCTCGCCTGAGTGCTAGGGTTACAGGACAGGTATATTATCTTTTTAGGTTTAGTGTCGATTATTAGCTTAGTTGTTTTAGGGTGTAGTCCTGACCTTGGTGGGTCTAAAACTAAAACATCAACTTCTTCTAGTATATTTAAAGTAATTTTATAGTCTGCAAGCGCTATGGCTTTGTAGTTGTTAATTTTGTTTACATTCTTGTTTATCTCAGAATATTCGACTGCCGAGTCGACAATCTCTAGCCCCATCACTTCTTTTGCTTTGTCGCAAAGAGCTAATCCTATAGAACCAACGCCGCTATATAGCTCAACTATCCTGTTGCATTTTGGTGTACTCGCTATAATTTCCGTTAATGTTTTTTCGAATAAAGGTATATTGTTTTGGAAAAAGCCGTCGAAAGGGTATCTGATCTTTAAGTTTAAGATATCTTCTTCGAGATAATTTATCCCTTCAGAATATATAAGTTCTGTAATAACTGAAATGGGGGATTTAATGCTTGAATAAGCTATATATAGACCGTCAACAATACCACCGAGATCAGACAGCCTGATATTAAATTTAAATTCCTTAAATTTATAATACAATATGGCGATAATTTGATTATTGGTTTTGCTCTCTCGTATAACCAGACTCTTTAACCCCTTGTAATTGATATTGGAATCCTTGTTTAATTCAGCGGTTATTTTTCTGGCAGCAAGGTTCATTTTATCAGACCCGAGTAAGCAGCCCTTTATAATTTCATATTCATTATTTACGCCTCTTTTGTGGAAGGCAAGAGCTATTTTTCCGGTTTTGTCGACCGTAAAACTAAATTCAAGTTTTGTTCGATAACCATATTCTGTGGTCGATTCACAAAAATTTATATCAGTAATATTATAATCACAAATATCTAAGAAGGCTTGTTTTAGTAGCGATTTTTTTATAGCAACTTGAGAATTATATGGAAGCACTTGCCATGGAGAGCATATCAGGTAATGATTTTCGCGTTCTTTTATTCTAATCGGAGATGGTTCGACAACCCTAATTAGACGTGCTTCTGAAAAACTTTTTTTGTTTTTATATACATCCACAATTACTTTTTCTTCAGGTAGTCCACCCCAAATCAATACTGATTTACCTTCAATGTGACCCAAAGATCTTCCTTCTGGGATAATTTTTTCGATCGTTACAAAATTTTCTGTTGGCATATTACTCATTTATTTATTATTATATATATAAGTTATGGAAGTATTATATTTTTTCCCATATTCATTTTTCTGGTGGTATTCAAAAGCCCCCAGTGATTTATTATATTTTCTAAAAGCATTATTTTCAAATTTAAATAATAATTTTTCGATCATTGTTATTATAAAAACTTTGTTTTCCCCATGGAAAAGAATGGCAATGAGTCGAGGCAAAGGAATATATGCCTTTAGGGATTGGTTTTTCGATAACTTAATTTCTAGAGGTGTCGGTTTCGTGGTTAGAACTCTTTTAATACTAGCCTATATTTTGAGTTTAATTTCTTACATTATTTTCTCAATATTTTTAATTATTGCATGGGCTTTTCTACCAGCCTTAGTTGTTTTGGCTTTTATCAATATTTTTTGGGAAATAGTATGATGGTTCAGGCAGATCACAAAATTAGAGAAACAGCCCTATCTGCTGCTTTTTATTTTAAGTTCAAGAAGTATCGTCTTTTGGACAAAATTTTAAGATTACTAATTGTTTTGGGCGGACTTGCTATATTTATAAAATTATTTCAATTTACAGCTCTTGGACAAGTAGCGAAGATTATACCTAATTACGTATTGAATATATCTATATTTTTTGGTCTTTCTATATATTACTTTTTAACATTCGTACGACATTATTTTGTCGAGAATGAAGATAAAATTAAATTACCCGAGAGCGTTACAAGTATTGATGAGATTTATACTCTTTGCGATTTTGATACGATTTATATTATGGATGAATATCTTTTAAAAAATAATTTTACTGGTTTGGCTAAATTGTTCTCCAAATCAAACGAAATTATGTTTATTCTTAGTAAGATGGGAGTAGCAGGAGACAAGATAACGATAAATAAATTAATTAATTTTGGAGCCGTTGATGGTTTGAATATTTTTAGTTTAATGCTCGAACAGGCCCTCAAAGAACCTGCAGTAAATTACATTACAAAGGCTGACTTATTTTATGTTTTATTGAAACAGAATCCTGCAATACAAGAATTTTTAATGTCCATAGATCTTAATGAAGAAGACTTGGTCAATATTATTTCTTGGAGCAAAAATCTATTTTCAAAATTTTCTAGGCCTAAAACTATTTCTGAAAAATTATTAGTTTCTAACGGTGGCTTTGCTCAAAACTGGTCTTCTGGATATACTCTTACTCTTGACAGGTTCGGTGTCGATTATACAGTGCCAAATAGTTTTAATGGTATCAGTATAAAATCTAGAGAACATTTACTAGAGCAATTACAAAATGTTTTAACAGGAGATAGTAGTAATAGTTGTATATTGCTTGGTAGGGCAGGTGTCGGAAAACGTACAATAGTAAAGGAGCTGGCAGCAAATATATATTGGGGTAAAGTGATGCCAGCTTTAATGTATAAAAGAATAGTGGCACTTGATGCTCAGGTTATGATGTCTTCAAGCGCATCTCCTCAAGAATTGTTAGAGAATTTAACAGCATCGTTTAACGATACTGTAAGAGCGGGGAATATTATTTTATTTATTGATAATTTTGAAGTATTTTTAAAGGGTAATGAAACAATCTCTTCAATCGATGCTTCTGACGTATTGAATAAATATCTTGAAAGATCAGATTTTAAATTAATTGCAGCCACAGACCAGGCAAGCTATTCTACATATATACAGCCCAAAGGTGGGATCGCTTCGAAGCTTTCTGTGATACAAGTAGAACCAACAAATAAAAATGAAACAATTCAATCTATGGAAGATATAAGTATATATTTGGCTGCAGTCAAGGGACAATCAATCACCTATGATTCCTTAAAGGAAATTTATCAGATTTCAGAAAGCCAATCGGTTCCTAAGGATTTTCCAGGAAGAGCAATAGATTTATTGAACAGTATTTCTAACGCCGCAAAGAATAAGGGTATCAAATTTGTTACAAAGAAATTTGTCGACGAAATAGCTGAAGAAATTTTTAATATACCTATTAGAGAGGCCGATGAGGTTGAGAAGGTTAAGCTTTTAAACCTTGAAAAGACAATTCATCAGAGAGTAATCGGTCAAGAAGAAGCTGTAGTGGCTGTTTCGAATTCGCTAAGAAGGGCTAGAACAAATGTCGGTGATAGTAAGAGACCAATGGGAAGTTTCTTATTCGTAGGGCCGACAGGTGTAGGTAAGACTGAACTATCAAAAGCTTTGGCAGCGACATATTTTGGAGATGAAAACAAAATGGTAAGAATGGACATGAATCAATTCCAAGATACTTCCGGACTAGATCGTTTTATTGGTAAAAAAATTGTAGGTCAGCAAGAACTCGACGGCGGTGAATTTGTTAAGAAAGCAAGGCAGATGCCCTTCTC
The DNA here is from genome assembly GCA_037129835.1 of bacterium. Lineage (GTDB taxonomy): Bacteria > Patescibacteriota > CPR2 > UBA1875 > CAIMLA01 > JBAXUE01. The sequence continues at coordinate 73,127 of JBAXUE010000004.1, read as the reverse complement.
CGTTGTTTTATTAGATGAAATAGAAAAAGCGCATCCAGATATTCTTAATTTATTTTTGCAACTTCTTGACGAGGGTTATATCACAGATGGAATGGGTGAAAAAATATTGTTTAAAAACAATATTATTATTGCAACTTCAAATGCTGGGGCTAATCTAATTAGAACTATCTGTGCAGAAGGTAAAGATATTTCTAAAGAAAAAGAACAAGTACTAGAATTCTTGCAAAATAATAATTTATTTAAACCTGAGTTCTTAAATAGGTTCGATGATATTATTCTTTTTAGATCTCTTAATCAGGAAGAAGTTGTTCAAATAGCAAAAATATTTTTTGATAAATTACATAAGAAGCTTCTTGAACAAGGCTTTGACATAGACTTTGATCAAGATCTTCTAACGGCAGTCGCCGAAGCTGGCTATAAACCAGAGTTTGGTGCCAGAGAAATTAGAAGAGTTTTTCAGGATATGATTGAGAATTCTGTGGCCAGAAAAATACTTGAAGGTGGTATTGTTACTGGACAAAAAGTAATTATCGGTGCAGATATTTTGCCACCAGAAGCGGTTGAAAAAAGTTAATAATCAAGTTATAATTCACTAAAGACGTTCCACGCGGCTATCAACCGTGAGTTTCGGGAAGAAAGCATATAGCAATTAGAACCCGACGGGTAAGCCCGTAATAGCAGAAAAGTAAGTATTCCACACGCTGAAATCAGGATGGTACCGTCCGAGAGGGCTCCTGAGCAGGTGTGGTATTTGTTATTTAGGAGTAGTTATAATAGAAAGACACGTACCAATTGACGCTGAAAGTACTGAAGATGTTCTCATAAATTCTATGTGTCCAGAGGACGTTCGAGATAATTTTGGTGAAGCTATTGAAAGCGGCTACATAGACGTTAGCAAGGCTGAATTCTTGGATAACGATTTTCGCAGATCCTTACATCCAAATTTCGATGGGAGTGAAGATATTAAGAATGTTTATCGTGAGCGGGTAGGAAAGTATAAGGCAAACTATAATCCCGCTACCTGTATTTTACACTTGTCGTACATTGAGGTTAGGTCAGCTTTTGAAGGAATGGGGAACGGAAGCGTAATCTTTGACGAGTTTCTCCAGGAAGTATCTAAGATAAGAGAAAGAGGATATGAGGTAAAGTTTATTCAAATGCAAGTAGGTAGTGAAAAAGTCCTGGCTATGGTAGAGCATCGTTTCTCTACAGAATCGATTTCTCCAAGTATTCCTGAAGCACTTTCAGAACTAAGAAAAGGGGATCAGGTTATGATTATGATAGATTTACGAAGTCATGATAAGGAAAAGGAGTAAGTATGAGTCTCAATAAGGTAGATCCAAAACAGAATTTCCCCGCGCTAGAAGCTGCAATGCTCAAGTATTGGGAGGACAATAAGATATTTGAAAAATCAGTAGACACTAAGAGTAAAGAAAAAGTTTTTTCATTTTATGACGGACCCCCTTTTGCTACCGGAACCCCTCATTACGGGCATTTGTTGGCAGGCACCATAAAGGATGTTATCCCTCGCTTTAAAACTATGCAGGGATATAGAGTTGAACGAATATGGGGTTGGGATACTCATGGCTTGCCTATCGAAAATATAGTAGAACAAGAGCTTGATATCAAAAGTAAAATTCAAATAGAAGAATATGGAATTGATAAGTTTAATGAGCTCTGTAGAAGCAAGGTCCTTGCTTATGCAAATGATTGGAAGAAGATAGTGGCTCGAACTGGTAGATGGGTAGATATGGAAGCGGCCTATCTGACAATGAACCCGGAGTACATGGAATCTGTTTGGTGGGTATTTAAGCAATTATATGATAAAGATCTTGCATATGAGGGTCATAAGGTAATGCCGTACTGCCCTAGATGCTCCACTCCTTTGTCCAATTTCGAGGTAGGTCAAGGCTACAAAGACAAAAGAGATAAGGCAATTACTGTTAAATTCGAAATTTCAGAAGAGCCAAATACGTATTTATTAGCATGGACTACTACTCCATGGACCTTGCCAGGTAATCTGGCTCTTTCTGTTGGACCCGAGATTGAATACTCTATTGTTAGTTCAAATAATTCTAGATTTATTATCGCCACTGATCGTATTGAATCATACAAAAACGAATTTGGTGATTATGAGATTGTTTCGAGAATTTTGGGAAAAGAACTGGTTGGGAAAAAATACAAGCAGCTTTTTAATTATTACAAAAATCCCAAAAAAGCTTTTGAGATTATTGATGGTACACATGTAAATATTTCAGATGGAACAGGCATTGTACATACCGCCCCAGCTTTTGGAGAAGAAGATTATAAAGTAGCGAAGGCACATGGGATAGATTTTTTTATGCCCGTAGATGATCTCGGGAGATTTACAATTGATGTTACGGATTATTCAGGTTCGAGCGTAATAGCCCTTGAGACAAATCAACGAATTATCACAGAACTTGGTAATAAAATTTTTAAAACAGAAACAATAACACATTCATATCCTCATTGTTGGAGATGTGACACCCCTCTTATTTACAAGGGTGTGTCTAGTTGGTTTGTGGCAGTCGAGAAGATTAAACCTGAGATGATTAAGAATAATAAGGATATTTATTGGCTTCCTGATAGCATGGGGCATAATAGGTTTAATAAACTTATTGAGAATGCACCTGATTGGAGTATTTCGAGAAACCGTTTTTGGGGAACACCTTTACCTGTTTGGAAATGTCATGAATGTGCGAAAGTTGAGGTTATTGGCTCTATTAAGGACCTTGAATCAAAGACAGGGAAGGTTATTACTGATATTCACTTACATAAAATTCAAAATATAGTTTATAAATGTAGCTGTGGACACGATATGGAATTATCTGGCGAAGTGTTTGATTGTTGGTTTGAATCGGGAAGTATGCCGTATGGTTCTATTCACTATCCTTTTGAAAATAAAGATAAATTTGCTCTTGACTATCCCGCCGACTTTATTGCCGAGGGGGTAGATCAAACAAGAGGCTGGTTTTATTCATTATTAGTTTTATCTACTGCTATATTCGGCAAGTCCTCGTATAAAAGCGTAATTGTTAATGGCATTATACTGGCTGAAAATGGGCAAAAAATGTCTAAAAAGCTAAGTAATTACCCAGATCCAATGGAATTAATTAATAAATACGGTGCTGATGCAATTAGATTTTATCTTATGGCGTCACCAGCAGTTAAAGCTGAAGATTTTCGTTTTTCAGAAAAAGGTGTAGAAGAAGTGGTAAAGAAAATCATTTTAACCCTTTGGAACTCTTACGGTTTTTTTGTCACATATGCGAATATTGATAATTTTAAACCTAGCGGTGAACTGCAAAGAGATAATAAAATGGACTATTGGATTATATCTGAAACAAATCAATTGATAGATAATGTGACGGATGCTTTTAATGATTATGATTTATCTAAGGTTTCAAGACTACTTGCTGAGTTTATTGATAATTTGTCTAATTGGTATATTCGTCGTAACCGAAGAAGATTTTGGAAAAGCGAAAACGATACCGACAAGGCAGCGGCTTATGAGACACTTTATTACGTCCTTACCACATATATAAAGTTGCTGGCACCATTTATGCCTTTTACAACTGAGGCGATATACCAGAATTTATCAAAAGGAGGAGATAGCACACCACCAACCTCGATTCACTTATCCGAGTGGCCAGTAGCGGTAAAATCTCAAATTGATTTAAAAATAAACAACGAGATACACCTTGCAAGAAAGGTTGTGGAATTGGGATTGAAACTTAGGGCGCAAGAAAAAATTAACGTTAGGCAAGCCCTTGGACAAATAGATGTGTATGGCGTTAATAAAGATTATTTTTCTGAAACAATAGTAGACTCAATAAAAGAAGAATTAAATGTAAAAAGAGTGAATGTTTTAGGGAAAAATCTAGATAATTCCAGCGACGTTGAATTAAGTGTTAATATCAATTTTAAACTAGTCGGGCCTAGATTGGGAAATAGAGTAAAAGAAATATCGGAAGCTCTAAAAAAAGGTGATTATAGTGTAGACTCGGGGGATTACAATGTTCTTGGCGAAAGTTTCACTGGCGAAGAAATAATAACAAGGTTAATATCAAAAGATTCTAATAAAATTTCTTCCAATGAAGGTGAAGTGTTAATAATTCTTGATACAACACTAACAAAGGAGTTAAAAATTGAGGGTACGGTCAGAGAATTTATACGCAAAATTCAAGATGCACGGAAAAAAGCAAATTACAGTGTAAGCGATAGGATACAAGTGTATATCAAATCTGACGACAAAAATTTCCAAAGAGAGATATCCGTAAAATGGCTTGAATATTTAAAAAAAGAAACACTGGCAACCCAAGTAGTATTCGGTAATTTACCAGAAACAGACTATAATGAAAATATTATTATTGACGGCCATGAGTATAGCATAGGATTAAAAAGATAGCTGTGAATAGGTTCTCTAGATTTTACAAAAATTTTGATTGGATATTGTTGGGTTCAGCTTTGTTGCTTCTTATTTTTGGGCTTGCTATTATATATAGCACAACATTCACTTTGGCTGGTGGCTCAGAAGCTTTACAGCAACTTTTGTTTGCTACGATAGGTTTAATTGGGCTGGTTATTATCGCAAGAATAGATTATCGTGTTTACACAAATTATTCAGGAATATTATATTTACTTTCGGTAGTTATGCTCCTGGCTACAAAATTTTTAGGTCAAAAGGCACTAGGTGCGACTCGCTGGATTAGTATTGGTGGGTTTCAGTTTCAACCATCTGAATTAGCAAAGATATTTATGATTATTGTTATGGCGAAATTTTTTGCTGAGAATGTTGAGCAAATGAACCGCCCCAAAACTATTTTGCTATCACTTGTATATATCGGCGTGCCTATTGGGCTTGTTGCTTGGCAGCCAGACTTAGGCACTGCAATAACTTTCGGCATCATTTGGTTGTCTATGCTACTAGTCAGCAATATCCGTAAAGTCTATATTGCCACAATGGGTTTTGTTGGTTTGTTTAGCTTATATCCAATATATAGTGTTTTACAAGAATATCAAAAACAACGTATTCTAACTTTTTTAGATCCCACTGCAGATAAAATGGGTAGCGGTTGGAATGTTAATCAGGCTATTATCGCTATTGGTTCGGGTCAATTTTGGGGCAGGGGTCTCGGGAGAGGACCACAAAGCCAACTCAACTTTGTTCCTTTTAAGCATACTGATTTTGTTTTTGCTGCGCTTGCTGAAGAGATGGGCTTTGTCGGTGCTTTTTCCGTTATACTGCTTTTTGGAGTAATTCTATACAGAGCACTAAGAATAGCACAGCTAGCAAGAGATTATTTTGGGATGTTTGTCGCTACCGGAATATTCTCTGTTTTATTTTTTCACATATTTATCAACATCGGAATGAATCTAGGGATAATGCCCGTAACTGGAATTCCATTACCTCTTTTATCTTCAGGTGGTACTAGCGTAATTGTAACACTATGCATGCTGGGAATTTTAGAAAGTATACATATTCGTTATAAGAAAATTGATTTTTAAGAAAGTGTTGAAAGTAGATACAATAAATGTTAATATATAACACGTTGTAATTTGCAGGAAATGAAAATGGCTGAAAAGAAAATAAATAAATATGCGGTGATTCGCACCGGCGGTAAACAATACTTGGTTTATGAGGGAGAGTACCTTTCGGTAGAAAAACTCGACATTGAAGCTGGTGAAAAGTTTGAAATCAAGGATGTTTTACTCGTTATTGACGGAGATAAAGTATCTATTGGCCAACCAATTTTAAGCGATTCAAAAGTACTCGCTACTGTTGATGAACAATACCGTGATGCAAAAAAGATCGTATTTAAATACAAAAAACGCAAAAACTATCGTGTCAAGAATGGTCATCGCCAGAGTTTAACCAAAATCACAATTAATAAAATAGAATCACCATAAAAAAGAAGCTTAATAGCTTCTTTTTTAGTTAATAACAATAATAATATAAAAGTCGATTTATCTGATTAAATTTTTTTAAATATATAATCATTATTGATTTGTAATATATTGCTTGCATTTTTTGAAGATTAATATGATAATTATTATTGAAATAGGAGGGGAAATGACTAAACGTGATAAAAAAGTATTATATTATTGCTTGTGGGTTTTTGCAGGGCTCTTAATGAGTGTTTTGCTTATTGGGGTATTTCAATTAGCTTCATTGGTATATCAATCAAGCATAGAGCCTTCTTGGTTTGCTACATTTTTAGTCGCAGGCATCTTTTTGCTCGGTATATTATTCGGCATTTGGGCAGGTGCAGAAGCGTGGAATAAAATATATGAACAAGGCGTGCGCGGAGAAAAATATACCAAAGAGCATCGAGAGCGTTTCGATAATTTTGAAAAAAAGTTTTTCCAATACGCAAAGGGTTTGACAATTGATACAGTTATGAAGTGGACAATTACATTCTTTCTCATTTATCTGATGATTATTATGACGGTAGGCGTTGCTTGTGTTATAGCTACCGCCCTAAACTTACATGTTAATGGAGCGCTGTATATTTTTTATAGCTCTTTTATTATTAAATAGATTTAATCTAAAAGAACCCTAGATAGATTGCTAATATTTTGTTAAAATTATCTTGTGGCAAAAGTAATCGTAATAACTAATCAAAAGGGTGGGGTTGGGAAAACAACCACAACCGTTAATCTTGCTGGGTATCTTGCTAAGTCAGGTCAAAGAGTTTTGTTAATCGACCTAGATCCACAAGGTAATTCAACAAGCGGTCTTGGTATTGATAAAAATAGTGTCAAACTGAGTCTATATGATGTCTTGGTTCGCGAGACATTGATTCGGGATATAAGGATTAAGACAGATGTAAAAGGACTCGACCTTGCGCCTGCGAGTGTCGTTTTAGCGGCTGCAGAAGTGGAGCTTGCTAGTCAAATCGCCAGAGAACATCGTTTGAAGCAGGCAATCGATAAAGTTAAAGACGAATACGACTACGTGATTATTGATTCACCGCCTTCCCTGGGTATATTAACTGTAAATGGGTTAGTAAGTGCAGACAGCATCTTGATACCGGTACAGACAGAGTTTTATGCCCTAGAGGGCTTAAGCCAATTACTTCATACTGTTCAAAGAGTCAGAATAAGCCTAAACCCAAGTTTAATACTACTTGGAGTACTACTCACGATGTATAATAAGAACACTTTATTATCAAGGCAAGTTGAATCTGAGGTAAAAAAACATTTCCCAAATAAAGTATTTGATACAATTATACCTAGAAATATACGATTGGCAGAAGCTCCGTCATACGGCAAAACCATTATGAATTATGATAAATTTGGAAAGGGAGCAGTTGCATATAAGCAGCTAGCTAAGGAGGTACACTTTAAATGCAACCAGTAAATAATTCTTTTAGTAAAAGTCATTTTGGCTTAGGTCGAGGACTAGATTCGCTTATTCCAGTTATAGACGAAAGTAGGTCAACAGTTGACTCTGAGGTGGGTGTTGAATTTATTGATCCTAACCCTCTACAACCCAGAACTAGCTTTGACGAAACTCCTCTCGCCGAGCTTGCATCTTCGATACGGGAATATGGTATAATCCAACCACTCTTAGTCACTAAATCGATAAACGGTCGTTACCAATTAATTGCTGGGGAGAGAAGACTAAGGGCCGCAAAGCTTGCAAATATAAAAACAGTACCAGTGATTATTAGAAGTTTAGATGAGCAAAAGAAATTTGAGCTAGCTATAATCGAAAACGTTCAAAGAGAAAATCTTAGTCCCATAGAAGCAGCTCTTTCTTATAAAAGGCTTATGGATGAATTTAGTCTTTCTCAGGAAGATGTGTCCCGAAAAGTCGGGAAGGCGCGATCAACAGTAGCAAATGCAGTGCGGTTACTAACGTTGCCTGCCGTTATTAAGCAAGGTCTAATGGATGGAAAAATTACTGAAGGACATGCTAGGGGAATCATGGCGATTGACGATAGAGAGGCTCAAATCGCATTTTTTTACCAGATTATCAATGAGGGCCTTAATGTTCGTCAGACAGAAATGCGAACTAAAAAAAGTGCTTCAAAAGTTACGACAGAAAAAGACATAGAGTTGCAAGCTATTGAGAATACCCTTTCAGAAGCATTGAGCACTAAAGTAAGCATTAAAAACAAAGGTATTAAGGGAAATATCATTATTCAATATTATAATAACGAAGACCTTGAAAGAATACTAAAGAAAATTTCAAATTAGATATTTTAGTTCAAATTTTAACTACTCAATTGTTTTATAAGGCAAAGCTTTTTAGTATTTAGCTTTTGGTATAAAGCCGATAGACTCTGATGGTAGAAGTCTTAGCCATGCTCTGCCAATAATAAATTCCTTCCGTAGAACTCCCCAACCTCTAGAATCATAGCTCATACCCGGAAGACGATTATCTCCCAAAACATAATATTCATTTTTCTGAAGAGTAATCGATTGATCGCCTAAGGTTTCGACGCCAGTTTCGATATAGGACTCATTTAGTTTAAGCCCTTCTGGATTTTCAGTGTTTTTAACAGTTACTTTGCCATTTTTTACAATAACTGTATCTCCGGGAATACCGATTACTCGTTTAATAAAACTTAGACAAGGACCCTGAACAAATTTGGTAATAAATTTGTTGTTTTCAACAAAAGCTGTGCAATTGCTTGAAGGCTGAGGATCTGGATGTTTAAAAACAATCACTTCTCCACGTTCTGGGGATCTAAAATAGTAACTTGCTTCGTCGACAAAAAGGTATTCACCATTTTGAAAATCTGGGTTCATACTATTTCCCGAAACTGAAAAAGGTTGAATAATAAAGAATCTGAAAAATATAACTAGCAAACCAATAATGGCAATAGTTTTAAAAATTTCCCATCCTATGTAAGCGCCTTCTTTTATTTCATCCATTTTGTTATATTGCATTATTTATATATTATCAATGAAAAACTATTGGCTGTCCAGTTGTTTATAGGTATAATGGTTAAAGAATAATGTTATGCAGAAAAATAATAAAAGGAATCATGAAAAAGAAAGTTACAATAGATCAAATAGAAAAAAGCGTGGCAGTGGGAAATAGTGAAGTCGGCAATAACGGAAAAAACAACGACAGGTTGAAAACACCAATAAAATTTCAAAAGAAGAATAAAATTAAGCACCTAAGGCTCTACATAGTACTTGGGGTTATTGCTGTTATATTTGGCTGTTTGGGTTATTTTGGTTGGGTAATATACGGCTCTTTATCTAATGTTTTTTCAAGTGGAGGCGCACCAAATTTATTGAACATTTTCGATAACAAGCAGCTAAAAGGGGAGAATACTGGTAGAATTAACATTCTTCTACTCGGTGTTGGTGATGATGGTCACGCGGGCCAGTACCTGTCAGATACGATAATGGTAGTTAGCTATGATGTTAAAACAAAACAAGTGGCCATGATATCTATTCCGAGGGATCTTTATGTAAATATCGGAGAAGAATGTGGTTCTGCGAAAATAAATTATGCTCACGCGTGTGGAGAAATTGAAAAATTGACAGGTGGTGGTCCAGCGATATCAAAGAATGTGGTTAGTGAGGTCTTGGATATTCCAATAAACTACTATGCAAGAGTAGACTTTACCGGTCTTAAAGACATTGTAGATGCTATTGGAGGAGTCGAGATTAATGTTACAGAGGATTTATATGATCCCTTTTACCCCAATGATGATGGCTTAAAAGGCGCTGATTTATATATCAAGAAGGGCCAACAGCATATGGCTGGCGCAATGGCCTTGCGGTATGCAAGATCTAGAGAAACAACTACAGATTTCGACAGAGCTAGACGACAGCAACAAATATTGGTTGCCATTAAAGACAAAGTAATGTCTGCAGAAACCTTTTTGAATCCTGCAAAAATATCTGAAATCGCCACTGCGCTTGGATCACATCTAAAAACAGATTTCTCAATCGATGAGCTTCCTCGGGCAATTGATATTTTTAAAAACGTAGATACGAGTAAGATTAAAAACAAAGTATTCGACAATTCAAAAGAAGGATTATTAATAGATGATTCAAGTACCTCGGCAGGTTATATTTTATTACCAAGACTGGGAGAATTTGATTACACGGATTTGCAGCGAGTGGCGTTAAATATTTTTTCTAATAATTCAAAACAAACTGAAAATGCTGAAATATCTGTACAAAATGGTACAACAACCCCGGGCCTGGCGAGTAAAGCTGCAGACGTTCTTAAAAAGGCAAATTATAATGTAATAGATATCAGCACGGCTGATTCTTCTCAATATCAACAAACAAAGATAATCGATTATAGTAATGGTGGCAAAAAATCTACCTTGGCTGAATTGGAAAAACAATTTAACGTAAAAAGCACGGCTGGTTCAGGGGATTCGCTTTCAGGAGCGGATATAGTAGTTATTATTGGCCAAGACTATAAGCCACAGTAATTTTAAGGAGCATCCGATGAACCCTCTCACGAAAAAAGGTCTAATTGCTACATCCACTCTAAGTGTCGTATATATATTTAATCAATTTTCTCCAATCAATTTGATATATACTTTTTCAGTTGTTTTTGTGATGATAATTATAATTAGTAGCTATTTATTTTCCATTAAACTAGATAAGGAGTCTATAAGCCGTGGAATAAAGTTTGTGTTAATGCTTCTACTTTTTAATTTATCAGCATTGGCATTTATCGCCTATATCAGCAATCCTTTAGTACGGGGAGTAATCACTGTTTTGGCACTACCTGTTAATTTCTATTTATTTATAGCTTTAAAAAAGGTGCAGAATTTAGGCGAGAGAGCCGCTATATTCTATCGGAATATGCTTATTGTAATTTCTTTTTTAATTATCTTCTTTTCCACGGCGCTGCTCTTTAGATTCCAAATAATTTTGTCAACTACCACATATGCTTTTCTTTCTCGACTATTGGTTGTTGCGGGCGTGTTGTTTATTGTATATTTTATTACTTATTTTTTAACTTGGGAGCAAGGATCATCGGACAAAAAATATCGGTTATATAATATAACCTGTGCTTTGATTTGTGCAGAAATCGCCTGGGTGTCATCTATCTGGGTAATTAATTATCCAGTCATCGGCATAATGCAGAAATCTAATCTTGGAGGAACCCCCCTAGCTGCTATCTTAATTACAATAGTATATTATTTCCTTTGGGGAATCATCTCCCATAAACTAGAAAATAATTTAAATCGTAAAATTTTGACTGAATACTTGATTCTCGCAAGTTTATTTATTACAGTTTTATTGTCAACAGCAAGTTGGTTTACGACCATATAGGAGGTGCTATGGAAGAAGTAGTTTCTAATAAAGTAACAGAAACAAAGAATGGCCATACTTTTAATAACAAAGCTTTATTTTTAATATTTAGTTTAATCCTGGGTATTATCGGCGGTGCCTTCGGCAGTTTAGTCTATTACAACTATATTTCAAAAAAGAGTAAAGATGGAAAAATATTTACTTCTACGGTCAAGGTTGTAGAGAGTTCTGCCGTTGTTGATACAGTAAAAAAGGTTTCACCAACGGTTGTTAGTATTACGGGCGTAACACAAACAACTGGGTTTTTTGGGAATATAGGTCAATCTGAGGTTGCGGGGACGGGGTATATAGTTAGTGCTGATGGTTTAATTGTTACTAATAAACATGTTGTTAGTGATTCAAAGGCCGACTTCACAGTTATTACGAATACTGGTAAGCATTATGTGGCAATAGTAAAAGCAACCGACCCAGTAAATGATATCGCAATATTGAAGATTGAAGCCACAGAACTCCCTGTGGTTGAGTTAGGGACTTCTGACGGGCTGCTTTCGGGACAAACGGCCGTCGCAATAGGTAATGCTCTCGGACAGTATCAAAACAGTGTCACTCTAGGGGTTATTAGCGGCGTTGGTAGAGTGATAGAGGCTACGGATTCTGTTGGTTCATCAACAGAATCACTTGATAATGTAATACAAACTGATGCAGCGATAAATTCGGGCAATTCAGGTGGCCCACTGCTCAATATATCTGGGCAAGTGATAGGCATGAATACCGCGGTTGACCAGCAGGGTCAAAGTATCGGTTTTGCAATACCTGTAAATCTAGTAAAAAGCGCTCTGGCTAGCTATCTTTCTAGTGGTAAAATAGTCAGACCTATGCTCGGAGTAAGATATATACCAATAAATCCAGACTTTGCAGCAAAGAATAAGCTCCCAGTAAACTATGGCGTATATATATATTCTAGTGGCAATTCGCCAGCAGTCGCTCCAAATAGTCCAGCAGAAAAAGCTGGACTTAAATCTGGTGATATTATTACCCAAATCAACGATGACAAAATTGATGAAAATCACACCCTGATTAGCCTATTAGGGAAATACAACCCTGGCGATACGGTAAAAGTTACCTATAATAGGGATGATTCTACCAAAACGGCAAATATTAAACTAGGCGAGAACTCATAACTGTACAAAGTCTCTTATAGAGAAAGATTTTTTAAGGAATTTTCACGGTTTGCGCTAGCTAATTTATTTAACATTTTTTCTATATTACCAGCCATAAAATCAGGTAGATTATTTACACTAAAAGCAATTCTGTGATCTGTTACCCGGTCTTGTGGGTAATTATAAGTTCTGATTTTTTCTGATCTATCACCGGTACCTATTTGGTCTTTTCTTTGATCTCCACGTTTCTTTGTCTCTTCGTCAACCTTCAGTTGTAATAGTCTGGAGCGTAGAACTCGCATCGCTTTGTCTTTATTTTTTATCTGAGATTTTTCATCCTGGCAAGATACAATTAACCCAGTTGGAAGATGTGTTATTCTAACGGCAGAATCAGTTGTGTTCACACTTTGGCCTCCTGGACCCGATGAACGAAATACGTCAATACGTATTTCTGATGGGTTAATATCAATATCAACTTCTTCTGCTTCCGCAAGAACAGCTACAGTGACGGTAGATGTGTGTATTCGACCATTTGATTCTGTTTCGGGGACTCTCTGCACTCTGTGTACACCACTTTCATATTTTAAGTTTTTATAAGCTCCGGAACCTTTAACGGAATATATAATTTCTTTAAACCCGCCCACCTCAGATTCATGCGAATCAAGTATTTCAATTTTATATTTGTGTTTTTCAGCCCACCGACTATACATCCTGAACAGTTCGCCGGCAAATAATGAAGATTCATCACCGCCAGCACCAGCGCGGATTTCGATAATAACATTTTTATTATCATTTTCATCTTTTGGGAGCAGTTCGATTTCTATTTCTTTTTCGATTTTATCTTTTTCTTGATGTAGTATTTGGTATTCGGCTTCAGCTAGCTCAACAAAACTTGGGTCATTTTCAAGTTTAATCATTTGCTCCGAGTCTTCTATATCTGAAAGTACTTTTTTGTATTTAACGCTTAGGTTATATAGGGGTAACATTGAAGAACGCTTTTTGTTCAGAACTAAATATCTGTCCTGGTCCTTAATGATTTCGGGATCTGATAGTTCTGATTCAATTTCAGCGAATTTATTGATTGTTCTTTCGACTTTAGTCAACATATTAATACCTAGATACAATTATAGCGCCGAAATAATAAATGGCGCTATATATTTGTAGTTATTTTTCGCTGTTTTCTACTAGTTCGTTATCGAGTTCTTTTTTAATGTCTGATAATTTTACTGCACTATCATTCTTATCTGCGTCAATTTTTCTATCCTTTTTCTGGGTAGTCGCAGCTTTTTTTGCCGTAGCAGCTTCTAGTCTCATTCTGAACTTATCAACCCTACCAGCAGTGTCAACTAGTTTTTGTTTGCCCGTATAAAATGGATGACAAGCAGAACAAATTTCTACATTGATATCGTCGACAGTAGATTTTGTTTTAAAGCTGTTGCCACACGAGCAAGTCACTGTTATTTCATTGTATTTAGGATGTAGGTTTGTTTTCATTCTTTCTCCGAAAATTACGCCTTAAAATATTAACACATCAATTATTGATTTTCAAGAGTTAATAGAGATTATCTCGATTGACAAAACCCCAAATGGCTGATAAAATTTTATCGCAATAATAAATTCACACAGCGCCTAGTTACATTAATCCTCCCAAAATATATGGGCATAAGTAACATAAACATTTGGCGTTGGAGGGCAGCTTTGCTGCAGAAAGGATCCCATGAACACAAGCATGAAAGAAATGCTAGAAGCCGGCGTACACTTTGGCCATCAGAAATCAAGATGGAACCCAAAGATGGCGCCATTTATTTTTACAGAGCGAGGCGGAGTACATATCTTCGACTTAGCGAAAACTGAGGAGCTTCTTCTAGAAGCCGAAAAGTTTGTTCGAAATGTTTCTTCCAATTCAGGAACGATATTATTCGTTGGTACAAAGAAACAAGGACAAACCATTGTCCGAGAGGGCGCTGAATCTTGTGGTATGCCCTATATAACCGAAAGATGGCTTGGTGGCATGCTTACCAACTTTTCTACCATTAAATCTCAAGTATCAAATCTAAAAAAACTTGAAGACAAAATTGCAAATAACGATTTTGCCACCAAGAAACAATTAACAGTAGCTAAAAAACAGGTTGAAAAACTAGCTGCCACTTTGACTGGTATTAAGGATATGAAAAAACTTCCTGATGCGATTTTTGTCGTCGACGCAGTAAAAGAAAATAATTCTATTACTGAAGCAAGAAAGCTTCATATACCTATCATCGCAATAACCGACACAAACGCAAATCCAGAAGAGATTGATTACGTTATCCCGGGGAATGATGATGCAGTCAAGGCAATTCAACTATTTGTAACAGAAATTGCAAACACTATAAATGAAAACAAGCCTCTTGTACCAAAAGAGGTAGAAGCAATTCAGTAAAACTTAAATAAACCAAGGAGGTAATATGACTATAACAATGGAAGAAATCTCAAAATTACGAGAAGCTACTAGTGCTGGGATGATGGATTGCAAAAAAGCTCTCGAAGAGTCGAAGGGAGACTTTGATGGTGCTATCGAGGTCCTTCGTAAAAAAGGCGCAGCCACATCCGCCAAAAGAGCAGAGCGTGACGCCAAGGAAGGCTTGATAGTTTCTTATATTCACAATAATCGTATAGGTACATTGCTCGAATTTAATTGCGAAACTGATTTCGTAGCCCTTAATGATGATTTTAAGCTGCTTGCTAACGACCTTGCAATGCACATAGCAGCATCAGCACCTGAATACATCTCTCCTTCTAATGTCCCTGCTGAAATCGTAGCGAAGGAAAAAGAAATCGAACTCGCTCAACTAAAAGATGCCGGTAAGCCGGAAAAGGTAATTGACAAAATTCTTGAGGGTAAAATAGAGAAGTTTTACTCACGAGTTTGTCTGATGAAACAACCATTTATTAAAAATCCTGACGTTACTGTCGAAGATCTTATTAACGAAAAAACAGCTGCAATAGGGGAAAAAATTTCCGTTCGCAGATTTGTACGATTTGAACTAGGTAAATAGTATTAAATAGGAGAAAAGTTATGATAAATCAATTTTTAAAGGATATGCCAGCAAAGTTAGATAAATCAGTAGAATTTTTTTCAACCGAACTGTCCAGTATTCATACTGGACGTGCCTCGGTTTCTATGGTTGATGATATCTATGTTGATGCTTATGGTTCTAAACAACAAATTAAACAAATTGCCAATATCACTATTCCTGAGTCACGACAGATCCTGATTCAACCTTGGGACAAGGGTGTTACTTCACAAATAGAAGCTGCGATAAGAGATTCTGGTATGGGTTTTAACCCAGTTAACGCAGGTGATGTTGTTAGAATTAATATCCCAGAGCTAACCGAAGAAAGAAGAAAAGGTTTCGTGAAAATTGCTAAAGAAAAAGCTGAAGAAGCCAAGGTTGGGATTCGTACTGCAAGGTCTGAAGTCTGGAATGCAATTAAAAAAGCCAAAACTGATGGAGATATCAGTGAAGACGATATGTATTTTGGCGAAGCTGAAATACAAAAAATTGTAGATAGATACAACAAAAAAGTCGAAGAATTACTTATCACAAAAGAAAAAGAATTACTGGAAGTATAGTATGATTAGTGGCCTTGGTGAGAATATCCTTCCAAGTCATGTGGCTTTTATTATGGATGGAAATAGGCGATGGGCCAAAAAACATTCTCTTGCTACTGAATTAGGTCACAAAGAAGGATACCAAAGATTTAAGGAAATTATTGATAAATCTTTTGAGCTTGGAGTAAGAACCGTTACAGTATACGCATTTTCTACCGAGAACTGGAATAGATCAGATGATGAAGTTTCAGGAATAATGAATCTTGCCCGATATGTAATTAAAAACGATATCGCTAGTTACAAAAAACGAAACGTTAAAGTAAATATTATCGGCGAAACGGATATGCTCCCGGTAGACATACAAGAACAAATTGCAACTATTGAGAGTGAAACTGAGAAGAAAAATAGCAATGTTATTAATATTGCCTTTTCATATGGTTCAAGATCAGAAATCGTTCGCGCGGCCTGTATAGCAGCAGACAATAATCTAGAGATTACTGAAGAATCTATAGGCGCCAACCTTTATACTGGAGGTCAAACTGATCCTGATTTAATTATTAGGACAGGTGGACAGCCAAGATTATCAAATTTTTTATTATGGCAAGCAGCATATAGTGAAATTTATTTTACCGATTCTCTTTGGCCTGATTTTGACGTAAAAGAGTTGATGAAATCCTTCGAATTTTATAGTAAAATAAAGAGAAACTTTGGTAAGTAGGAGATATGAAAAAACCCGAAAAAGTTTTAAGCGTTTTTGATAAATATACAAAAGTAGTTGATAAGAACATAAAGCAGACTATCGATGATTGTTCTGATCTATTAATGTACCAGATGATGAGTTATTTTATGGGATATCTCGACGACAATCTACAAAAAACAACATCTTATGGGGGGAAGCGATTCAGACCAGGACTTTGTTTATTGTTTGCAGAATATTATAATTGTTTTGACGAGGCAATAGATGTTGCAACCTCTTTAGAGATATTTCATAATTTTACACTAATACACGACGATATAGCCGATGGAGATGAATTAAGAAGAGGCAGGCAAACAGTTTGGAGTAAATGGGGGATTAATCACGGAATAAATACCGGCGATGCCCAACTAATATTGGCATCAAAATCACTTGAGGGGCTACTTACAAGAAATCCAGAGTTGGGAATCAGAGTACAGAAATTCTTAAACCAAAAGTATCTCGAGGTCGCTGAAGGCCAGTTTTTGGATTTTACATATAGTGAAATGAAAATCAGTGATCCCAGTATTACGGAAAACAACATAATTGATATGCTTGGAAGAAAATCTGGAGTATTGGTTGGAGCTGCTACACAATCGGCAGGTATTATCGCTCAGGTTTCAGAGAAAGAACAAGAACGGCTTTGGGATTTCGGATATAACTTGGGGCTTGCTTATCAGCTTTTCGATGACATGGTTTCTATTTGGGGCAATGCTGATATAAGTGGCAAGGATGAGTTAAGAGACATAATCGATAAGAAAAAAACCCTACCTATCATTTATTTATATAATAATTCTAATAAACAAAACTCAAAAGTTCTTGAAAGACTGTATACTAAAAAAGGTATCTTAAATGATAAAGAGGTAGAAACGGTTAAAGCTCTTCTGGATAAAAGTGATACGAAGCAATTTGTTCTACAAAGAGCAAATAAGGCCGTTGAAATCGTAATGGATTCTATCGAAAAGCTCTCGCTTGACAAAAACAAGAAGACTAAATTAATTGAGATAACATATGCGCTTCTCCCAGAAGCGAAGGAGATGATTGCATGATAATTACAATTTTAGCTTTAATATTCGTTTTTGGTTTATTGGTTTTTGTCCATGAGCTTGGACATTTTGTGGCTGCCAAACTAGTTGGTGTCGAGGTAAAGACTTTTGCATTTGGTTTCCCACCAAGAATTTGGTCTAAAAAATACAAAGACACGGTCTACGCCATCAACGCATTACCACTAGGAGGCTATTGCACACTTCGTGGTCAAGACGAAGAAAACCTGACAGCATCTGAGGCCGTAAAAGAGCAAGCAAATCCCAAAAGTCTAGCTTCTAAAAAACCTATAGAAGTACTTTTTATTTTAGTGGCTGGCGTATTTATGAATATTATGTTGGCAATATTTTTACTTTATATTTGCTACCTAGTCGGCTTTCAACCAATTTTGCCAGACATGCAAAACTACTCGAATATTACGGATTCAAGACAAGTTTTAATAACGGGTGTAGAAAAAGATGCACCCGCAGAAAAACAAGGTTTAAAATCTGGCGATATTATTATCAAGGTTGACGGTATTAAAGTAGCCAATATGCAAGAAGTTATAACCTTGATACAAAAAGTATCTGACGGCAATAAATCAGTGTCATTGCTGGTCCTAAGAGCCAATAAAGAACAGAAATTAAATATTTCCACCTATCAAAGTAAGGTAAATTCAGGCGGTAAGGAAATTAATGTCCAGAGAATCGGAATAACACTAGAAAATGTAGGTGTAATTCGTGGCAATATATTCTCTTCACTAGTCGCGGCTACAAGCCAAGTGTTTAAATCGATCGGTATGACATTTATGGCGATTATTGATCTCTTTAAAAACTTAGTATTACGTTTCCAGGTTAGTGATAATATTTCCGGACCGGTTGGTATCGTTGTGGTAACAAATTATTTTGCAAGCATGGGTTTTATGTATGTGCTTCAGTTCGCAGCGATTTTGAGTATCAGTTTAGCCGTTTTTAACATACTTCCAATACCAGGACTAGACGGAGGTCATATATTACTAACTTTAATAGAAGTAATAAGGGGCAAGAAGATCGACAGCCGGAAAAAAAATATAATATCACTTGCAGGGTTTGGTGTACTTATATTGTTAATAATAATTATTACAGTGAAAGATTTATTTACATTTAATATAATCGGTATGTTGAAAGGCCTTTGGAAATGAAATACGGTGAATATTTAATAAAAACTTACAAAGAAACCCCTAACAAAGTAGATAGCATTAACGCTGACTTATTAATACGAGGAGGTTTTGTTGATCAGCTTTCAGCTGGAGTTTATACCTATCTACCACTTGGCTTAAGGGTAATTGATAAAATAGCCTATATTATTCGAGACGAGATGAATAAAGCGGGCGGAGTCGAACTTCTGATGCCCGCACTACATCCTAGAGAAAATTGGGAAAAAACTGGTCGTTGGGAAACCGAAGATAATCTATATCGGTTTACCAGTCATTATTCAAAGACTGATTCTGCTCTCGGTGCAACTCACGAAGAGGTTGTGATGCCGCTTATGAAAAACTTTGTTGATTCTTATCGAGACTTACCTAAATATGTCTACCAAATTCAAAATAAATTTCGAGATGAGAAACGTGCAAAAGCTGGATTGCTCAGGGGTAAAGAATTTCTAATGAAAGACTTGTATTCCTTCCATGCCAATCTGGAGGACTTGGATCGTTATTATGAAATCATGAAACAGGCATACATTAATATATATAATCGTTGTGGAATAGGTGAAGCGACATATTTAACATTCGCCTCTGGCGGTTCATTCTCAAAATTTTCACACGAATTCCAAACCATTACCGATTCTGGAGAAGATACTATATATTTGTGTGAGAAATGCAAAATTGCTATCAACCAAGAGGTTATAGATATTCAAAAAGATTGTCCAGAATGCGGCAACACCGACTTCAAGAAGATCAAAGCTGTAGAAGTTGGTAATATCTTCAAAAATATGACAAAGTACTCGAGTGTTTTTGACCTAGATTTTACCGACGCAGACGGTAAGAGGCAAACAGTTTTGACGGGATGTTATGGTATCGGTCTTGGCAGACTAATGGGAACAGTAGCAGAAGTGTCTCACGATAAGGCGGGTGTAATTTGGCCTAGAAGTATTGCCCCTTTTGAGATTCATCTCATTACTTTGGGCGACGAAAGTGTTAACAAAACCGCAGATAAAATCTATAATGAGCTCTTAGAACATGGTTATGATGTTCTGTGGGACGATCGCGACGAAACTGCGGGAACCAAATTTGCCGATGCGGATATTATTGGTTGCCCATTAAGGTTGCTTATAAGTAAGAAGTCACTTGATAATGATTCAGTTGAACTAAAATTACGTTCTGCGGAAAAAAGCGAAATAGTAAGGATAGATGAATTAATCGCAGCTGTCGAGGAGACACTAAATGCTAAATAAATTTTTTGGCTATTTCAGCCATGACATTGGTATAGATCTTGGCACCGCCAATACTCTTGTATACGTTAAGGGCAAGGGCATAGTTATTAATGAGCCTTCTGTTGTCGCTCTTAATGTTAAGACCAAACAGATACTTGCGATTGGAGAAGAAGCTAAAAGAATGGTTGGAAGAACGCCTGCAAACATTGTGGCTAGAAGGCCACTTGTGGACGGCGTAGTAAGCGATTTCGAGGTTACCGAACAAATGCTTAAGTATTTTATCCAAAAAGTACACAAAGAAAGCTTTACTTTAATGCCCAGGCCGAGAGTTGTTATCGGGATACCTTCTGGAGTAACTGAAGTAGAAAAAAGAGCCGTAGAGGACGCAACTATCAATGCCGGAGCTAGGCAAGCCTTTCTTATAGAAGAGCCAATGGCGGCCGCTATAGGGGCCAGAATGCCCATACAGGAAGCAGCAGGTTCTATGATAGTTGATATCGGCGGCGGCACTACAGAAGTAGCGGTTGTTTCCTTGGGTGGGATTGTTGCTTCAAGATCACTAAGAATTGCTGGCGATGAGCTCAACGAAGACATTATTCAGTTTGCAAAAGATGAGTTTAATCTCTTACTCGGCGAAAGAACCGCTGAAGATATCAAGATTAGTATAGGTTCTGCATATCCGGTTGGAGAAAAGACCGAAGCTGTAATGAGGGGCAGAGATCTTGTTACTGGTTTACCAAAAGCGATATCTGTTGATTCTGATCAGATTAGACAAGCTTTATCAAAATCAGTTATGTCAATAGTTGATGCAGTTAGGATGACCGTAGAAGAAACCCCTCCTGAGCTTGTTGCAGATATTATGGATAAAGGGATAGTGCTTGCTGGCGGCGGAGCTCTTTTAAAGGGTTTGGATAAGCTTCTGAGCTTAAATACTAAAATGCCAGTACATATAGCAGATGATCCGTTAACTTCAGTTGTACGTGGAGCCGGTCTAGTTCTTGAAGACATTGATTTGTTAAAGGATGTTCTCGTTACGACTCAATATGCTAAATCACCGAGAATTTAGTTATGAAAAAAAAATTTATATTTCTCACCATCGCAATAATTTTGTCCTTAGGAGTTGTTTTTGATTTTGTATTCAACATAGGTATTATTAAAGTAGCTGGTAATTTATTTACTCCCGTTGAACTCGTTTTTACAACAACCGGATCAAGTATTTCGGGTTTCTTCGGAGGACTTGCCAACATTGGTACATTACAGGCAGAAAATAGCGATCTAAAAAACAAGCTCAATCAAGCCTTGTCAGAAAATGCAATTTTAGCAGAATCAAAAAAAGAAAATGACTCATTGACCAAGCTTCTAGGTTTTCAAAAAAGCAGTGGTTTGAATCTTCTTCCGGGAATAATTACTTCTTTCGACCCCACTCTGAGTAGCGGTATAAATGTTTTTGTCGACGATAGTTCTCAAATATCAAGGGGCAGTGCAGTTATTGCTGATGGCTATTTAATCGGTAGTGTTAGTAAAATAAATGGAAATAATTTAAACGTATCCCTAGTCATTGATAGCGATAGCGTGATACCGGCAGTGATAAAATCAAAGAATACAACCGGTATAGCAAAAGGACTTATAGGAAATGGGCTAATTTTAGACCAGGTACCGCAAGGTGACGAGGTCACAAAAGGCGATTTGGTCGTTACCTCTGGGCTTGGTGGTAACCTTCCGAGTGGAATTATTTTAGGCCGTGTAAGTGATATACAAAAAGTATCAGGCTCCATATTTCAGCAAATCCGCCTTGACCCCATGGTAGAATTTTCTAAAATTAGAAAAGTAATGATAGTAAAAAAATGATATATTTTTCATCCGCTTTAATGACATTCGCATTATCGATTATGGGTATCAGTTTTCTTCCTCATTTTTGGCCATATTTAACAACCCCGATTTTAGTTTTACCATATTTGGCGATTATCTCGATAAAGGATAAGACTATATATCCATATTTTTTAGCTTTATTGGCAGGGCTTATATATGATAGTGCAACAAGGCTGACCCTTCCTTTGTATACCTTGTTATTTATTAGTATTATTCTATTCTCGAAATTTCTATTCTCGAAGCTTACTAGCTACAGTGTTAATAGGGCAATATATATATTAGTGTTAGTTGGTTATATCATCTCTATATTCTTTTCCTACGATGTTATTATTAGTTCATATCAAAATGTTTCTTTATATATTTTATTAATAATAAATATTTTGGCAGTTTTTACTGAGTCTTTTCTATTATTGCGTTTTGGCGGAAAATATTTCGATTGGATAGAGAAAGAAACCAGGGAAAGGTTTAGGGGTTGAAAGATAAAAATATTTTTAAAAAGCTTATTTACCTAGAAAGCGGTAATAAAAAGTGGCATCTTAAGAATTCTCCAAATCAAAATTCTGAAAAATGGTTGCAACATTTATTACCATCAGACGCTGAGGCTCCCAATATTGAAAATGATCGAAAAAAAGAACCATTTTTAATAATATTAGCAGTATGCCTCTTGGGTTTGGTTGTATTAAGTGGTAGGCTTTTTAGTTTAGAAATACTCAGTGGTAAGGCCAATTTAACAGAAGCTGAAAATAATTATGTTCATCAAACTCCGATTAGGGCACCTCGGGGTATAATATATGATACTAAGGGCACAGAGCTTGTTAAAAATGTGCCAAACTATGATCTTAGCATAACGCCTAACGATTTACCCATAGACACTGTTGAAAGATTAAAGATTCTGTCGGATATCGCTAAGGTAACAGGATCATCATTGGATGATCTAAAAAACAAGATAACCAAAGGAGGCGAACATTCGACGCAGCCCATATTGCTTCTTAAAAATATAGATAAAGACAAATCAATTATTTTAGAATCACAAGCTTCAAATTTGCCAGGTATGACAATTGAGGTAAATCCAATTAGACAATACTTAGATACTAGCCTGCTGTCTCACGCACTAGGTTATGTAAATAGAATATCAGCTGAAGAAATTAGTAAAACAGAAGGTTACTTACTTACTGACTATATTGGTAAAACGGGTTTAGAAAAATCCTATGAAAGCACACTTCGTGGAAAAATGGGTTATGTAAGAGCAGAAGTAGACTCAATCGGCAAAACAAAAAAAGACTTAGGCACGACAAACCCAATACCGGGTGATAATATCCAACTTTCAATTAATCTAGAATTACAAAAACACATCGCGGATGCACTGAAAGTTCAGATGGATAAGGCAAAGGTATCAAAGGCGACTGCCGTAGCTATAAATCCTCAAAATGGGCAGGTTTTAGCTTTAGTTAATATCCCGTCATATGATAATAATTTATTTGCAAACGGGATCTCTGAAAAAGACTATCAGACCTTATTGACAGATCCAAGCACACCACTATTAAATCGAGCGATTGCAGGTGAATATCCATCGGGTTCTACGATAAAGCCTTTCGTGGCTTCCGCGGCTTTGCAGGAAGGCAATATAACAGAAAACACCACAGTTAATTCTACGGGCGGTATTGAAGTTGGCGGTTCTAAGTTTCCTGATTGGAAACCGGGAGGCCACGGTGTCGTGAACGTGGTCGGAGCTATTGCGAATTCAGTAAACACGTTCTTTTACGCAATAGGCGGCGGTTACGGCGGTATCACTGGCCTTGGCCCTGATAAAATTAAGACCTATCTAGATAAGTTTGGTTTTGATGAATATTCTGGTATCGATATCGGTGGAGAATCAAAAGGCAATATACCAGATCCGGCCTGGAAACTTAGAATATTCAATGAAGATTGGTATTTGGGAGATACTTACCATATGGCCATTGGACAGGGTGATCTTTTGGCGACACCATTGCAAATGGCAAATGCAACGGCTGCAATAGCAAACGGGGGAACTCTATATCAACCAAGCATAGTTAAAAGCATTACTGATGGGAGTGGGGCTGTTATAAAAACTACAACCCCTAAGGTCGTTAGAAGCAATGTGGTAAGTCCGGCGACCATAGATGTTGTAACAAGGGGAATGAGAGAGACGGTAACAACGGGTTCGGGTAGATTGCTGAATACTTTACCCAAAGAAGTTTATGCAAAAACAGGTACAGCTCAATATGGTCCTGACAATAGCAAGTCGCATGCTTGGTTTATCTGTTTTACAAAAGATGCAGCGCAGCCTATTGCTATGGCGATATTGGTTGAAGGAGCAGGAGGTGGAGACGTATTTGCAGCCCCTGTTGCCAACGATGTTCTCAAATGGTACTTCTCTAACAATCAAAACTAAGTTAAAATATTACTATTATGGCACAACAACTTAGACCGGATATCGACGAATATTTCTTGGAAATTGCAAAAGTAGTTTCACAACGCTCGACTTGCCTTAGGCACAAAGTCGGGGCTGTTTTGGTTCGTGATAAACAAATACTTTCAACTGGATATAACGGCGCAGCAGCGGGAGCTAAGGATTGTTTGGAACTTGGTTGTCTCCGCGACCAACAAAAGATAAAATCTGGCACTAGGCACGAGATCTGTAGAGCCATACATGCCGAACAAAACGCGATAATTCAAGCAGCTCTTCATGGTGTTACTACTCAGGGCGCTACAATGTATTGTACTCACACACCTTGCATTTTATGTACCAAGATTATGGTAAACGCAGGGATCAAGAGAATCGTCTGTATCCACAATTACCCAGATGATGATTCAATCCAGTTGATTAATGAGGTCGGAATCATCCTTGAGATACATAAGGAGCCTACTTTTAATACAGCAATGATATCAGAACAGGTTTTGGCCATTTCAGAGAAAACTTTCAAAGAAGCAGGAAGCTTCATCGGCTATAAAAAATATGATCCTACTTTTTATAAAAAAATACTTTCAAATATTCGTTTTGTGAATCGTGATGATGCGGAAAAAGATGAGAATTATAAACAAATAATCCCTTATATAGTCATAAAAAATGAAGATAATTATTTTGTAATGCAACGCCTACCACGTAGTGGAGAAAAAAGGTTACACAATGCTTTTACATTTGGTGTCGGTGGGCATATTAATCCTGCTGATTCTACTAGTGAGATAGAGGGCGAAGACGTCATTGAGCGCGGTATGAGACGTGAGCTCGACGAAGAAGTCTGGGTAGAAAGCTTGGGAGACATTAAGCTAGTTGGTTTTATGTATGACGATAAACAAGAAGTTTCCAGACATCACATCGGCTTTGTCTATTCTGCTGAAGCAAAAAATCAAAATATCAAGGTTTTAGAAGAAGATAAGCTAAAAGGTTTTTTTGTAGCAAAAGAGGACTTACCTAAATATATAGATGGTAAAGAAAATTGGGCAGAAATAGTTTATGAGGAGTATATACAAAAATTATGATACTTATGAGCGGAAAAGAACTATCAGCAACTATTCGCGAACAGGTTGCTACCGATATAGTTAAAGACAAGCTAAGTCTTTGTCTCGCCGTTATTCTTATTGGCTCTGACCCTGCGAGCGAAAAATATGTTGGAATCAAGGAGAGGGCATGTATGGCCGTGGGTATAGATTTTAAAATGTTCCGTTTCAAAGAAAATGACAAACAAGCCTTGGTACTACAGCTGATACAAAAACTTAATAATGACAATAAAATCACAGGTATCATCGTACAACTACCTATACCTGTTGTTTTTGATACTAATGAGTTGCTAGAAGCGATCGCTCCTGCAAAGGACGTCGATGGGCTAAATTCTATCAATCTAGGACGCCTTATGAAAAGAATGCCAGGGTTATTCCCAGCAACACCCGAAGGAGTTATCAATCTGTGCAAGTATTATCAGATCCCACTTGTGGGCAGTAAGGTTGCTATGGTAGGACAAAGCAACCTAGTCGGCAGACCTCTCTCTATCATGCTGCTCAACGAGAAATCAACAGTGTCTATCGCAAGTAGCAAAACAAAAAATCTAAAGGAACTAACATTAAACTCAGATATTGTTATTAGCGCAGTCGGTAAGCCGAGTCTTATCAAGGCGAGTATGCTAAATAAAGGCACTGTAGTTATCGATATCGGGACTTCGGTAATAGAAGGCAAGATAGTCGGGGATGTAGATTTCGATAAAGTCTCCAAAAAGGCTAGCTATATCACTCCAAGCATCGGTGGCGTTGGCCCAATGACTGTCGCGATGCTGATATCAAACACCCTGAAGGCATATAGATTAGATAATTAATACAAAGGGGGACTACATGGACAGCGAAGTTTTTGACATAATCGAGCTAGAAAAAGGTCGTCAAAAAAACGGGATTGAGCTGATTGCGAGTGAAAACTATGTTTCAGAAGAAATTTTAGCGGCAGCAGGTTCTATACTTACGAATAAATATGCCGAAGGCACTCCTTCTCACAGATATTACGGTGGTTGCGAATACATCGATAAAGTAGAGGATTTGGCCAGAGAAAGAGTAAAGAAACTTTTTGGTGCTGAATATGCTAATGTTCAGCCGCATTGTGGTGCTAATGCGAATTTTGCCGCGTATCTAGCTCTGGTCGAGCCAGGTGATACGGTAATGGGCCAAGCACTTGACCAGGGTGGGCATTTGACTCATGGTAGCCCGGTTAATTTCTCAGGAAAACTTTATAATATAGTACCCTACGGTTTAACGCCTGAGGGCTATATCGATTATGAAAATCTAGAGAAACTAGCCATAGAACATAAACCTAAAATGATTATTGCCGGCGCTTCAGCTTATCCAAGAGAGATCGATTTTGCAAAATTTAGAGTCATTGCAGACAGAGTGGGTGCGAAACTAATGGTAGATATGGCTCATATTGCAGGCCTTGTAGCTGCTGGCTTGCATCAATCCCCGATTCCTTATGCCGATGTGGTTACTTCTACTACCCATAAGACGCTCAGAGGCCCTAGAGGCGGGATTATCTTGTGTAAAGAAGAGTATGCGAAGGCAATAGACAAAGCGGTCTTTCCGGGCTCTCAGGGCGGTCCACTTGAGCATATTATTGCCGCAAAAGCTATTTGTTTCGGTGAGGCTCTAAAGCCAGAGTTCAAACTTTACGCCACGCAGGTAATTAAGAACATCAAGGCGATGGAAGCGGTTTTCAATGAAGAAAAAGTAAATATGGTTTCCGGTGGTTCTGATAATCACTTAATCTTATTGGATTTACGAAATTTAGGAGTTACGGGCAAGGTCGCAGAAGCCGAGCTCGATAAGGTGCACATTACGGTCAATAAAAATGCGATTCCAAACGACCCAGAAAGCCCTTTTGTGACCTCGGGTATTCGAATCGGGACCCCAGCCATAACCACTAGAGGCTTTAAAGAAGATGATTGCACGAAAGTTGCTCAGTTGCTCATAAAAACTCTCAAAAATGTCGGAAATGAAGATATATATACCGAGATACGAGAAGACGTTAAGAAAATAGTTGAGAAATATCCGGTACCTGGTATAGAATAATCAGAATATGAAAAATAGAATTTTTGCTTTTGTTGGTACAACCGGTGTTGGTAAGACGTATTACTCAAAATACCTCGTAGAGAACCATGGCCTTCACTATATACCATCGGTTACTACCAGACCGCCCAGAGAAGGCAATCTAGATGAATATATACATTTCACACCCGCAGAATATTTGCAGATGATAGAAAATGACGAATTATTAGAGTACACAATTTTTAACGATCATTATTATGGTAAAAGGAAAGCTGATGTGGATTCGTTATTAGAGAAAGGCCACTGCGTATATACACTGACGGCTGATAGAGCGGTTGAGCTAAAAGAGAAGATGCCAGAAACCGTTATAGTTCACCTTTCGCTGGCTGAACCTATTATAGAAAACACGGTTAGGCGTATTAGTGAGCGCAATCTTTCGGAGGCGGAGCTTAAGAGTCGTATCAATACAATTGAGGGGGATTTGAAAGACTTGGCAAGGCTCGAGAAAAGCGGCCATATAGACCACAAAATTATTACACTGGAAGGGGATAAGCACGCTACCTTTGGAGAACTTGATCGATTGATAGCGAAATATATTTAAAATCGAGCTCATTTCTTGAAAATTTTTAACAATTCAGATACAATTTATACATAAATTAGGAGATATATATGGAATTCGTATATATTATCGGTGGGTTTGTCCTTGCAACAATAGTTATTTCTTATGCTTTTTATCAGACACTGGCCTATTTTTTGATGAAAAATAGTACCAAGTCTATCAGTGAAGATGAGAAAGATGTTTGCCGACGAAAGCTAAAGGAAGGTAAAGCCCCCTCACCTTTCTGTAAGACTTATATTAAAAAGGGGAAGTGCGGTAGTAAGACTTGCGATACAATAAGCTAAATAAATTTTTGTCATTCTAAACCAATCTCTCTGTCATCCTGAATTTATTTCAGGATCTCCTTCTTATTATTGTTCGAGTATTATCGAGAACTATAAATATGTGTTAACTATTTTTTCTTATCCATTTTCTCTTGAAAGAAAATGGAGTTAAGTTCAAGAAAAATCGATCTCCCTCTACTCGGTTCGTAATTTTGTAACCAATAATTACTCGACCTCGTAGATAGTCGGGTACATGGTACCAAAGCGATTTTTCGTAAGGCATGCCAATGTGGAAGTTTTATCAATCACTATTATTAGTATTGACAAGAACTCAAATTAACTATATAATTGTACAATAAATTTGTTCTGTAGATTTCCGAAGTTTTAAATCTTTCGATGTTCTAGAGACGAATGAGAAAGATTAAAACAATTAAACCGACAAAAGTCGGCGAAAGGAAAAACATGCAGAATATTAGAACTGCCAAAAATAGTTTTATTAAAAAGAACTCACAAAGTAGCTTCAGGAGTCGTGGTAACAACAGGACTTTTGGGCCAAATCGAAACTCTAGAGGCAAAGCCGATAGTAAGATCGATATCAATGCATTTATACAAAAGAATGCCATAAAAGATGGTGCTCCAGTAAAAGAAGTAGTAATCAATCACAAGTTTACCGATTTTGGTTTTGTTGAACCTCTTGCTGAGAACGTAGCTAAGCGTGAATACGTGATACCTACTCCTATTCAGGATCAAGCTATTGAGCCTATTATGGCTGGTAGAGACATCATCGGGCTTGCAAACACTGGTACAGGTAAGACTGCGGCCTTTTTGCTCCCACTTATTAATAAGATTTACCAAGATCGTACTCAGAAGGCGCTTATTATCGCTCCTACCCGTGAGCTAGCGCTTCAGATAGAGGCTGAGCTTCGTCAATTCTCTTGGGGAATGAAAATATTTTATACCTCATGTGTTGGCGGACTACCTATAGGAAAACAGATTGGCTCACTCAAGATGCGTCAAGATTTCGTTATCGGTACTCCTGGTCGTATCAAAGACCTTGCCGATAGAGGATTTATCAACTTTTCTACTTTCAATAATGTTGTTCTAGACGAAGTAGATCGTATGCTAGACATGGGATTTGTAGATGAAATCAGATATTTCTTATCAAAGGTTCCTGCCGAGAGACAGAGTCTGTTCTTCTCCGCTACTATGCCAGAGAAGATTGCTCGTCTCACAGAGAGCTTTGCAAAAAACCCTGTAACTATCAAGGTTTCTAGCCGTCAAACAGCAGAAAATGTCGAGCAGTCAGTTGTCAAAGTCGCAAGACATGAGAAAATGGCTAAACTCCAAGAAATTCTTGGCGAAGCTGGTATGGACAAAGTCCTTATCTTCTCAGAAACCAAGAGAGATGTAGAGAAACTTGCTGTTGAACTTGCTCAACGAGGTTTCAGCGCCGAATCCATCCATGGTGATAAGAGACAAGGACAGAGACAAAAGGCCCTCAAGGACTTCAAGGACGAGAGAGTAAAGATCCTTGTTGCTACCGATGTCGCTGCTCGTGGTCTAGATATCAAAGACGTCAGTCACGTGATCAACTACACTACTCCTAAGACCTATGATGACTACGTTCATCGTATCGGTCGTACTGGCAGAGGTCACAGCACCGGTATAGCTCTTACATTTGTAGAATAATTTCACTAGACTATGTCTATGAATAAAACTATTAATAACAAAAAGCCCACACCAACATGTTCTATGTGTGGGCTTTGTTGTAAGCTCTTTTTGATTAATCTCAATGAAGAAGAATACTTTTCAGGAAAATACCAAACCGTATTTGATGATATTGTTACATTCGACACTTTTGCTGAAGTCGAAGAAGCTGGTGCGATATTTCTAAAGCAAAAGACGGACGGAAGCTGTATCTATCTCAAGGATAAGAAATGCAGTATCCACAAGAATAGACCTGCAGTTTGCGGAGAATTCTTTTGCCAGGGGGTCGAGAATAAATTTATTGAAATGAGAAGTATAATTAAAAAGGCAACAAATTAAGGCTTCTTGGTGCTATAATGTAGTTAATATTAAATAGGAACCATTATGTTTTGTTCAAAGTGTGGTAATGAATTAGACGCGAGTAATAAATATTGTGTGAACTGCGGTTTTCGCATAAAGGGCAAAGAAGAGATTCCTAAAAACACTTCGGTTACTTTTTCTAAAAGAATGAATAGAAAAAGATACATAATATCAGGCCTAGTCTTTGGCCTATCATCTTTTGTATTAGTGTCATTCCAAAACTATATTATTGGTAGATTCTCTGGCATAGACCCTATCCCCAACACTATCATAAATGTGATTCTAATATACTTAGCTGCTTGTATTTTCTATAATTTTGTCCGAAGACTTCACGATATAAATAAGTCAGGATGGTACTCTCTTTTAGTACTCGTTCCAATAGTGGGTTTATGGGTTGCTATAATTATGCTAGGACGTTCGGTAGATGAAAATAACAAGTATGGTCCTAAGGATGAAACAAAAATAAGCTTTTGGAATATTGTAGGCGTACCAATCTCTCAAGTAGCTATTGATAGAAGTCGTGTACTACGAATAGTCCAAATAATTTCAGCGATATTGTTGGCGCTATTCGTTGCTCTCAATCTATGGGGATTTTGGTTATTACTTAATAATAAGCCAACCTATCCATCAGACCCCACAGATCCCAATGATTACAGAAGGGACTACCAGGGCTGTATAGATTTTTATGATGGGCCGGAAAATAATGATGGCATAGATAACAATAATGCAATCTCAGACGAAGATCTAAATTATTGTTTCAAGAGATATCCGGAGTAAATCGATGTTTTGTTCAAACTGTGGTAAAGAAATTGATTCTAATTCAAAGTACTGCAAAAATTGTGGTACCGAAGTTCATGATTCCAAAACAGCTAATGGTCAGACAAAAAAGAACGAAGTGTCAGACTCTAGTTTTAGTGATTGCAATTTAGATATTCCCCATGTTAAACCAAAAGAAATCGCAACAATAATAGCACTTCCGGCTGCTAATAAACACAAGGAAGTAGACGTTGATAATTGGTTTAAATCAGTTATTAGAGAAGACCCCACCGAAGAAGCTCCTAACAAAAGTGTAGAAGCACCAGTTAAGATGGGTAAATTTGATAACTTTTTTAAAAATATGTATAAATACAATGTAGATTGGCCTGTATGGCGTAAGTTTTTATACCTGATTTATTATATAGGGCTCTGCACCTTCACACTAGTACTTATTGGGGGATTTATAGTTTTTTTGTTTCTTTCTTTCGTCGGTAGTTTCCTGCCAGGAATTGGTCTAATACCTAATACAAACTGTCTATCTATAACAAAAAAGAACGTGTCTGTTACCGTAACAAAGAATTATGATGCTGTTTATACGCTTACTGCTGACTTTGTCAATGCTGTGCCAAAAACCATCAATTTTCCAAAAGGCGGTCATGTCCACCTTGTTGATAGTGAAAAGAACACTGACGGTATTATGCTGACCACAGATGAGAACGGTGACAAGTGGATGATAATAATGCCAGAAAGTTCCTGTACGAACTAAATAATTTCAGAACTCTCTTGAGCACAAAATACTAAATTACGTTCACCATGATATTTAAAAGGCTTTTATAAGCCTTTTTTTTGTTATGATATAATGACTTTATGGACAACAAAAAAAATCCAAAAAATGTGGTGAGAATTGGTACCCTATTGAGCTATATTTATATATTAAAAAATAAAGTATCAAAATCGCCTCTGGCAATTCATTATAGATACAGAGAAACCCAAATAGCATTATATAAATTAATGCTAAATAACAATGATATTAATCTAGACGCAAAACCCAAGTACGCCATGGGAGAAAAACACGAAGATTTAGATTATAGTAACGGTACTATTCTCCCAATAAAGGTGGGGTTAGATCATACAGACGTAGATGCTATGAACAATGCTAGAAGCTATGTATTAAATGGTATCTCTAAAATAGCAGATGGTAAACAATTTATAGATTATTTTGATTGGCTGAATACAGCCGAAGGATTAGAGTTGATCATGCAACATGCAAATAGATACTGGAACCTAAACGAAGAATTAGCGGGCGAATTAATTAATGAAAATATGCCACCCAAAAGTGCTTTCAAGCAGGAAGAGATTACTCAAGAGGATATAAATATTGAAGATATATCACATTAGAAAGGAGATATATGAAGATTAGTGGCGTTACAGTTCTACTGCTTTGGGTGATGTATTTCGGTTGTATGATAATAACCCAATATTATCAAGGATTAATATTCAGTACGGTTTATGCAGCAATAAATATAGCTGCTATACTATTTACTCTGATATGGATAATACAATTAATAGCAAAAAAGAAAACGAAAACAGAAGAGTAATAATTCTAAAATATATGACACGTAAAACATGGAATATATTATTTTTTGTTTTATTTACATTGTTATTCCTTTTCCTCGCTCAAAAGATACTTCGTAACTATCTTTATGACAGTAAATATTGCAAACCTCCCGTGAAATACTCCATAGGCACGATTGATCCTAGATTTAATTTAGACCGAGACAAGATAGTTTCGATAGCCAAAAAAGCTGGTAAAAATTGGGACGATACTACTGGAAGAGAACAATATATCTACGAAGAAACAGGCTCTACAAAGATTAATTTTGTTTACGACGATAGACAGGAGACAAGAGATGCTAACAGACAGAAACTCTCGGTACTCGGTTTCAAATTTATGAGCGAAGAAAAGCTTATTGATGAACTGATGTTATTAAGTAAAGAAACTTCCCCAGAGAAAAAAAAGATATATAGCGAAGCGATTAATCTTGTAGGATTTTCCGAAAAAGACGGCTTAGGAGCTAACAAATATATTAATCAATCTTCATCTGTAATAACTGTCTATGCATATGATGGAGACAAAGACTTGGAAGTTTTGCTGATGCATGAATTAGGTCATTCAAAAACAAGAGTGCACGCAAAAGAAAAGACCTCAATAATGTATCCTGAAGGACCCGAGATACTGACTACTATACCAACAAATGAAGACAGATTAATGATTAGATATTGTAAGTGATTTTCTAGATTCTTCAGATGTTGACACTCAACTAGAATTTTGCTAAAATATGTAAGTAATTTCCGGAGACAGTAGCTGGCGCGAGCCTTAATCTGCTACCTAGGGGATAAAACGCATAACTATTATGATTTTATTCCATCCAACGTCGCTGCGCTATGCAGGACAGGATATGTCTTCGAGAAATCGAAGATTTTTTATTGTCCGTCGAAAGCCGGACAGGGGTCGACAATATTCACCTGAATTAGGAGAAAAAAAATGGCGATTACACGCGAAGTCAAAGAAACACGAGTTGCAGAACTCTCAGAAAAGCTAAGAAATGCGAAGTCAGTCGTACTTACTGATTATAGCGGTCTTACTGTAGAAGAGATTGATGAAGTTCGTAACAATTTACGTGCCCAAGGTATTGAGTACAAAGTAATCAAAAACACTTTATTTTCACTCGCTGCAAAAGATGCAGGGATTGAAATCGATAAAGACCTGATCCAGAATCATCCAGTTGCCGCTGCTTTTGCAGCCGATGATGAGGTAGCACCAGCTAGAGTCACTTATGATTATTCAAAAAAGAATGATAAGTTGACCATAGTTGGCGGTATTTTAGAAGGCAAACAAATTAGCGATATTATGGTCAAATCTCTGGCTAGCCTGCCTACTAGAGAACAGCTATACGCTAAGC
Source organism: bacterium (assembly GCA_037129835.1). Lineage (GTDB taxonomy): Bacteria > Patescibacteriota > CPR2 > UBA1875 > CAIMLA01 > JBAXUE01. Next base: position 38,861 of record JBAXUE010000004.1, on the reverse strand, counting down.
TAGTAGGAACACTTGCTTCACCAATGTCTGGTATGGTAAATGTTCTTAGTGGCAATATCCGTGGTTTGGTAAATGTATTAAATTCTATTAAAGAAACAAAGTAAAGGAGACTAATATGTCAGATGATGTAAAGACAGAAGAAGTTACTGAAGCGGTTGAAGCTGCTACAGAAGCTGTAGAAGAGGCAAAAGAGGCAGTTGCAGAAGCTGCTGAGGCCGTCAAAGAAGTAAAAGAAGTTGTTGCAGAACCTAAAAAAGAATCCGACGTCGCTAAAGCTATGCCGGACAAGGAAAAGGCTGCTCCAAGTGGTAAATTCAAAGAACTTATCAAATCTATCGAAGATATGAGCGTTCTTGAGCTTTCTGAGCTTGTAAAGGCACTTGAGGACCGTTTCGGTGTTTCAGCTGCTGCTCCAATGATGATGGGTGCTATGCCTGCCGCTGGTGGCGCTGCTCCAGAAGCTGCTGAAGAGAAATCAGAGTACAATGTTGTTATAACTGCAGCGGGTAGCAACAAGATTTCTGTTATCAAGGCTGTACGTGAAGTACTTCCTGAGCTCGGTCTAAAAGAGGCTAAAGACCTCGTAGACGGCGCTCCAGCAACAGTAAAAGAGAACATGAAGAAAGAAGACGCAGAAGCTGCAAAAGCTAAACTAGTAGAAGCTGGTGCATCTGTAGAACTTCAATAATCAGACAGTATCTATAAATAAAAGGACCCTTGAATAATCTTGGGTCTTTTTATTTTAGACAATACTTACTTTTGTCATCCCTGGTCACAAACCCAGGGATCTCTCCCGTACCCTCCGAAGGTTATCCTCACTTTCGTAAGGATGACAACATTTTATATTTATGGTAGATCTTTCAGCGAAGTATTCTTCTTAAGATATATAAGTTTTCTTCTGGCCACATCAAGCCCGGCGATAATAGCGAAAGCAAAGGCTAATATTAGTACATTTTCCGAGAATATAATGATATCTTCATTTAACATCAAGAATCCCAGGATAAAAAGCATTACACTGACGCTTTGAAGTATCATTTTGATCTTTCCAAAAACGCTAGCACCGAGCGGTCTGCCGAGATACTTTGATAGTAGAGCGCCGCTAACGACCGCCACCATTTCCAAGATAATAAAGATCGTAAATACCCAAACAATCCAATATTTGAAACCGATAAATATCAGTACTGCGAGGATGAGAGTTTTGTCAGCAACCGGGTCGAGTATTTTGCCGAGCTCTGTAATCTGGTCCCTCTTCCTGGCTAGCGCTCCATCGATAAAATCAGTACAGATGGCGACGAATAGCAGGATCGTAGCTGAGTAGATGTGATTAGTATGCAATAGTAGATAAACAAAGGGCGCCATGACCAATCTGGCATAACTGAAAAAATTTGGTTTCAGAGAGTGGGGGATAAAACGAAAGAAAACCTTTGCGATAATATTATCTAGTATTTTCTGGACATTTATTTTCTTCATATGACGATTTTACCATATTTAATCTATAGTATATAAAATAATCGTAATTTAAGTTAGAATAACACTTGTGAAAGATTTTAGTTTTGAGATACATACAGAAGATGGCCAAGCAAGAACTGGTATTATTGTCACTGCTCACGGTGAGGTAAAGACACCTGTTTTTATGCCTGTTGGCACCGCAGGGACGGTGAAGGCTGTAGACCCAGATGAACTCAAGACTATTGGAGCAGAAATAATCTTAGGAAATACGTATCATCTATTTTTGCGACCCGGTGTTGAAATATTAGAAAGATTTGGTGGTCTACATAAGTTTATGTCTTGGGATCGGCCTATTTTAACTGACTCTGGTGGGTATCAGGTATTTTCTTTATCGCAAGCGAGTAATAATGGCGATAGTCTGGTAAAGGTGATGGATAATGGTGTCGAGTTTCGCTCTTATAAAGATGGTAGTAAACATATGTTTACGCCAGAAAGCGTGATAAACACTGAGCTAACCATCGGTTCTGACATTATTATGCCTCTGGATTTCTGTCCATCAGCTGAGGCAAGTGAGATAGAAGTGGAAAAGGCAGTAAATCTTACAAGTAAATGGTTTGATAGTGCATATAAGCATTTTGAAGAGTGTAAATATCCCTACGGCTACAAGCCAGCACTTTTTGCCATCGTTCAGGGCGGAACTGTCGAGAGTTTGCGCCGTAAGTCTTTTGATAGTTTGTCCAAGTACGACGTGGCAGGCTATTCTATTGGCGGTGTTGCTAATGCGGGAGAATCAAAAGACAAGCAAAAGGCAGCGCTCGATGCCACTATGCCACTCTTGCCAAAAGATAAACCAAGATATCTTATGGGTGTAGGTGAGCCAGAAGATTTACTAATAGGTGTAGAAAACGGTGTAGATATGTTCGACTGCGTTATTCCTACTAGACTTGGTCGTCATGGCGTAGCCTTTACGAGAAGTGGTAAGATCAACCTGAAGAATCAACAATTTCAAACTGAAAGTTGTCCTCTAGACAATGATTGCGACTGTTACGCCTGTAAAACCTTCAGTCGTGGATATATTGCTCATCTTATTCGTGAAAATGAAATTCTGGGAGTCCGGATGGCCACTGTACATAACCTTCGTTTTCTTATTAAGATGATGGAAGAGATACGACAAAGTATCGAAAAGGGTACTTTTAAAAAATATAAAGATGACTTTTTGACAAAATATTTGTAAAATAGAATAAACAAAAACAAAAACAAAAAAAACTAGGAGGGGATATGGACGATAGTATTCGTCAGATACAGAAGCTACTCGATAGCGCAGAGGGCAATTTACATTCAGCAAGAAATTTATTACGAAAATATATAGGCGAAAATAAGCCAGAAAAAGATACAAAAAAAGTATTAGAAAACTTAACACCACCCGAGGAAGCAGTTATCGAGGGTGTCTTTAATGGTTCTGAGATGGTCGGAAATGATGGCCAAACATATCAGATCCCACCAAATTATGCTTCGAAGTCAAAGCTAGTAGAAGGTGATGTGCTTAAACTCACGATCGTCGCTGACGGTAGCTATGTCTTCAAACAAATCCAGCCAGTAGAGAGACAAAGCGTCGCCGGAACTCTGGTACTCGCCGAAGACGGTACTTTTGCGGTAAATGCCGGTGGTAAGAGCTATAAGGTACTCACAGCTAGTGTAACTTTTTATAAAGCAACTGCAGGAGATGCGGTCACTGTCATTATCCCTAAAGAACACGAAGCCAGCTGGGCCGTAGTTGACAATGTTATACCCGGAGGTGCCACTGCACCTGAGTTAGTTACTGTAGAAACGCAAAACGAGGAAGCACCGATAGTGGTTCTGGATAATCCCCAGACAGATGGTTTAGTTCCACCAGTAGTAGAAACGGCCGAAGCGGTGGCAAGTGTCCCCGCAGAAGTAGTCCCAGAACCGATAGTAGAAACCCCGCCGATACAGCCTATTGAAGGCCAGCCTGAATTAAATATTCTAGTACCGACCACTGCAGTGACTGAAGAGACAGGAACGGCGGCACCAGCAATTATTTCAGAAACAGCCGGAGTGTCAAGCAGTACAGTAGCACCCGGCATTATAACGCACAACAGTAATTCTGAGGTAACTCCACAGAACACACAAGAACAAGTGATTCAACCTCCACCGGAAACTACCACAAATGTTTCGGCAAGCAGTTTGAGTGAACCAGTTAAGTCGGAAATGTCACCAGTAGCAACTGACAATTCAAACTCCTTCCAAATACAATATCCTGGCGGACAACCTACCAGTGATGAGGAATTGCTGGCAAAATTAAAAGAAAATCTGGCCAACATTAAGAAACCAGATCTAGAAAATGTCTCTCCTGGAACTTCTGTAAATCCAGCCGATACGGCAACAGAATCACCGGTAACACAAAGTCCGCAGATTGTAACACAAGCAACGACGACAATTCCCACTAGTGCCCCGACTGAAAATCAAGTTGCCAGGTCGGACCAACCAATAGCAGAATTAAACATTTAAGACCATTTTTAAACAGCTTATCCCCTCTAAATAACTATTTATACTCGAAATTCGACTATTATGTACTCGAAATGTAGTTGTATTTTAAGTATAATCATATAGGAATTTAAGGAACAAGAATGTCAAAGCTAGCATTATATAGAAAATATCGCCCCACAAATTTTGATGAAATATTCGGTCAGGATCATATTTCTATTACCTTAAAGAACTCAGTTAAAAATGGTAATTTTTCTCATGCATACCTATTTTATGGACCAAGAGGTACTGGAAAAACTTCAGCCGCTAGGGTCCTTGCCAAGGCTATAAATTGTCTAAATTCCACAGATGGTAACCCGGACAATACTTGCACTAATTGTAAGGATATTAATAATAATCGTTCGGTTGATATCATCGAAATCGATGCAGCCTCTCATACCCAAGTTGACAATATCCGTGAGGTTATAGTAGAACGAGCAAAATTTACTCCAACATCTTTAAAATACAAAGTATATATTATTGATGAAGCCCACATGCTATCAAAGTCATCCTTTAATGCTCTATTAAAGACGCTAGAAGAGCCTCCAGGGCACGCAATCTTTATCTTGGCAACGACAGAAGTTCATAAAATATTACCTACTATACAATCCAGATGTCAAAAATATGATTTCCATAAGATCGGCGAAAAGGCGATCATCGATAGACTGACCCATATCGCAGAAAATGAAAAAGTAACAATCAGTGAGGAGGCTCTTGCTGAAATTGCCAAAGTAGCTGACGGCGGTTTTAGAGACGCTATTTCCATATTAGATCAACTTGTAGACGGCTCTGATGGTGAAATTTCTAGAGAGAAAGTTAAAGAACTTATTGGCTCAGGAAACAAGAAGTCTCTAAACGAACTCACAATTGCGATACTAAATAAAGAAACTGCAAAGTCTATAGACCTTGCGAGTATTATTATCGAGGGCGGAAATGATCCTGGGTATTTGTTTAAAGAGATTGTTCTCAATTTAAGAGATTTTGCAATAAAGGCGATTTCTGAAGAAGATGTTATAGATGACGCTACACATAATCTGGAAAACATCACTAATGCAATCGATGTATTTATAAACACTGAGTCTGACTACAGATATATTAATATGCCGAAACTTGCTTTAGAAGTTGCGATAATAAAATTTACTAAAGATTTTGGCACTAGAACACAGCAAAATACCGTGAATGCCGTAGAGAGTAAAAAATCAATCAATTCAGAAAATCAAAAGGTTAATATACCTGTTTTAAAAACAGATGATAAGACCAAGTGGCAGCAGTCTTTGCTCGAAGTAAAGGCAAAATCTGTTCAGGTACACGCAATATTAAAGTCTTGTAGCCCAGAGTTTAATGGGAATAAAGTGTGTTTATACTTTACGACCAATTGGCACAAAGAAAGAGCTGATGATAGAAAAAACAAGCAACTAATCGAAGACGCACTAGAGCGCGTTTATGGGGAAAAGATTATAGTTCAAGCAATATTAAATTCCAGCATGGTAATAGCTACACCAGTTTCTAATAAGGCCAGTAGAGACGATCTTCTCGATGATGCAATCGGCATTTTTGGTGGGGAGGTAATCGAATAATGGCACAAAATATAAATAGAATTAATATTCCACCGCAAAACATCGATGCAGAGATTTCTTTATTAGGGGCAATCCTTCTCGATAAAGATGCTATTGTTAAAATTGCTGACCTTGTCGTTCCAGATGATTTCTATAAAGACGCTCACGGCGTCATATATGGAGCAATGGTTACTCTATACGAGCATAGAGAGCCAATTGACGTCATAACGCTTACAAACAAGTTAGAAGAGCTTAGAAAGCTAGATATAGTTGGCGGTGGTAGCTATATTGCAACTTTAGCAAGTTCTGTGCCTTCTGCTGCCAATATCCTTCATTATGCAAAAATCGTTTCGGGCAAAGCGGTTTTAAGAAAACTGTTACATGCCTCTGCCGATATATCCGATATCGCAATGCACGAAGACAAGGAAATTTCAGAAATTCTAGATCACGCAGAACAAACTATTTTTGCAGTATCACAAAAACATACCAAAGAGAGCTTTATCGCAATAAAGGATATTCTTACGGAGAGTTTTGATAGATTAGATGAACTACACAAAAATAAAGACAAAATCCGAGGAGTACCGACTGGCTTCAAGGATTTAGACAATTTACTTGCTGGTTTTCAGCCCTCGGATCTAATAATATTAGCGGCTCGGCCTTCGATGGGCAAATCTTCATTGGCAATCAATATGGCCCAACATGTAGCTATCAACGAAGGTATTCCAGTCGCAATATTCTCTTTAGAAATGAGTAAAGAACAACTTGTGGATCGTATTTTAGCCTCTGAGGCTAATGTAGATTCCTGGAAGCTAAGAAATGCGAATTTGAGTGATGATGATTTTCAACGAATTGGGGAGGCAATGGCACGATTATCTGAAGCACCACTGTATTTTGATGATTCTGCCGGTATAAATGTTTTAGAGATGAGAACAAAAGCAAGAAGGTTGCAATCTGAGCATGGACTTGGCTTGATTGTAATTGATTACCTTCAGCTGATGCAAGGAAATGGTAGTTCTAATAGGGTAGAAGAGGTGAGTGATATTTCAAGATCTTTAAAGGGTTTGGCCAGAGAATTACATGTACCTGTAATTGCGCTTTCACAGCTTTCTAGGGCCGTTGAAAATAGACCAAGCCGCATTCCACAACTTGCCGACTTGCGTGAATCTGGTTCTATAGAACAAGATGCTGATGTAGTTATGTTTATCTATCGCGATGATTATTATGATAAAGACTCAGAAAGAAAGAATATTGCAGATGTGTTAATCAGAAAACACAGAAACGGGCCGATTGGACAGATCGAATTATATTTCAAACCAGAACAAATGTTATTTACCAGCATAGAGAAAAAACATCAAAGCAATCAGAAAATATAGCTAGACGTCCGCCCGTTGGTGCAATATAATAATCTAAGTATGTAGTGAGGGTAAGTATGTCTTCAGAAAATAATAAACTTAGAATGATGCCTTTTTATCAAGATTTAGCAGCCGCAACAGTGCTTGGTGCAATTGCTGGTTTTTTTGCAGTATTTGTAGCTAAAAGCCTGGGATTTATAAATCAAGTATATTTTGGAGTATACCTCAATCCAGTAGTAATTTTTTCTTTTTTTGTATTTATATGCATGACTGGCATTTTAGTAGGCCGTTTGCTTGGAATGTTTGCACCAGTTTTATATAAGTTTTTAAAGTTTGGTGAAGCTGGTGGACTGAACTGGCTAGTCGATATCGGAATAGTAAATATACTAATTATTATAACTGGTCAGAACGCAGGTATATATTTTATTTTATTCAAAGGGATATCTTTCTTAGTGGCAGCAACAAATAGTTTTTTTTGGAGCAAGTTATGGGTTTTTTATGGTTCCAAGAAGCAAAAAGAAGGTAGTGAAATATCTAAATTCGCGATCGCCACACTTCTCGGATTGTTAATTAATGTAACTATTGCAACAACTATTTCGAATATAGGACCAAGCTTTATTGACAACATTAATGGTATTGGTTGGGCGAATATTGCCACTGTTGCTGGCTCACTAACCGCAATGATTTTTAACTTTACTTTATATAAGTTCTGGGTATTTAAAGATAAATAAATGTTCAAATGAGTAGATCATGGATTGCCATAAAGATTGAACTTTTAGCTATTTCGAGCACAGTCTGGTAAAATAGTGAAGATGAATTTAAAAAGTATATACAATAATATATCAAGCTACTCTGAGCGCAATCAGTTTGGGATCCTCACTGTATTAATTATCACGATCGGTTCTTTATGGCGCATCTGGAATGTAGGTGCATTTCATGGTTTTTCTATTATGGAAAAAACCAATCTGGCTGTTTTTACGAAAGTTATTAATAATTCTTGGATCATTCAGCAAAAGGAGATTTACCGCGCCCTATATGTCTATCTTCAATCGAGTCTGATTTTCCTTTCTGGATATGATGTGTCAACATACAGACTTTTAAACGTGATAATTATGATATCTCTTCTGGTAGTATTTTTCTTATTCGTAAGAACTTGGTTTAATAAACAGGTTGCGATACTTTCGACTTTATTTATGGCTACAAGCGCACCAATTATTATATTTTCTCGGATAGTTAGTGAAATTGGAATAATAGTTCTATTGCAGTTTTTAATTTTACTGTTATTAACATATGCCTTTAGGGATAAAAAGAAATATCTGTTTTTGCTGGCAGGCCTGGTTTCTGCACTTGGAATCTTCACTTCCCCGATATTTGTTCTGTCAGGAGCCCTACTTGCCGTTGTTGCTTTTGTGATAATGTTGAAAAATACAAAGTTTATAAGTATGTTTGTCTATGAACTTCTCTTTTTGATTCTACCGATTATGATTTCGGCAGTTATCTACATTGTTTTTTTACCTGATTTTTATTCTAATATTAGCTACATAGTAACCCCAGGTTCTTTTCTGTTATTTTCTCAAAACATCGGTAACAACGTTCTGGCGCTTATGGGAAATTCCATTTATGCTACACCATATAATGTTGGTTCTGAGCCTATATTAGATCCTTTCTTGGCAGTAAGTGCAATTTGCGGCATCATATATGCCTTCTTTCATGCGGGCAAAAGAAAGCATCAATTTCTTTTAATGTGGCTATTATTTGGGCTTGTTATTATTTCTCTTTCCGGTAAACAGATATTTGACTATCTATTAATAGTTTTACCTACAATTTATATATTTTCGGCATTGTTGTTTGACTACTTATTAACTAGTTGGACTAAAACATTTCCATATAACAAAAATGCTAGACTAATTATGACCTTGGTTTTTTCATTATTCGTTTTTTTATCGGTTTATTATAATTATCAAAAGTTTTTTTTAGGTTGGTTGGGTAGTAACACAATTAGAAGTCAGTTTACTAATAGCATTACAATAATTAAAAAATAATTCGGAGGGATTTTTTGGAAGAAATATATTTAAGCATAATCGTCCCATTTAAAAATCAAGCCAAAGTATTGGAAAAAACAATTAAAGAAATAGTTGATTATACCAACAAAGCTTCATTTAAGACTCAGGTTATATTTTCTGACACACATAGTACTGATGGTAGTCTGGATTTAGCCAAAAAGTATGCAAAAGCTATAGAGCACTTTGAATACACTGAGCCGACGGATAATCGTGGTGGCAAGGGCCAAGGAATCCACGATGGTATTGCCGTTGCAAAAGGTAAATTTGTTATGTTTATGGACGCAGACAGCTCTACTCCAATCAAGGAAATAGATAGGTTACTCCCATTTATCAATAAATACGATATAGTGATGGGCTCAAGATATATCAAAGAGGCGAAACCCTATAATCCAAACTATTTTGCAGGGGTATTCCATGGCATAAAAAGTGTATTTGAGGTCCTTGTCTTCGGACACTCGAAAGACTATCAAGCGGTCGGTAAACAGGGCAGGGTACGGCAATTTATATCACGTGGTGGTAATTTAGCGTTTACGGTTCTATTAAATCAAAGCTATATTGATCAGCGATGTGGGTTTAAGCTATATAGGAAAAACGTCGCTAGATTATTAGCTGGTTTGCAAACTATATATGGCAATGCCGTCACAGGCAAAGATCATGGTTTTGGCTTCGACACAGAATACTGTGCAATAGCTCAAAAATACAAACTAAGGACTATTGAGGTTCCTGTTTATTGGTTTGATTCGGCTGCTACGGCAATCCCAAATCCCATAAGGGACACCTTCTACTCTTTTAAAGATATATTTACCGTTCAGTGGAATTTGCTTAGCGGCAAATATTCAAAAAATAAAGTGAAAAAGAATATTAATATAAATATTGAAGAAGACATCCTTAACTGGGATTGAAATGGGGCGATATGGCTAAATGGTTTAAACACAATTGGCAACTAATAGTAGTTTTAATTATAGCAACATCACTACGTTTTTATAAACTAGCATCACTGCCGCCAGGCCTACACCCCGATGAGGCTGCAAATGGCTTAGATATTATTAGCATGATAGAAAAAGGAAGGTTTGCTGCCATTTACGATACTAATGGACCCCGAGAAGCCTTATTCCTATATTTACAGGGGATTTTTGTCTGGTTGGGTAATCTATTAAATATTACAGCAATAAACTATACGCCTCTTTCTCTTAGAATCGCGCCGGCAATTATAGGAGTTATTACTGTTTGGGCGATATATCTTCTTGGAAAGGAGATGTACAACAAAAATGTTGGACTCTTCGCTGCTACCGCTCTAGCAGTAAGTGCTTGGCACATTCAGTTTAGTAGAAACGGCTTTAGGGCAATTATGGCACCACTAGCTTTAATTTTTCTTTTTTACTTTTTTATTAAAGCTTACCGAGAGGGAAAACTTAAATATTATTTAGCGACTGGTATTACATTAGCACTCGGCTGTTACACATATCTATCATTTAGAATGGCCCCGCTTGTATTATTTGCGCTACTTATATTCATATTATTCAAAGACAAAAAATTTATATCAAAATACTGGAAGAATATATCCTGGATGGGGGTTGCGTTTTTAATCGTGATGATACCAATGTTTATTCATTTTTATAATGTTCCCGAAGATATAGCCGGAAGATCGTCTACAAGTATTTTTAACCAAGATTTAAATGGTGGCAATCCAGCCATGACTTTTATAAACGGGGTACAGAAAACAGCTCTTATGCTCAATGTCCATGGTGATGAAAATTTTCGACATAACCTTGGGGGCTGGCCCATGTTAGACCCAATAGTGGGTATATTATTTTGGGTTGGAGTCGTTTTGGTTATTTTTAAAATTAATAAGATTGAAAACTTTCTTTTATTAATGTGGGCTGGGGCTCTTTCTCTACCAGAATTACTAACTGCGGAAGGTATACCCCACGCTCTTAGAATTGTGGGAATAATACCTGTAGTATTTATCTGTGTTGGTATTGCCGTAAATTGGTTAATTGTAAAATTAAAAGCCGAAAAGTATACGACATATATTTTTATCGGACTACTTGCCGTATCTTCAGTTTTTGGATATTATAAATATTTTATGGTATTTCCTACAATGGTAGAAGCTGGCGAAGCCTACTCTGAAGACATGGTATCGATTGCTAATGATATTAATTCTGCATCACCCAATCGTAATAATATTCTTATAGTGGGGGAATATGGGACCAAAACAGTCGAATTTATTACTCATTCTACTCAACATAAATGGAAAAGATTTGAACCTCGCGACGCAGATCAAATAGTGCTTGCGCAATCAAATAACAAAATTTTTGTAACAAAAAGCTGGCTTTATGAAACACAAGCGAAACTTAAAGAAAACGGTTTTAACACTTACTTTCAACCAGTATTTTCAAAAATAGACAGGAAAACAGTTCTTTATTATGAATATCAGAATTAAATCGTTTATTTTAAAACATACTTGGTCAATACCCGTGGCTACCGCCCTAGTGCTTAGATTATTCATGCTTACTAGTTCTAGTATTTGGCACGACGAGGGATACACTATGTGGTTAATAAGATATAACCCTTTGGAAATAATTGCCAGAACTGCTAGAGATGTTCATCCACCTGGTTACTATTTAATCGCAAAATTTTGGACAGCATTATTTGGTAGCTCAGTTTTTTCGATCAGATTTTTATCACTTATTTTCTCGATTGGTATAGTTTTTATAACCTACAAGATTGTAGAGTTAATTTGGAATAAGAAGGCAGCATATTGGTCTTCAATGATTGTTTCATTTTCTCCTTTTATGATTCGCTTTGGTCAAGAAGCAAGAATGTATGGAGTTATAGCGTTCTTTACTACACTAGCGGCATATTATTTCATAAGATATGTTAAAGAGAAAAACTTTAAATATTTGTATTTCTTTGTACCTTCTATGATTGTGGCAATGTATACTCAGTATTATTCGTTTTTTGCAATAATTTCCTTCTGGATTATCCTTGCCATGTTAACACCTGGATTTTTAACTTTAAATTGGAAAAAATCTTTCAAGCAAGTAGTGGGCATTTTTGATTATAAATGGTGGCTGGCAAACATCTTACTTTTGATATTGTATATTCCTTGGTTTTATATCGCATACAAACAGGTTACTCGAATAAGTGGAGACTATTGGATTAAGCCAGAATGGATTAATATAGCAACAATTCCCAGTAATGTTTTGCAATTATTTACATACTCGCACCTTGATTTTGTATATAATGAATTGATTTTTGGGGATATCATATATTGGTTTATTACCGTTATCGCTATTTTTTCTGGTTTATTACTGCTTTTAATCAAAGATAAACAAAAAATGTCGGTTCTCTCCCTCTACGTTTATGGGTATATGCCAATGGTTTTTGTATTAATATTATCAAAGCTAAGAACACCGATATATCAAGATAGATATTTTATATTTTCTTCTATAGCAATATTTATAATATGGGGTTGCTTAATATCGGAAATCGGGAATAAATATATAAGAATAGTGACTGGATCTATCTTTTTGGGTATTTTATTATCAGGGGTGGTGTATATGCACATTGACGTTAATCACCAAATGAAACAGGTTTATGATCAAGTTAATGCAGTCAAACAAAAATCAGATATTGTTTTATCTAGTTCCCTTTATACCTTCTTGGATGGAAGCTATTATTTTGGATATGGAAACATAAGACTGATACCAGATTCCGTTATTGGTTATGGTGAAACTTCTTTATTTTATGACCAAGTAGATAAATATGTTGTAAATAGGGAGGTCCTAGATAGCCTGGGGAACAGAATATGGGTAATAGGGAAACCAAATGATGAGATTATAGAGGAGACCCCACTAAAAGATTGGCAGGTTAATATAACAATAGAAAGAAAAAATATAAAGGCAGTTCTATATACTAGATAGGCTTTTTTTGCTATAATCTTGTTAATAAAGAAAGGCAATATTTATGGCAATGTTTGGTAAGGCAAAGGAACAACTCGATTTTATAAAAAAAGCACGAGAAATACAAAAAAAATTGAAAAGTGAAACTTTTACCGTAGAATCCGGTTCTGTAAGAATAATTATCAACGGAGAACAGAAAATCCAACAAGTTATTCTCAACAAAGAAGATATAAATATAGACAGACTAGATGTTCTTGAAAAAGACATCAAAACAGCCCTTGAAAACGGCATTAAAAAATCTCAAGAATATGCCGCCAATGTAATGAAAGACATCGGCGGTCTTGACGGTTTCCCTGGCATGTAATATGAAAATAATCCCCAAAAGTGTTGAAAATCTAATAGAAGAATTTGCCAAACTCCCTGGTATAGGTCCAAAAACAGCCCAGAGATTAACTTTTTATTTACTTAGAAAGCCAGCAAAAAGCTCAGAAGACCTCGGTAAAGCTGCTATATCGCTTAAAAACGATATTCAGAACTGTGTTATTTGTTGCAATTACACAGATGGCGAAACCTGTGATGTTTGTTCAGATAAAAGTAGAGATACCGACATAATTTGCGTTGTTGGGGAACCACTAGATGTCGTAGCAATTGAAAAAACAGGTAGCTTTAAGGGCCTTTATCATGTTTTAGGTGGGGTTATTTCACCAATCGATGGGATTGGACCAGATGAATTGTATATAGCAGAACTGGTTAAACGAATAAAAACAGGTAATATTAAAGAAATACTTATAGCCACAAACCCAACAATAGAAGGCGAAACAACTTCTTTATATATTCAGAAACAATTATTGCCTCATAATATTCAGATAACAAGGCTAGCACATGGGATCCCGATTGGGGGAGACCTTGAATATGCAGATGAGATTACTCTATCTAGGGCGATTGAAAATAGACAAAAGTTAAAATAACACACACTGGCTACATAATTACTATTCACAAAGCCAAATATTAGACCTATAATTATAGCGTCCTTGAATAGGAGTTTTTATGCGTGATTTCTGGCGAGCCATAAAGTTCGCTGCAGTAAATAAAAAGTTAACATTTTATTCTTTAGCAACCGCTCTAATCGGAGTGGCTTTTGGTATTTCTTTACCGCTTGTATTCAAAGCTTTACTAGATTTGGTCGAAGTAACGATCAAAACAGGGGTGGCTAGTTCTGTACCAGATATATTTTGGGTATATATAATCTTATATGCCGCACTTACGCTCGGTGAAAGTATGCTTGGACAAATTAACTTTTATGTTATTACATTATGGGAGAACAAAACCAGAGAAGAACTTTCGAAAAAGGTTTTTGCCCATCTAGAGAGCTTATCCTTAAACTATTTCGAAAGTAATAGTACGGGAAAAATTAAAGAACGAATTGATAAAGGGATCTGGGATTTGATCGAAATCATGGAGGGTGTATTTATAGAAATCATACCTCAATTTATATATATTATGATAGCAGCAGCTATTTTATTTTCAGTTAATATAGTCTTTGGCACAATATTGTTAGCTAGCGTTCCTATCTTTATTTTTATAAGTATTCGGTTTTCCCCTGCTATTATTAAGATCCAGGATGGGGTAAGGGATTCTAATGAAAGATTGTCGGGTCTGATGACCGAGTCAATAATAAATATAAAAACTATAAAGTCATACGCAACTGAAGATCGCCATTTCAAAAATTTTCTAAAACTGTTGCTAGATTCAATTTTAAGAGAAGTCCGTTATGTTGTTCTACGGATAAAAATGAACATACTTAGAGTTATCGTAAGTGATTTCGCAAAAATTTTCATTATAGGGTTGGGAATATATTGGATACTTACTGGTAAAATTACCCTTGGCGCCTTTACTTTGGCTTGGCAATATACAAATAGGTCTCTACAACCACTTTGGTATATAACTAGGGTTATAGATAGAATTCAAAAAAATATGAGAAGTGTGAGGCGCGTTTTCGAGCTTATCGATACGGAACCAGAAGTAAAAGATAAAACGAATGCCAAAAAATTACGCGTAACTAACGGCGAGATTTCATTTAAAAATATAACCTTTGGCTACAAGGATAGGAAAATTATTAAAGATTTATCGTTGGATGTACCTTCTGGAAAAGTATTAGCTATTGTAGGCAAAAGCGGTTCTGGCAAGACTACTTTGGTAAAATTACTATCTAGATTTTATGATATAAAAAATGGGAATATCAATATTGACAATGTCAATATTGATGATGTGACACAGAGATCACTCCGTGAAAATATCGGTGTTGTTTTGCAAGATTCGATATTGTTTAACGATACGGCTGCGAATAATATTGCCTATGGCAAACCTAGAGCGACAAGAAAAGAAATTATCCAAGCTGCAAAATCAGCAAATGCCCACGAATTCATCTTAAAACTGCCTGATAGATACGAAACAGTGGTTGGTGAAAGAGGAGTCAAGCTCTCTGGTGGAGAACAACAAAGGATTAATATTGCTAGAGCGATATTAAAAAACCCACCCATACTTGTTCTAGATGAGGCAACATCAAGTCTGGACTCAGAGAGTGAGCAGCTTATTCAAGAAGCCTTGTGGCGCCTCATAGAGGGCAAAACAACGATTATAATAGCCCACAGGCTGTCTACGGTGATGAAAGCTGATATTATAGTAGTAATGGATAATGGTAAAATAAGTGAAAAGGGGACTCATAACGATCTTGTTAAAGAAAAGGGAATTTACGCAAAGCTATTTGAAATACAATCTGGAGGCTACCTAAAATGAAATTCTACAATACAATGTCCCGGAAAAAGGAAGAATTTACAAACCCAAAATCAATACCAATAAAGATGTATGTTTGTGGTCCAACGGTATATAACCACGCACATATTGGTAATCACCGTACATATATTAACCAAGATATACTACGAAGATTTCTTAAATTTTATGGTTATCAGATCAAAGAAGTGATGAACGTAACCGATATCGAAGATAAGATTATTCGTGATTCGATAGCACAAGGCATAAAATACACCGAGCTTACAGATAAATATGAAAAAATATTTCTCGAAAACCTAGCTGATTTAAATATTGAACCAGTAGAAGTAATGCCACACCCCACAGACCCCGAGGTAATTGCCAAAATGATTGAGATTATTAGTGATTTAATCGATAAGGGTTGTGCTTATAAATCAGAGGACGGCTCGGTATATTTTTCAATTAACAAGTTTAAAACTTACGGTAAGCTTTCTGGTCTCGATAAACGAACTGTAATGTCTGGGGCTAGAGTTTCTCAAGATGAATACGATAAAGAAAATGCACAAGACTTCGCGATCTGGAAGGCCGAAAAGACTGGAGAACCAAGCTGGCCAGCACCTTTTGGGAATGGTCGTCCAGGATGGCACATAGAGTGTACAGCGATGTCTATCATGAACTTGGGAGAAACTATAGACATTCATGGTGGTGGAATTGATCTTGTTTTCCCACATCATGAAAATGAAATAGCTCTAAGTGAAGCTTATACGGGAAAACAATTTGTAAAATTATGGTTTCATGGTGAGTTTCTGATGGTTAATGGACAGAAGATGTCTAAGTCACTTAAAAATATCTACAGCCTAGATGATATAAAAGAAAAATATGCTGCCTCAGCGATGGATTTCCGAATGCTTTGTCTTAATTCTTATTACAGAGAGAAACTCAATTTTACAGACGATTCAATAATACAAGCCAAGAATACCCTGTCAAATATTAAAGATTTTATAATTAGATTAAAGGAAATTAACAAAGATACATCAGCCCACCAAGCAGAAGTAGATGAAGCCATAGAATTAGCAGAGAAGAATTTTAAATCATCTCTCTCTGATGATTTAAACATGCCTAAAGCGCTAGCTTCAATTTTCGGTTTTATTAAAATTATGAATAAATTTATTACTCAGGGCATATCTAAAGTTGAAGCCAAAGAAGCAATTAACTTTATGCTAGATTGTGACAAAGTACTCGGGCTAGAACTTGATAAGGTGGGTGTTACGATCGTCAATGAAGAAGTACAATCCTTATTATTGCTAAGAGAAACTGCCAGAACGGCTAATAACTGGGATGAATCAGACCGACTCAGAAATCAAATCGTATCACTGGGTTATGAAGTAGAAGACACTACTGAAGGACAAAAAATAAAGGGTATATGACAAAAGAGACTTTTTCGTGGGATGCTATTAATAAACCTGTTTTAGTACTCGCGCCTATGGCAAATATTACAACACTTCCTTTTCGTTCTATTTGTAAGGAGATGGGGGCAGATATCGTTTTTACCCCCATGTTTTCTGCCAATGCTATCATTCATAACGCCAAAAAGACACTCGCCCTAGCTACTTTTAGGAAGACTGAGCAGCCTGTTATCGTACAAATATTTGGTTACGACGGCGAAACACTTGCTAGAGCAGCCAATATAGTTCAGGAAAGGTTGAAGCCGGCTGGTATAGACATAAATATGGGATGTCCTGCGCCCAAAGTCACGGGTAATGAAAGCGGTTCAGCTTTGTTAAGGGACTATGATAACGCCTTTATAATTATTAAGAAAGTTAGAGAATCATTTGAAGGTCAGTTGTCTGTAAAAGTTCGTCTTGGTTGGAGTGAAAAAGATGTCTTGCCTTTCTTGATAAAATTAGAAAAGATAGGCATAGATGCTATAAGTGTTCACGGCAGAACAACAAAAGAGGGCTACCATGGAAAAGCGGACTGGCTTGCAATAGAAGCTATAATATCAGAACTAAATATCCCCGTTATCGGTAATGGAGATATAGATAGCTTGGAGTCAGCAAACATTGCATTCCAAATAAAGGGTATAGCTGGCATTATGATTGGCAGAGGTTCATTAGGAAACCCTTGGTTATTTAAAACCATCAAAGAACAGGCTCTATATAAGCCAACGCTATATGAATTTAAAGACATAATATTACGGCAAACCAATCTCAGCATCGAATATCTAGATAACGAAGAACGAGCAATACGAGAAATGCGCAAACACCTCGGTTGGTATCTAAAAAAATTTGGTTGCCCTAAGGAACTACGGGTCCAGGCGGTACGCGCAAATAGTATAAAAGAAGTTATAGATTTATTATCAAAAATAGACTAGATCACAGGGACAGCCGTAATAATCGGTAGCGGTGTTGGAGCGATTACGACTGGCAATTCTTTATAACCAAAAACCTTAGCCTTATCTAATACTTTCTTGACATATTCATCACTGTGATTGTAGTTATACAGCGCTTGATACATCTTACCGGTAGACGCACCATTAGTGGCTAGGTTATTAGCCGCACTGAATATCGCGTCACTGACGTTGAAAATAGATTTTACTCCATCACCATCTCCATCTTGCGCATAAGCGCTGAATGTTGCTGGCATAAATTGCATAGGACCCAAAGCACCAGCCGAGCTCACGATTGTTGTATCGTCACTTTGTCTAGTTTCTATATAATGTACGGCCGCAAGTATTTCCTTAGGAACCCCAAACTTAACTTCTGCTCGAGAATATATTTCAAAAAATTTATTTGTGCTGGTAGGTTTATAGGCCAGTTCTGCTGCTGCTTTTGCTTTTTCTTGTTCTGCTTTATTCTCAGCATCTAGCATCCGACTCATTGGTTGTTTTAAAATATTGATATTATTTAATATATCTTGTGTTTGAATATTTCCCATCAATTTAAAGGTTGAGTTGCCTTCGTTATTAATGTTTTTATTAGAGATATTTGTGGCAGAAAAAATAGGCATTAAAATTACCGAAACGATAGTGACGGCCGCAATAGAAAGTGAGCTGATAAATACCTTTTTTACGTATGGATTTTGTTCATCTGCTGAATATGCAGTCAATAAATAACGCTTTTGTTGTGAGACAGAAGTTCCTACATCAACCTTGGATTGATTAATGCTTTGATGCAAGTCTTTATTCAAATTTATTTCACCCGCCATAATATAAATATTTTAATACTTATTGCAAAATAAATATATAGCAATACTAGATATTATGTTTGATAATGCTCTTTTCGCTATTTAAAGTTCAAAACTTTGACTATAGGGGTTATAATAGTGTTAATAATATTAAAAGAAAGGGGGAATTTATGGATTCCGAACTTCTTAAATCGGCAAAGACCTACCTAGTGGTCGAAGGCCTGTTGGCTCTGGGACTAGGACTAATAATTTTGCTATGGCCAGGACTATCCGTAGCAACAATAATATTATTTATTGGTTGGTATGGGGTCATACACGGGATCGTCTTATTTTTTGAAGGTGCCTTCGCACATAAGGGCACTTCTGACAGAGGCCTAGGCGTAGTAATGGGTATTCTATCAGTAATATTTGGTTTGCTAGTGCTAAACGTTCCTGTTTTCTTCGCAGCTTTTTATCTTTTCTTTATTGCTGCAATGATTGGTGTACAGGGTATTTATTACATGGTAGCTGCCTTTACCTCAGAAGAATCAAAGGGTCACAAGGTAATGCTCTTTATCGCTGGCATACTAGCATTATTATTTAGCTTCTGGACAATTTTTATCAACCCAATCAATAGCGGAAGAATCTTAGTGTTCTTGTTATCTGTGATGATGCTATTATCTGGGGCTGTATTGGTTGCAGCTGGCACTTCAATTAAAACAAAATAATTTTGTATTAATTCAGACCTCCATAGCGGGGTCTGAATTAATTTTATTTAATAAGGGATAAAACATGGACTTACGATTAATTATCGATTTAATATATCCGGTTGTATATATAACCAATACCATTACTCTGGCATATCTAATTTATGAAGATAGAGACCCGGCTGACACAGCTTTTTGGGCAATAACTATTATATTATTTCCATTACTTGGGATTATTGGCTTCTTCTTTTTTGGCAGAGATTGGAGACGAGGAACTATTTCTAGTAGGAGAGACCAAAAAAAGATTCATGCACAAGGTAATAAATTTCTGCCGTCTATATATAAACACTACTTCTCTATAGAAAATGACTTTTACAATAAAAATATAGACCATTGGACTATAAAAATTGCTACTTTAAACAAAGCCGTTAATGAAGCACCGGTATTTAGTGCGAATAGTGTAAAAATCCTGCCGAGCGGTAAAGAAGGCTTCGCAAGTCTAATAAATGATCTGAAAAGTGCTAAAAAATTTATCCATCTTGGGTATTTTATTTGGGAAAAAGACATTCTAACTACAGAAATAATGAATGTATTGCTTAAGAAATTAGCAGAAAAGGTCGAGGTTAGAATATCGTACGATTTCCTGGGAAGTATCGCCTATAGTAAAAAGGAATTAAACATACTTAAAAAGGCTGGTGCGCAAGTAAAAGCCGATGTCACAGATATTGGTAGATTTAATTACCGTAACCACCGTAAGGTAGCAATAATAGATGGAGAAATAGGTTATACCGGCGGTATCAATATCGGACAAGAATACATCGATGGGGGGAAATCTTATCCGCACTGGCGAGATACTTTCGTTAGAGTTACGGGTCCGGTAGTACTAGAGTTACAAAAAGTATTTACTTTGCGCTGGAACATAATTTCTGAAGAAAATCTTTTTTCTAATAAGTATTATCCTTTACAAGAAACAGCTGAAAATAGCTGTTTTGTGCAGTCCAATCACTCCTCGAGTGAGCTTTATTGGGAATCAGTAAGAGATGCGTATCTACTTGCCATACTTTCTGCGAAGAAACGTGTATTGATACAGTCCCCATATTTTATCCCAGACCCAGCGCTATACGCCGCTCTAGAGACAGCCTCTCTGTCTGGAGTCGATGTAAAACTTATAATGACGGGCTGGCCCGACAAAAAGGTCGCCTGGTGGGCCGCACAGACCTTCTTTGAGCGTCTTCTCAAAGCTGGAATGAAGATATACTACTATGAAAAGGGTTTCTATCACACAAAGGCTCTATCCGTCGATGAGGATTTTGTCTCTATTGGCACTACAAACTTTGATGTTCGTAGCTTTACTCTGCAAAGAGAGAACACACTATTCTTTTATGACAATAATGTTTGTAGTGATTTTGTAAGGATATTCAATGATGATCTAAAATATAGCAAGCAATTCACCTTGAATGATTACAAGAAGTTGAAGATATCTCATAAAGTCAGAAACTCCCTTTGTAAATTATTATCAAACCTATTCTAATGAATACTGTTCGAACTCTTAATAATATAGCTATAGGAGTCTCTGGTGGTGGTACAACATTTGAGGCAATAGCCAAGGCTTGTGCCAGTGGCGAAGTGAATTTAACTATAACTTTTCTTTTTGCCGACAGAGTTTGTGGTGCTATCGACAGAGCAAAGAGACTCGGCATTAAAACTATCTTACGCAATCCAGAAGAAACAATAGATGAGTTTCACCAAAGAATTGTGGGAGACGTTGTATCACATCGTGTAGATATTATTGTCCTGGCTGGTTATTTACGTTGTTTCCCCATAACCAGTAATGATAAATACATGGTCATTAATTCTCATCCTGGGGCAATCCCGTACTTTGGCGGGAAAGGAATGTATGGAATTCATGTTCATACAGCAGTACTAGATTGGATTAACAAGACTGGATGGGTTCATCCTTACACATATTCGACAGTTCACATCGCGTCGGAAGTTTATGATAAAGGGCAAAAACTAGGGATTATAGCCTTAGAAGTTAGAAAAGATCATACGTCAGAAATGATTGCGCAGAACCTATTGCCGCTAGAACACCAGAACTACATTCAGGTATTAAAAGATTTATCTGAAGGCAAAATCGAAAATATGCAATATCCAGATAGTTTCATGAAATTGTTTTAAATTTACTCATTTGTAGCTATAATACCCTAGATGTATCATTACAGAAAAACATATTTGAAATACAAAAGCCGTCAAAACAAAAAGATTTGTCCTTTTTGCGCCGAAGATAGGCTTGAAAAAGCTGTTTATCAAGACGACTACGTATATATCGTTCCCAATCTTACTAAATATGACCTATGGGAGCTTCATGACGTTACTGAGCATCTACTTATCATACCAAAACGTCACGTAGAGGCTCTAAAGGAGCTTACAACAGAAGAAAAGCTGGCGATCATTAACCAGGTGGCAGATTTTGAATCAAAAGGATACAGCGTTTATGCTAGGGGTGTTGGTTTTGTAAAGAGATCTGTCAAACACCAGCATACTCATTTGATAAAAGTATCTAACAAAGAACCAAATATTGCACTCTTCCTCAATAAACCAAGATATTTGTTTAAGAAATAGTCTTTCTCGTCCGTAGAAACATTCTTGTCTGCCGTGATACAATAATTATGTAAATAAATGCAAGAGTGAAAGGAAAAGATGAAAAACATCACGAATACTAAGGTCTATTGGTTCTCTATCTTGGCAGCTGTACTACTAGTACTCTCTGGTTTCTCATATTGGCTATCTAGCACGATATTTAACGAGACAGTATTTGTCAATGAGACAGTCGCTGTCATGACTTCTCAAGAGACGACACAGAGCATATCTGCCGCAATCGTTGATAAATCACTAGAAAACAACCCTGTTGTAAAAAATCTCCTCGGAGATAAGCTAAAGAGTGTCTTGGGTGGACTTCTTAATACTGATACATTTGCCGAGGTTGTCAGCGGCGTATCTGGCAGAATCTACCTACAAATAACCTCAGAACACCCTAAAGGCGTTGTTTTAAATACACTAGGGGTAAAGAGTTTAGTTACTCCAATACTTACAGTCGTGGCGACTCCGGAACAAAAATCAAAACTCGAAAAACTAAATATTCCCGATGAAATTGTACTCGTTGATCCAAACTCAGTGCCTACTATATATCCTCTAACAAATTGGCTTTGGATTTGGCCGTTTGCTCTTGTTGGCGCACTGGCGCTTATTGGATATTTGATATATTTTTCCGATAAAAACGCCAGACTACTAAATACTCAAAAAATAGCCGCGGTTATAGCAATTTTCGGTTTCTTGGCAACCGCATTAATACCGTCTATCGAACCTCAAATAATCAAAAACATTGAAAACTATAATCTTAGAGTTGTGGCTAGCAATATTTATGAAGGTCTATCAGCCCCTCTATTCAACCTATACCTATGGCTACTTATTGTGCCATTGATTGTGATGGTCGGAATATTCGGGTATCAGTTATATGGTAAATGGGCGACTCGGAGACCAAAAAGTAACTAGATAAAAAACACTATATTATTGAATGAATCAGGTATAATAAAAGAATGAAATATACTTCTTGCTTTATTGGCATACCGTTACCTACTAAATTTTTAAAACAATATAGGGCGGTTGCTACTGAAATATCTAAAATTATGCCTGGCATACACTTGGCGGAACTTGATTCACCGCATATAACTATTTACTATCTAGACGAACAATCACAGAACAACCTAGCTGACATAAAAACAAAAACAACTAAACATCTAAATTCTCTAAAGGGAAGTAAAATTACCGTCGGTAATATGGGCCTATTCTCAAATCCAGACCGGATAGTATTATTCTTGGATGTTAAATATGATAATTCTCTTAATATTTTTCATAATAAAATAACAAAGGAACTTGTGGATTACAACGCTTATGATAATTCATTAAAATTTAGCCCCCACATGACAATTGGGAAGATCTCTAAAAATAATGAAGTAGATTTCTCGAAGGAAAAAGAGGCTATTAAAAGAATTATTGATGGCGTTGACTGGACTTTCGAGGTCAATGAAATAATTATGTATGGCGTTGATTCTAGAATACAGCCTGAGTCAAGAGAAATATTATCTTTTTTAAAAGTATAATTTGGCTGGGGAGGAGGGATTCGAACCCCCGAATGCCGGTACCAAAAACCGGTGCCTTACCACTTGGCGACTCCCCATGATTATTGTGCTTAGAGCCACAATATAATACAGAATATAACGACTTTTTTCAATCATATTATTGAGAGATTGGAATTAATTCGTTAGAATATAATAATGAAAGAAAAGACAAAACAGAAGCATGAGGATAGCCTAAAGGAAAAAGAAGGGGCCATTAAGATCACCTCCTACAGCGCCACTCTAAAATTAGGCCTGAACAAAGTCTTCAAATTTATAAAATATGTATTTATCTTAATTTTCTTCTTCGGCATTGCTTGTTTTTTAATAGCCTTTTTCGGTACATTAGGACTATATCTCAAATATCAAAATGATTTTCAGGGCAAGGAACCACAGAATAATTCTTCTCAACTTATAATGTATGACAAAAATGGCCAAGAAATCTTTCGCGAATACGGCGCTGCCGAACCCGTACGAGTAGAGTTAAAGAATATTCCTAAGGTTGTTAGGAACGCCACCCTTGCCGCAGAAGATGTTAGCTTTTATAATCATGGTCCGATTTCATTTAAGTCACTTGGCAGGGCAATTTATCTAAATTGGGAATCCTCAAATGGAAACATTTTTGACAAAATTTCAGGTCTTACCACAGAAGGAAGCTATACACAGGGAGGAAGCACTATCACGCAACAGCTTGTAAAAAATATCTATTTAACATCAGAAAAAAGTTTTGAACGCAAGATGAAAGAAGCAGTATTTTCTTACAAACTTGAAGAAAAATACTCAAAAGATAAAATATTAGAAATCTATTTAAATGAGATATATTATGGGGAGCAGGCCTTGGGCATTAGCAATGCTTCTAAGATATACTTTAACAAAGATGTAAAAGATTTGGACTTAGCAGAAGCATCAATGTTGGCGGGGTTGCCCCAAGCGCCTTCTTATTATAATCCTCTTGGAGACAACTACGGAAAAGCTAAAATAAGACAAGAATACGTTTTACAACAAATGTACGCAGCAAAAATGATAACATTTGAAGAAGCAAAAGCGGCTGCCAATGAAGAACTTACTTTCTACGGGAAAATTGATACAGTCAATAAATATCCTTTTTACTCACAGTATGTGATCAGTGAATTAAACCAGAAGCTTGGTAGCGAAAATGTAAAAAATTCTGGGTATAAGATATATACGACCTTAGACCCTGTTATTCAGGCCTCCGCCGAAGCTCGTGTGTCTGAAAATCTCATAAAATTAGCTTATAGAGGTGCCTCAAACGCAGCTGTGGTTGTGGCTAACCCAAAAGATAATACAATACTTGGAATGGTGGGTGGTGCTGATTGGAATAGCAGTAACGTAAATGTAGCTACTAGCCTTCGGCAACCAGGTTCTAGCTTTAAGCCGATAGTATATGCCGCTGGTCTCGAAAATGGGTACACTGCTGCAACAATATTGATCGATAAGTCCGTCAATTTCGGTGGCACACCGGCCTATAAACCACAAAACTACTCTGGGGGTTATTCGGGCTATCTAACAGCCAGAAACGCTTTAGCTAGATCGCTGAACATTCCTGCCGTAGAGATGGGGAAACTTGCGGGGGTTGATAAAATATTAGCAACAGCTAAAACCCTAGGCATTACTAGTTTAGACAAATCTGTTGACGAATATGGCTTATCAATAGCACTTGGTTCCGGGGAGGTCAAACTTGTAGATATGGTGGCAGCCTATTCTACCTTTGCGGATGCTGGCAAGAGAGGGCCACAAACTACTGTTACAAAAATACTCGATAATAGTGGTGTAGAAATTCCATTACCAAAACCTAATAAAAAAGAAGTATTTAGTCCTCAAACGTCTTACATTATTTCTAGTATGCTATCTGATAATAATGCTAGGTCAGTAACATTTGGTTCTAACAGTCCCCTAAGAACAGAAAAGACTACGGCCGTAAAAACAGGTACTACAGATAATTACTCGGATTCATGGACAATGGGTTATTCCCCCGATATCGTGGTTGGCGTTTGGATGGGAAACAATGACCATACTCCTATGAAAAATGTTAGCGGTATTGAGGGAGCAGCGTATATCTGGCATGACATTATTACAGATGCTCTTTCTACAAAACCAGATACTGCGTTCCCTAAACCTAGCGGTCTTACAGAAGCTTGGATTAACCCAAGCACTGGTGGCACTGTAAACAGCAAATATAGTCCAAATATTCTTGAATATTTTAAAGACGGAACGGTTCCAGGTAGCAAAATTGATCTAACATACCTAAAACAGTTTTAATTTTTACATATATGTATTAATATATTTAAAAGAGGGAATAAATGGCTAAAGTAAAAATACTAATAGTAGAAGATGACAAGTCAATTCGAGAGTTATATGAGCTTAAACTCGGTAATAATGGATTTGATGTATATACTGCCGAAAACGGAGGCACTGGCTGGGACTTAATACAACAAGAACTGCCAGATATTGTATTGCTAGATGTCATGATGCCTGTAATGAATGGGTTTCAGGTATTGAAGAAATTGAAATCAAAAAATGAAACCAAAGAAATACCCGTCGTTATTCTTTCAAATTTTGGAGAAGTAGACCAAATGACTGAAGGTTTTGTAGCGGGAGCAACAGACTACCTGGTTAAGGCAGAGCATACACCAGCTGACGTGGTAGAAATAGTAAATGAAACACTAAAGAATAAGGGCAATATTGCCGGAGTAGCTTTCAAGGATTAGATGTCTACAATCAAATCTAACGCTGTAGTAATAAAAAGAATGAATTTAGGAGAGTCAGATCGTGTTCTGACTCTTTTTACTCGTGAAGAAGGAGTACTTAGTGCTATTGCAAAAGGCTCCAGAAAAACGAAAAGTAGATTCGCATCTTCTACAAATTTACTTACGATTGGTAACTATGTATTGTCTACTGGTAAAGTATTTTATATCGTTTCTGATACAGAAATATTAAATAGTCCAATGGTTGACAATAAGGATATAGAAAAAATAATTATAGCAGATGCGATGTCGGAAGCAATTATTAAGCTTTTCCCTGATAAATATCCAATTACTGATATATATGACCTTTTTATAGTATTATTAAACGACCTAAACACTTATAATCCCAAATTGATTTATATATATTTTATTTCAAAGATATTGAATAAACTTGGTAGTTTTCCAGAACTATATAGATGTATCAACTGTCATTCAAAAACTACTGGGACCACATATTTCTCAGTGATGTCTGGGGGTGTATATTGTTCAAACTGTTTTGCAAAAGAAACAACATTAGAAATTAATGATAATAATGTGATTAAACTTTGGCGAATATTGGCAACTAGCAAACCTGAGATATTTAAAAAGTTAGTAGTTTCAGATCCGGTGATAGACGAACTTTTCCGGATTTTAAATATCTTTATCTCTAATAACCTACAAACCGAACTTAAAAGCTTAAATATTTAACAGATTGATATAAGTTATAATTTAAAATATAATATTTTTCGTAAACAATATATATAGAGGCAAAAATTGCTTGGTACAATACATAGAAGCTTAATTATACAGAAACTGATATACTACTAAATAAATGATAATGAGGTTGTAGATAAATGAAAAAAGAATCAAACCCAAAAGTTAGTCTGGAAGAGATAGTCAGCCTGTGTAAGCGAAGAGGGTTTATATTTCCTTCTTCGGAGATATATGGAGGGTTTGCAGCCATATATGATTTTGGTCCATATGGGGTAGAGCTTGCCAATAATCTCAAAAATGAATGGTGGAAGTATATGGTGCAAGAAAGATCTGATATTGTAGGGCTGGATTCTGCCATATTTATGCATCCAATGATTTGGGAAGCGTCTGGCCATGTGGGTGGGTTTGCCGATCCATTAACAGAGTGCAAGAAATGCCACTCTCGGTTACGCGCCGATCATTTATTGGATGATATCGGTGTTTTTGCCGATGAAAAAATGGCAGTTAAAGAAATTAATCAGTTATTCAACGAGAGTAAAGATGAAATTAAATGCCCCGTATGTGGATCGAAAAACTTTTCAGAAATTAAGAAATTTAATTTATTGGTGAAATCAAACCTGGGGAGCTTTACTGAAGATTGGTCGAAAGAACCCGTGTACCTAAGAGGGGAGACTTGCCAAGGTATTTACGTGAACTATAAGAACGTTTTAGACACATGTAGAGTAAAAATACCTTTTGGAATTGCACAGACGGGTAAGGCATTTAGAAATGAGATTACAGCAAGACAATTTATCTTCAGAACTCGTGAATTTGAGCAAATGGAGATGCAGTATTTTGTGACACCAGACCAAGAAATAAGTGAATATAATAAGCTTAAGGACTATCGATTTAAATACTACACAGAAGTACTGGGTTTTAAAAAAGAAGATTTAAAATGGCATAAGCACGAAAATCTAGTTTTCTATGCCAAGGAAGCATATGACATAGAGTATAATTTCCCTTTTGGTTTTAAAGAGCTAGAAGGAATACATGCCCGCGGAAACTATGATTTATCACAGCATACAAAGTTTTCCAAACAAGATCTTTCTTACACAGATCCCACCACCCAAGAAAAATATATGCCACATATTATAGAATCATCAGTAGGTGTCGGCAGAACGGTTTTGGCTAGCCTTTGTTCGGCTTATGAAGTTGAAGATTTAGGAAAAGAAAAAAGAGTTATTTTAAAATTCCCATTTAATATAGCACCTATTAAAGCCGCTGTATTCCCATTACTCCGAAACAAACCAGAATTACAAGACAAGGCCAGAGAGGTATTTAGCCTACTATCAAAACACTTCAATTGCGAATTTGACGATAACGGGAATATAGGCAAAAGATATCGCCGACAAGACGAAATTGGCACACCATTTTGCGTCACTATCGATTTCGATACACTAGAAGATAACACGGTTACAGTTAGAGATCGCGACAGTATGGAACAAAGGCGTATAGCCGTTGTTGAATTGATTGATTTTTTTAGCATAAACACTTAAAAAATACTTGACAGAAAGCACATCAAAATATAAAATGTTAAGGCATTTGAGAGGAGTTCGAGAGGTAGCTCCCTTATTTTTACTCTCAAAACACAAATTTAACTGTTAAAGTCAGGAGATGAAATGGACACAAGAGAAGTGTATCTTACGCAAGAAGGTTTTGAAAAATTTACAAAAGAACTAGAAGATTTAACAACAAACGGCCGTAAGAAAATAGCAGAAATGATTAGAACTGCTAAGGAATATGGTGATCTTTCAGAGAATTCTGAATATGCCGACGCCAAAGATCAACAGGTTTTTATAGAAGGAAGAATAGCAGAACTAGAACACATCTTAAAGAATGTTAGTATTATTGACGATACACATTCAAACTGTTCAGTAGTTAATATGGGTTGCTCTGTAAATGTTGAAGTGAATAAAGGTGAAAGAGAATTTAAAATTGTTGGCTCGGCTGAAGCAGACCCGGAAAAAGATTGGATTTCAAATGAATCACCAATCGGTAAAGCGCTGCTTGGCAAGAAAACTGGAGAAGTTATCGAAGTAGAGATTCCTGCCGGTAAGATCCAGTACAAAATCAACAAAATTAAATAAATTTGTTACGAAGCCCCTTCAAAAGCCCACAGCGGCAACACTATAAGGGGTTTTTTGATACTCAAATTTGTATAAATCTGCTATAATTTAATAGTAAATGAGGCGAATATGAATGATGCGTTATTAGACGAAGAGGTCGTTCGAGCAAAAAAACTAAAAGAATATGCAAAATTAGGTATTAATCCATACCCATCAATAGTAGCGGTCAAAACCGATATTATAGATGCAAAAGACAATATCGATAAGACATTTAACGTAGCTGGAAGGATTGTATCAAAGAGGCCTCACGGTAAAATAGCTTTTGTGGATATAACTGACGATAGTGGTAGGCTACAGCTGTTTTTCTCTATTGCGGAACTTAATGATATTAGTAATGAAGTCTTCCAGCTTCTAGACTTAGGTGATTTCATCGAAGCGCATGGAAGTATCTTTGTCACTAAGGCAGGCGAGAATACTCTAAGAGTTGATAATTTTAATATTATTTCAAAGTCCATCTTGCCTTATCCAAAAGAATTTTTCGGAGTTAAAGACACGGAGCTTCGCTACCGAAAACGCTTTGTGGATTTTAACCTAAATCCAGAGGCAAAAGAAACAATAAGAACAAGGTCGGTCACCATTACTGCTATTAGAGATTTTATGAATGGTCACGGTTTTATAGAGGTAGAGACTCCAATTCTTCAGGAAATCCCAGGTGGTGCCGCTGCTAAACCATTTATCACACACTACAACACACTAGAACACGATTTTTATCTACGCATTGCTACGGAACTACACCTAAAGAGAATGATAGTGGGTGGCTTTGAAAAAGTTTACGAAATCGGTAGAATATTTAGAAATGAAGGCTTATCACATATGCATAATCCTGAATTTACCTCTATGGAGTTCTATTGGGCATATCGCGATTATAAGTTTTTAATGAAATTTACCGAAGAACTTATAGAATCCGTAGTAAAGACAGTAAAAGGCAGTGCTAATGTCGAATATCAAGGCAAAAATATTGATTTTACTGCCCCTTATCCAATAATTAAATTTGCTGATTTGATTAAAAAAGATACCGGCATAGACATCAACAAGGAGGATACTTTTGAGAAACTAACACTTGCTATCAATAAAGCAAAAATCAAGCTTGATTCAGCGGATGCAAAAGTATGGGAGAAGCTCACTGACGAGCTCTATAAGAAAACAAGTCGTCCAAAAATCATCGATCCAATATTTGTGATTAATCAGCCTATTGAAATGACACCACTAGCCAAAAGAGATGAAAATAACCCCCGTGAAGCTCAAAGATTCCAACTGGTATGTGGCGGAGGCTTGGAAATATTAAACGCCTATACAGAACTAAATGACCCGATAGAACAAGAAAAGTGCCTAAAAGATCAAGTAAAGCTTCGTGATGCTGGTTGGGAAGAAGGCCAAATGATGGACGAAAATTTTGTTGAGGCACTTGCCTTCGGTATGCCACCAACAGCGGGGTGGGGTATTGGCATAGACAGATTCGTAATGCTACTTACAAACGAGTATTCGATCAAGGAAGTGATCGCCTTTCCAACTTTAAAACCTGAGAAATAAGGAGCAATATGTTAGATATTAAATATATTCGTGAACATAAGAAAGAAGTGTTAGATAATTGTAAAAACCGTGGCTCAAAAGCTGATATTGAATTACTTATTAAGCTAGATGCTGAGCGCTCAATTTTACTTGGGAAAATCGAGAACATTAGAGCTGGAAAGAATCTAGTTAAGGGCAAACCAAGCCAAGACCAACTTGAAAAGCTTTCTGAAGAAAAATCTACTGAAAGCAAGCTAGAAAAAGAATTAGATAGAATCGAGACAGAGCTTAAAGAAATCTGGTTCTCGGTACCGAATATTACCCATCCAGATGTAAGAATTAGTGATGACGAAGACGATAATCCCGTTCTCGAGATAGTGAAAGAGCCGCTTAAGCTTAATTTTGTGCCAAAAGACCATTTAGAGCTCGCTAAATTACACGACCTAATAGACTTTGACAGGGCCACAAAAGTTTCTGGAAGTAAATTTTATTATCTCAAAAACGAATTAGCTCAAATGGAGTTTGCACTTATTCAATATGCTCTAGATATTACAATTAAAAACGGCTATACACCTCTCAGTACTCCCGATTTGGCTAAAAACGACATATTATACGGTCTTGGATTCAACCCCAGAGGGGAATCAACTCAAGTATATAATATTTCAGGAACCGATCTTTCACTAATAGGTACTGCGGAAATTACAATTGGCGGATACCACGCAGGAGAAGTACTAGAAGAAGTTGAACTGCCCAAGAAATATGTCGCAGTGTCACATTGTTTTCGGACTGAAGCTGGGTCTTACAGCAAATTTTCAAAAGGTATCTTTAGAGTCCACCAATTTACTAAGATTGAAATGTTCCAGTATGTCGTTCCTGAAAACGCCGAAAAAGCACATCAAGAAATCTTAAATATCGAAAAAGAGATATTTAGCGGACTTGAGGTCCCATACCGTGTAATAGACCACTGCACAGCCGATTTAGGTGCACCAGCCATACGAACCTTCGACTTAGAGGCTTGGATGCCAGGAAAACCGAATAAAGACGGTACCATGGGTGATTGGGGCGAAATCACATCAACATCTAATTGTACTGACTATCAATCTAGAGCCCTCAACATTAAGTACAAAAACATTTCAGGTGACAAAAATTTTGTTTACATGATAAACGGAACTGCTATAGCCATAACCAGAGCGATAATTGCAATTGTCGAAAACTGCCAACAATCCGACGGTAGTATTCTAATACCTAAAGTTTTAGAAAAATATATGAATAAAAAAATAATTGATAGGAGTTCAAAATGAAGCTAAATATTGCAGCTCACAAAACCACACTAACACCAGAAATAAAAAAGTATACTACAATAAAAATGAAAAAACTATGCAAAAACTACAAACAAATTCTAGAAATTGATATAGTTTTAGAAGAAGCGCACACTAAATCTGCAAGCAACATAGCCACCGCAAAAGCCAATATTAGTGTAGCTGGTCCAGATATATCAGCTCAGGCAGACGAAAAAACGATTTTTGCTGCAGTAGATGAACTAGAAAGAAAACTCATCAGACTTTTAGAAAAGAACAAATCAGCCCACAATCCGAAGAGTACCAAATTTGTAAAAAGCAAAAATCTTATTAATAAGCTATTTAGACGTTCGGGACAAGAATAATATGTCACTAATCACTAAACTCCTCGGTGATCCTAATGCAAAAAAGGTCTCGGGATTGCAAAAATATGTCGATTCAGCGAATAAATTAGAGACCGAAATTGAGAAATATTCTGACTCTGATATTATCAAAAGAATTGCCGAAATAAAACTTGCCGTCACCAAGAAAATAGATTCTGAGGCGGGAAAAGAAAAAGACAAAGATTCGCTGAAGACTATTATTAATGACGCTCTTGAGCCTTATATCGGAGAAGTATTCGCACTTACCAGAGAGGCTTCAAAAAGAGTTTTGGGAATGAGAGACTTCGACGTCCAACTTATAGGCGCGCTTGTTCTAAATGAGGGCAATATATCTGAAATGATGACAGGTGAGGGGAAGACACTAGTTGCAACGCTTTCTGCAGTTTTGAACGCGCTTACTAGTAGAGGAGTCCACATTGTCACAGTAAATGACTACCTTGCTAGACGTGACGCCGGATGGATGGGTAAACTATACTTTGCAATGGGGATGTCTGTGGGTGTTATTGTTCACGATTCTGCGTTTATATATGATCCAAATTACGAAGATGAACGTGTCGTCGATGAAGCCACCGAGAACCTAAGGCCAGTTACAAGAAAAGAAGCATATCTAACAGACATCACCTATGGCACAAATAATGAATTTGGCTTCGACTATCTGCGCGATAACATGGTCCAAAATATTGAACAGATGGTACAACGACCACTTAATTACGCGATTGTCGACGAAGTTGATTCAATCTTAATTGACGAAGCTAGGACTCCTTTGATTATTTCTGCACCAGCAGAAGAAAGTACTGACAAGTATGTCCAAATAGATCTACTGGTAAAGAATCTTAAAGCTGAAACTGACTATACTATCGATGAAAAGCAGAAGGCGGCCTCACTAACAGATGCTGGGATACAGCACATGGAAAAACTACTCGGTGTAGAAAATATTTATGAAGAATATGGCATCGAAAACGTTCACCATATAGAGCAAGCGCTCAAAGCGAATGTTCTTTTCCGAGTCGATAAAGACTATGTCGTTAAAGATGGTGAGATTATTATTGTTGATGAATTCACAGGTCGTTTGATGTTTGGCAGAAGGTACAGCGAAGGACTTCATCAGGCGATTGAGGCAAAAGAAGGCGTAGAGGTCAATAGAGAATCCTTAACTATGGCAACCATATCTTTTCAAAATTATTTCAGATTATATACAAAACTATCTGGCATGACTGGTACGGCAGCTACTGAGGCAGAGGAATTTTCAAAAATTTACAAACTAGCGGTAATCAAGATACCTACTAATCAAAAGAATATACGTAAAGATGAACCAGACCTAATATATAAGAATGAGCTAGGTAAATTTAACGCCATAGTCGAGGACATCAAGATCAGGACCAAGGCTGGCCAACCAGTCCTTGTCGGCACAGTTAGTATCGAAAAAAATGAACTTTTGGCAGACCTCCTCAAGAGAAATGGCGTAAAGCACGAAGTGTTAAATGCAAAAAATCATGAAAAAGAAGCAATGATAATCAAAAAGGCTGGTCAAAGAAGCGCCGTAACGGTTGCTACCAATATGGCCGGTCGTGGCACAGACATAGTACTTGGTGATGGAATTGCTGATGTTGGTGGGCTCCACGTGATAGGCACCGAAAGACATGAATCGAGACGCATCGATAATCAGCTTCGTGGTCGTTGTGGTCGTCAGGGGGATCCTGGATCTACGCAATTTTTTGTCTCTTTAGACGATGATTTGATGAGAATATTCGGTAGCGATAGAGTTGGTAGTGTAATGGAAAAGCTTGGACTTCCAGAAGATCAATCTATCCAACACAATATGATAACAAAATCATTAGAGTCAGCTCAAAGAAAAGTAGAAGGCCATAATTTCGACATTCGTAAACATTTAGTAGAATATGACGACGTTATGAACAAACAACGAGCCTATATCTACAGACTAAGACAACAAGTTTTATCTGAAGAAAATCTTAAACAAAATTATTTAGACATTATTTCTAATTTTACCAAGAGCGTGATAGCTAAAAATATTAATACAGTAACAGGCGAGGTAATGGGCGCAGAGATAACAACAGAAATCTCTGGCATCATTGGTTCTGAAGTTAAGGTAGATAATAAGGTTCTTTTGGGATCTCAAGCTGATTTAGAAAAGGCGATTAATTCAGTATTTATAGAGGCATATGACGATAAAGAAAAACGAATCGGCGCTGATATGATGAGAATACTTGAAAAGGCACTATATCTAAGAACAATTGACATGCTATGGGTAGACCACTTAGACGCAATCGACCATCTAAGAGACGGCATCGGACTTCGTGGCTATGGTCAAAAAGACCCACTAATCGAATACAAAAACGAATCATACAGAATGTTTAAGATGCTTCTAGCCGCCATTGACAGCGAAATCCTAAATCTTGTTTATAAAGTTGAAATAACACACAACGCGCCAACTACCGAAACCCAGGTCACAAGAGCAGTAGCAACAGAAAATACTAAGGGACCGATTGCAGAAAGAACTGTTGTTAAAAAAATAGCTAAAAAGAATATCGGTCGTAATGACCCTTGTCCTTGCGGAAGTGGTAAAAAATACAAGAAATGTCATGGGAAGTAAAGTCATGAAAGTTATAATTAAAGCAGTTTTTTTTGACGCAATAGATACTTTATTTGGTGCTTATCCGGATAAAGTAGGAATGTACATGCGGATTATTGAAGAACATACGGGGATGAAAATAAGCAGAGGTGAAATGACAATAGTTTGGGATAAAATGCTGAAAGAGACAGAACTACTTGCTCAAAGTGAAGCCACCGATTCAAAGGAAAGCAATCAAGCATGGACAGACTTCAATAAAAAGATGCTAGACGCACTTAATTACAAGGGTAATTCAACCACAAAGGGCCAAGAACTTCATTTTGAAGCATGGGGAAATCCTAAAAATTTTTATCTTTATAAAGATGTTATACCTACGCTAGAATTTCTTAAAAATCAAAATATACTAATTGGTTGCGTGTCCAATGAAGACGGTTACTTGAATAAATTTTTTGAACAATTTGGGATTGATAAATACTTCAAATTTGTAATCACTTCTGAAGAAATAGGATGCGAAAAACCGAATCCAGGGATATTTAAAGAAGCAATTAATATTTCAAGAATTAAGGCTGAGGAAATATTATTTGTAGGGGATTCACTAATCAGTGATTATAATGGGTCTGCTAACGTGGGAATGAATCCCGTCCTGATTGACAGAGAAGATATTATCAAGGATGATAATATAGTTAAAATATCAAAATTAAGTGAATTAAAAGGAATAATTAATGTTTAGTACTCCACTACTTTCAACTGTCTTAATTTCAGGGATTCTTGACAGTTTCAACCCCTGTGCTATTTCACTTTTGTTAATCTATATTTCATTAATGTTCACTCTTAAAAAAAGCAGAAACGAGATTTTTGCTTTTGGCCTTTTTTACGTTATTTCAATATATATAACATACCTACTAATTGGGATGGGGTTGCTTCGTGCTGGGACACTTTTTACTGCGTATCCAATCAGTAAAATAGGGGCCGTCCTCGTTATTTTTTTTGGACTTTTAAACGTCAAAGAATATTTCTTTCCAAATTCTCCTTTTAGTATAAAGATACCTCTAAAAGTAAGAGGCTATGTCTCTAAATATGCCTATAAAGCTACCATTGCTTCGGCGATTGTGGTTGGCTTTCTTATTGGTATATATGAATTCCCGTGTTCAGGGGCAATATATCTGGCCATCATAAGTCTTTTATCTAGCCAAGTATCTTTTATAGAGGGTTTTGCATTTCTTTTACTATATAATTTGATGTTTATTCTACCACTAATAGCTATTTTTATACTCGCTACAAATAAACTCACAACCGAAAAATTCATTAATTTTCAAGAAAAAAATGGCCGTAAATTACATTTATTTCTCGCAATTATTATGATATTGCTTGGTTTATATATTCTTAAAACAGTTTCTTAGATAGTTAACTAAATATATTCAGACATTGATGTTTTGCTTACTACTTGACAAATAGTATCCGATATGCTACATTAAAAAGTCAAATCCCTGGCAAACGTCAGAGATATTTGATGCACTTCGACATACAGTTCATGCGACCGGGTAGGTCGCCTACAGACAAGGAGGTCGGTTAAAATGACCGATCAGCCCGTTCCGGCCGCCGACCCGGTGGCTGAGACAGAAGCACTTCCTGTTGTGGACGATTCAGAAACGGCTGAAGTAAATGACGAACAGCCAACAGAATCAGCAGAACCGGAACTTATCGAGAGGCAAGCATACCGACAGAACTGGCTGTGGCCATCAGTAGTCCTGATCCTTGGATTGGGCATCCTATTGATACTGTTCTTTCGCCCAACGGGTGGAGGAACTACCCTGTCAGCTACTCTACCGTCAAACTCATCAAGTACGATAAGCACTTCTTCGGTGCAAACAACAACGACACCGCCGCCAGTAGAAACACCGGTTGTTGCTGTAGCTGCACCAAGTGCACCAGAACCTCCCGGGGCAATTCCCGAAGGTGTACGTTCTTGGACTGAATACCAGCAAAAAGCGTCTGTCGCAAACTACGCTGCCTTGAAGTCAATGTGGGGATACACCCAAAAGGATGTGGCCTACTTTGCTTCTCAAGAGAAGGTTTTCGGCAAAAATTATGCCGGAAAACTTGCCCCAGGAACGTCTGTTTCCAACACAGGCTTTAAAAATGGGAGCTGGTATCTCGTAAAGGGCTATCACATTAAGAACGGTGACGTTTTGGTTTTGGTCGACGACAAGGGAAGAGCGGTGATAAAGGTTAGTTGCGGAAACCCCATCAAAGAAGAGTCAAGGGTTTCTGCGAAAAATCCCAAACCGAATCCAAAGCCCAAACCAAAGCCTAAACCAAGGCCTAAGCCGAAGCCGACTCCTTGTCCACCAGCAAACTCTGGTCCCGGGACTACTCCTTTTAAGGATAGCCCTGGGAGCCAACCACCAGACACCGGCGGTAACGCTGGGCCCACGCCTGGAGCAGGTACTGGCACAAACCAGGGGAACCCAGGGGAAGGCACTGGGTCTACTGTCAATGAAGGAGACCCTGGTGGCTTCTAGAAGCTAAAAGTATGTCGAGGTGATGTGGAGGCGGTGCGCACAAGCACTGCCTCCACCCCTCAATTTCTTTCTCAATACTATAGATATATAATCAAATTAACCCTCTCGAAAGGAGGAACAAATGAAAAAATATTTATTAAAATCAAAGATTGCTATTGTCTATCTAGTCGCAGCCATTTTTGGCGTAGGTACATTAGCGACAGCTGCTCCTACGGTTCCTCTTGAATCTAAGGTGCAAGTAGCAAATGTCACTAGCGGTGATAACGCATGGCATGATAGCGTAAATGCTAGCTACGATGAGGTCGTAAAAGTATCTGTATGGATCCACAACCCAAACCCTATCGGCTCTGGGTTATATGCTTCTAATGTTAACGTAAAAATAAATATCCCAAATAATTTGGCGACTACACACGCTGTAAACTCTACAGCAGGTGGTGACAATACAGCTGTTATTACCGATGTGGCAAATGTAACAACGCCAGTAACAAGCAAACTTATATTTATCCCAGGGACGGCAACTAGAAGGTATAATTCTGGGAATGACACAAATGTAAATTTTGTAACAGTTGCTATCCCTGACAGCATCATGAGTTCTGGATATACGGTACCTAGACTAAATCCTTGTTGGAATTATGAAGAATATTATACTGTTCAGGCTAGAGTAGTCGTTGACGCAGTATCAATCACCAAACAAGTACGAACTGCTGGCCAAACAACTTGGCTAACAGATAGCATAGCCAATCCAGGAGATACTCTAGAATATCAGATAACTACTAAAAATAATGGAAACGAAAATTTAACTAACGTTATCGTTTGGGATAGTCTACCTAGCGGAATTACTTATGTCCCAGGTAGCACAAAAATCCGAAATGGTACTTATCCCAACGGTAGTTCTTTACCGGACGGAATAACATCAGGCGGTATAAATATTGGTACATACGCGCCTAGTGCTGTTGCTTATGTACTTTTTCAAGCTAAAGTACTAACATCACTAGCAAATAATGCTTGTGGGAATGTAACATATAGCAATGTCGGAAATGTAAGATCAGATCAGATGAATCCATTTAATGCTTCCGCCAGGACGGTTGTTAACTTTCCCTGTGCTCCATCTAGATACACCATCACTTCATTTAAATATGAAGATATAAATGGTGATGGCAATAAAAACACAAACGAAGGTCCAGTTTCAAATTGGCCAATGACCTTAACTGGAAATGGAGTTAATGTAACTCAAAACACTGGTGCAGACGG
>JBAXUE010000003.1:0-162597 GCA_037129835.1 bacterium | reverse complement strand
CCTATGACTATGGATATTATAAAACCATAGATCATACTAGTCAAATATATCTATATTCTAAATTAGCCACAATGTCGAGTGCTATAAATACCTGTTAACTCAAGAGGTATTCATACTTCGTTTTCTTGCTAGCGATGACTCCTAACGAGAGAACGAGTATGGCGAGAAGCATGTTAAGTATTATCTTTAATACATTCACACCAGCAGCTGGGAGGGTTGTGACACCAACGACCATAGCAGTTGTTGGTGTTGGTGTCGCTACCGTAGAGATGGGTACAGTAGTTGGGGTTGGTGTCGGAGTGGCGACTGCAGTCCACTTTGCATAAAGCGTAGTATCAGCCGTGACGTGTTGGGGTTCTGGTGGAAGTACACCTCCCGGAGGAATTGCAATCTGAAATCTCCATCGATCCAAGAAAGTACTATCATCCACATACCATCCATCAAAAATGTATCCGCTTCTGGTTGGAACTGTAGGTATCGTGATGTACGCATCTAAAATTATTCCCGTTATTGGTGGTACAGCAGAACCACCCTTTGAGTTGAAAGTAACGGTATAAGTAACAGCAGAAGTCCACTTGGCATAGAGGGTAGTATCCTCAGTAACTGTATCAAAATCAAAAATCCAAGGGTCTGTCAATCCTACGTCATGAAACCAACCATTAAAGGTATAGCCGTTTCTTGTAGGTTCGGCCGGCTCCGTTATGGTTGTTCCAGAAAGTATTCCCGTAACATTTCCTGTTTCAGAACCGCCATTTGAATTGTAAGTGACACCATATTCAGATAGAGCCAAATTCCAACTAGCATATAAAACAGTGTCGGTAGTAACTGTATCTGTAAGGAAATCCCATAAAATCGTTAGCTCTGAGTTTTTGTACCAACCCCCAAAAACATAACCAGCTCTTGTCGGTGGTGTTGGTGGTGTAATATACGCACCGACAACTGCTGCAATTGGGTCCACCAAAGTTCCTTCACCGACGTTAAATGACACAGTGCTTGTGGCCGCTGCGGCTGTTGTAAATACATCTTCTTCACTACTTTTTGAACCGCCCATCTGGCCATCATAAACAGAACTAGATACCTGATAATAGTATGTTGTAGCAGGCGCCAGCCCTGTTATTTGGACAAGGTGATCTTTTGTAGGCATTATTTGTAATAAACTTGTAGAGTAATCTCCCGAGGTTGTGCCATAATTTACCACAGAATCTGCATCTGTATCTGTGTCCCATCTAATATTCGCCGTACTTCTTGTTGGAGTTCCATGAGATAAATTGCTAATAGTATACATACCAAAGTTTATATCTGAGAATAATGCAGTACATGTTTTATCCGCAGTTATATTATTAAAAGTATATGGATTAGCACCACTATTACAGTCTCCTGACCAGCCGAAAAAACTGTAGCCATTATTCGCTGTGGCTGTAATGGTAGAGCTACCACCACTAGAGACAGTATCTACGCTCACTGCTACAGAACCTCTATCACTAGGGCTTGATGTAGCGGAAACGGTGTAGGTTGGCAGTACAATACCCGTATCTTGAAGACAACGGACTGAAAAGCCGAACGCAGCACTGTTTTCTGCACGAAACATCGTAGGATGAGAAGTCAAAAAGCGGGACCAGACATAAACAGAACCAACAGTGCCAGACCATAAATTGCCAGTCGTAAGACCACTAAATATTGAACCGTCAAAACCACCAGCTAGCTTACCTTCGAAACCACTTGTTCCACCCTCCTTCAGTTGAGTCCCGGCTGTATCGGGGCCCAAATAGTTTGTAAGTGTAGTCCATTCTGTGTCACTTGGTACATGGAAACCGATAGGACAAATATCTGTAGCTCCTACTTCTCTTGGTGCCATGGCAGCATCCCAATTATATAACCCGCCATAGGTATCGCAGTTGGCTTCGTCATTGTCATAACACCATTTCTGAGAAGTTGTCAAAGGAGTGCTGCTGGCGGTGGTCATTGTACCAACGTTCAGATTCTTACTTGCCC
The DNA here is from genome assembly GCA_037129835.1 of bacterium. GTDB lineage: Bacteria > Patescibacteriota > CPR2 > UBA1875 > CAIMLA01 > JBAXUE01. Next base: position 160,605 of record JBAXUE010000003.1, on the reverse strand, counting down.
AGACTTGTGTGCCAATATTAACAGTCTCTACGGGTAGAGCTGTCCATTTCGCATAGAGAGTTATATTTTCTGTCCCCATTTTATATGAAACACCTTCTGCATAATCTGTACCCGTACCGTCTGCTAGTGTATTCCAGCCAGCAAAAGTGTAGCCAGTCTTGGTAAACCCATTTGAGGTTAAGGCTGCCGAAGCATCGGTATCAATATTTTGTGAGGCTGTAGAACCGCCTGTATTGGTATTGCCATTAAAAGTGATGGTATTGGTATTTGCTGTCCATTTAGCATTTAAAACCATGTTAGAAGTAACTTTATCTGCAGGAAAATCCCAAATATTAGTATAGGCTTCATCTGTATACCATCCAGCAAAGGTATATCCCGAAATAAAAGGATTGACGGGTTCCGCAAGCAAGCTGCCAGAGCTTACGGTTTGTTCCAGAGTCCATTCATACCATCCGGGCTCGAGTGAAAACTTTACTGTCCTTACTGGCAGCGTTGGAGTACCACTAATACATCTAACATTATTTGTATTATTAAACGAACTATAATCAGAAGAACCGCTGCTAAAAGGAGCATAAATTGAATAATATGATCCGAAACCAGTTGATGCCCAGTAGTTTGATGTCTGAAAATTATTATTATATGAAGTTTTATTATCGCGGATTGACAAAAGTTCTACAGACGTCGGCAAACGACCACCAAGAACCTTACAGGCATCACGGGCTGGGTAACCGACAAAATCTATTGAATTGTCCGCAACCAAAGAGCTCTGAGCTGTCCAATTCGCATCTAGACCAGTATCGAACTGACCACCAGTAGGCGCTGTTGAAGTATTTTTCCAGACAATACCGGAAGGGCTTACACCACCAATTATTGTTCCGTCACTAAAAGTATCTGATGGTCCGACATCAACACTATAAACAAATTTACCTTCAAGCGGCGTAAAATCAAGACCCGATATCCAATAATTCCAATTGGCATATAAAACAGTATCTGTAGTAACCTTATCTGTTGCAAAATCCCATAAAGTAGTTAGCTCTGAGTTTTTGTACCAACCCCCAAAAACATAACCTGCTCTTGTTGGTGGTGTTGGTGGTGTAATATACGCACCAACAACTGCTGCTATTGGGTCCACTAAAGTTCCTTCACCAACGTTAAAGGACACAGTGCTTGTGATCGCCGCGGCTGTTGTAAATGAATTCTCTACGCCAGTATCGGAAATTTTTATCTCTCCATCGTAAACAGAGCTCACTACACGATAGTAATAAGTTGTAGCTGGGGAAAGACCCGTTAATTGGATTAAATGATCTCGGGTTAAAATTATGCTCGTAGTTGGTAATCCGTAAACTCCCGATGTAGTACCATATTCTACCTCAGAGTCTGCATCTAAATCTGTATCCCATCTGATATTGGCACTATTTTTTGTTGGAGTTCCATGATCTATGTTGCTGATAATTGGAGATATAAAAACATTAGATGAGAATATCGCAGAACATGTTTTATTGGCGGTAATATTTGTTAAAGTAACTACAGGGTTAATACCACCACAATCTCCATCCCAAGCAAAAAAGTTGTAGCCACTATGGGCCACAGCGGTAAGAGTAATACTACCACCGTGGTTAACATTTCCACTACCAGTAACATCCCCTCTTTCGGCTATTAGAGCACTGCCAGCCACGGTATAGGTAATAATAGTCCATTTGGCATAGAGAGCAACACTAGCTGTTCCCATTAAGTATGTAGCACCATTGACATAAGCGACCGTACCACCTGCCGTGGTAGCCCAACCAGCAAAAGTGTAGCCAGTTTTGGTAAATCCATTTGACGTCAAAGTCGCCGAAACATCAGTAGCGATATTCTGCGAAGCAGTAGCGCCGCCAGTTGAGGTATTGCCATTAAAGGTAATCGTATTGGTGTTGGCAGTCCACTTGGCGTAGAGAATTACACTAACTGTCCCCATGGTATAGCTAGCATTATTGGAATAATTCGTCCCAGTGCCATTAGCGAGCGTATTCCATCCAGCAAAAGTGTAGCCAGTTTTGGTAAATCCATTTGTTGTTAGGTTGGCAGTGGCATCAGTAGCGATATTTTGTGAGGCTGTAGAACCGCCTGTATTGGTATTGCCATTAAAAGTGATTGTATTGGTATTTGCTGTCCATTTGGCATAGAGAGCAACACTAGCTGTCCCCATTGTATACAGAGCGCCATTGGCATAAGCGACTGAACCTCCTGCCGTGTTAGCCCAACCAGCAAAAGTGTAGCCAGTTTTGGTAAATCCATTTGAAGTTAAAGCAGCTGAGGCATTGGTGGCAATATTTTGTGCGGCAGTAGAACCGCCCGTATTACCATTGCCATTAAAGGTAATGGTATTGGTATTGGCTGTCCATTTGGCATACAAGGAAGTATTCTCATATACCGGAAATGTAGCACCCACCGTCCTATCAGTCCCCAGACCGTTCGTTGCTGTATTCCAACCGGTAAAAGTGTAACCTGTTTTGACAAGACTACCGGTATTACCCAGTGCTATTGCAGCCTGGTTATAGATATAAGAGCCGCTGTCTATAGGAACAGTACCGCCACTATTACCATTACCATTATAGGTTACTGTAAAGGTTGTAACACCAGCAACGGTCGTAAAGTGATACTCTGTCGAGCCATATAATCCACCAAAACAATTATTTGCCAAATCACAGATAGCAGTATTACTTATTTCAACTGCATAATGAGCCCCGTACGACATGTTTGTCGGAGGATTTAGTATCAGCTTATTACCAGATACTGTAACTCCGCTATGATTCGCATCTGTCCAAGTAGTAAGGGCACCTGGATATGGCAAAATTTTCCTTATATCAATTAGCTTATCATCCTGATAAGCATACAACAATTGATCATTCCATTTAATATTTTCAGAAAAAGTAATTTCGATATTTGAGTCTATTGCCACATCTGTGGCATTAAGGACTGGCGAATAACCTAAAGAAACAATGGTTGGTTCGGTAGTATCCGGTATAGTATATTTTACCCCGATAGGTACACTTGCCGAACCAATAAATGCATCTGTTCTGTCCCACGGAGAGACATTTCTACTCGCAATAATCTGGAAAAAATATTCTGTATTTGGTGAAAGTCCAGTGAAGGTATAAGAAGAAGTATAGCTGGTAGAAGTTATATTATTATAAAATGGATTAGCTATAGGACCACCAGCCGTACTAATAATAATTTCTATGTAATTCACTATTGAACCGCTAGAAGTGAAAGACCATTCTGCTGTCATTTGGGTTGCTGCCAAATTTGTAATCGAAAACTTAGAAAAATTAGCAGGATTGTTCGTACGGTCAATCTCATAAAAACTAGATACATTTTCATTGATTGCCCGTACTTTTTTTGTTTGTACCAAGCTCCCAAAAGGACTAAGTATCTGAAAGAACATAAAGAGAAGAGTAAAAGCAGCGAAACGTTTCTGAAAGCTGGCTCTGTTTATCATCCGGACAAACTTTGTATCAGAGTAGCTACGAATCCTTAGAGGACTTACTGGCCTGCTGTTAATATCCACTATATTATCTCACAAAAAAGAGCGAGATAGATATCATTAAAAACACTCGCCTTATCGACGACCGTTATACATATTTTGTTTTGTTCATATATCGAGATTATTATTTAGCCCCCCTAATATAAGTTCATTATAGAATCACTATATAGGGACGTCAAATAGTTTACTTTCATTTATCGGTTGTCGTCTTGCAAGTTGGCTCTTGTGTCGTACAATATATAAGATAGCTCTATTTAAAATATCCCTGCCATAATAAATTTTAAATATCAGCCCCGTCATCGTTGTTAAGGTATCAGCCCCCGTCACCTTAGGACATAAATATTAATTATTGTCATCCTTGTCATTCGACTCTGAGGTGGGCGACATCTCATCGCTCAGACTCGAAGAGCGAACGCGAGGATCACTCTTCGGAGGCATGTTGAGTAAAACATATTATGTATATATCGTAGCGAATGCCAAAAATGGTATTATTTACATCGGTTCTACTTCAAACCTAGAACAAAGGATTCACAAGCATAAGCTGAAGCTTATCGATGGGTTTAGTAAAAAGTATAATACTACCATGCTGGTTTATTACGAAACAACTGATTCGGCGGAGGCGATGATTACTAGAGAAAGACAATTGAAGCACTGGAAGCGAGATTGGAAAATCGGATTAATAAATACGGCAAGTCCCGAGTGGAAAGACTTGGCGATATAAATCGAGAGGGAGATCCTCGCATTCGCTCTTCGAGTCTGAGCGATGAGATGTCGCCCACCTCAGAGTCGAATGACAAGGATGACACATTGAGAAGCAAGGATGACACATTGAGGATTGAGGTGACATGAAGCATGGTAATGACAAAGGGGTATAATATGGGCGATATATTATGAATATTGAGAACTTGATAGAAGAATTCCTAGAATACTGTGAAATAGAGCGTGGCCACAGTGAGCTTACTATTCGTAATTACGAACACTACCTCAGTAGGTTTCTCGATTTTGCACGATATGGAGGAGATCCTCGCCTTCGCTCTTCGAGTCTGAGCGATGAGATGTCGCCCACCTCAGAGTCGAATGACAAGGATGACAAAGAAGGTGGTAAAAAAATCAAACCCGCAGACATTACCATGGAGTTAGTTAGAAAATACCGACTTTATTTGAATCGTATAGACACCGACGCCGGCGAAAACCTCAAGAAAATAACTCAAAACTACCACATTATCGCACTTCGGGCATTTCTCAAGTATTTGGCCAGACGAGATATAGTTTGTCTATCACCAGAAAAGCTTGAGCTAGGTTCTGCAAGTCGAAAATCGTTTACTTTTCTCGAAATTACCGAAGTAGAAAACTTGCTATCTGCTCCTGAAAAAAATCCAAACAAGAATAATTTAATAACACTGAGGGATAAAGCGATACTGGAAACACTTTTTTCTACGGGCCTCCGAGTAAGCGAGCTGACAAATCTCGATATCGACGATATCAACCTCGACAGAGGCGAGTTCATGGTGCGTGGTAAGGGCGACAAGGAGAGGATAGTCTTCCTTGCAGACAAGGCCAAAGACTCGATAAATGATTACCTTAAGCTACGCAAAGACGAACACAAGCCCTTATTTATCCATCTGGGTGGACTCAAAGACGATGAAGACGAAGGAGAATACATGCGCCTTACTCCCAGAAGTGTCCAGCGCATCATCAAGAAATATGCCAAGCTCGCTGGTATTGTAAAGGACGTAACTCCGCATGTCATGCGGCATTCATTCGCTACCGACCTTCTTATCAATGGCGCGGATATCCGTAGCGTCCAAGAGATGCTCGGCCACTCATCGATAACAACTACTCAGATATATACACATGTCACTAACAAGCAATTGAGAGAAGTGCACAAAGCATTTCATTCGGAATAACTTATATATTTTTTATAATTAAAAATTAGTTACCCCTATTTGATCTCAAAAGTAAGGGTCGAATTTGTAATTTCGTTTCATTGGAAGACAATACTAACTCGAGGCAAGTATATTTACCAGGTTGACCTTTGCGATTAATAAATTAAATGATAAATCTACTTTAAGGTATGGGATTAGAAATAAATGATGACCAAGTAGTGAAATCGGTGTTTGTAGTCATAGAAGATATACCGAATTCTTTGGTAGCAGCAAAACCACCTACCCAGGTCCCCGAAGAATCTCCCCCTGCACCAGCTATAGCAACGTAGCGGGCCGTTAACCCTGCGGCGCCTACAGGGACAGTATCACCAGTTGACGTGGAAGAAGAACTGTGACCATTTGCCTCTATCCCGACAAACTTCCAAGCCGCACTAACTGTGTCATAGACAGCTGCAAAAGCAACATAGCCGCCAAATCCGGGGGAAGATAAATTCACAGCAGGCACAGGACCAAGATTGCCATAAGAAGCTAGTGATATTATAGGTGAATCGGTATTAATACCAGTGATTGTCGAATTTAAAAGCTTTATTACGCTCGATTTTGTAGCCACCAGTACGCCCAACTGAGGCGTCGTACCAAGAGGGTCGGCTATGTAGGTTATGGTAGTACCGATACCAACAACATCCGGGGGAGTTGCCCCAGTAGTTAGTAGTTGCCATCCTACTACAACCAAACCGCTTATTGGAGCAAAATACAATTCACCATTCTTGCGAACTGCCACTATCTGTTTGCCTTTATTTGCTAAAGAAACAGCTACGATGTCTGGGTCAGAAGATGTCGACATTGTTTTTAGCACCCAAGCGGGTCCACTCGTTGGTGGTACACTACTAGTCTTCATAATATATGTTTCGCCGTTTGGCCGTGTCGCAGCTATTCTTAGATCGCCCCCAACGTCTAACTGTGCGGATACAGCTACGATGTCTTCTACATTCGGTATTTTCGACACATTCCAACTTACCCAAGAGCCAGAATCTCCACTATATACTTCTCCAGCCGAGGTAACCGCGAGATACTTTGTTGCTGTGCCATTCCAGTACCCAGCTATTCTGAGTCCACCACAGTTACCGGTCCGATTAATATCAAACGGTCGAGGTAGTGCCCTCAAGGTAAACCCTGTCGTAACCATTGTGGAGATACGATAGTCATAGTTTGGGCCGACTTTCAATATATTTTCATCAATGTTAACACCAGCACCAGTATCTCTGAGCACTATATCGCTGGGTGAATTTGTAAATATATAAGAACTAGCCATTTTGAACTGGTTCGCATCGGGGCCAACCGTCAGCATCGATATTGCCTGAACACAATTTGTGTCTTTATCATATATCTTTAGCTCCAATCCTTGGCCCTCGATATATGTCATAATCACTCTATACCAATAGAGCGTGCCGGAAGCAGGCGTTAAACGAGGCAAATCAGCTTTCGCGCTGCTCAATACCGTGCCGGAAGAGTCTCGATATTGAAGTTTTACACCAGGTGGGGCTGCGCTAGTAAAAACCATTTTAACCCCTCTATTACCATTCGTTGCTGTAAAATCTGAGTTGTCCCGCAAGGAAGAAAAGCCAATTTCAAGATCACCACCGCTAGCCAATGGATCCCGCCAGACATTAAATTCGGTAACAAACTTTTTGGTTTCAGACGAATCAGGAGCGACCACAACCTTATCTTCGATATCGATAATAGAACAAGCGCCGACATTATTTGGCGGGACTGAGGCGTCAAAACGATATGATAACTTTCTATAGACATCCCCGGACTGACCAGTACTAGAGATCAAAACATGTGTAAGTTGCCCATAGTTGGTATTATACCAGTTATTAGGAGAAGAACACGTAACGGTTGGTGTTAGATTCGGACAACCTTCAGTATCAAAATTATTTGCATCCAAAGCGATCCCATCCTCTTTACTAAAGGTTACCTGGTAACTACTGAGCTCTTTTGTTGGTAAAGCTGGATCATTTATATACATTTTTTCAAACACTACGGGGTTTGGACCCAATTTAGATAAGTCAATGTACTTTCCCGTGCTAGGACCCGGCCCAGGGCTTGGATTAGAATCTACGATAGAGGTGTAGGGGAAACCTTTGGCATATTTTTTCGCCCACACCATCCCAGATTCTGCGGCAGAATATGCTTGCGATGAGCTATCGACCCGTATCGACATCTTGGATTCTGCAGCTGCTATCGTCAACATTATAGTAGAAAGCAAAATCAACAAAGTCGAGAGGGACATTACCCACATCAGGGATACTCCCCTTTTTTCTTTATTTGATTTGATTATTTTATATGATAGAAACATTTACTCTCCTCGTCCAGATATCTCATAACAAAAGTCTATAATCGTTTTTTTGCGCTATCGCCTTGTCAATACCGTACTCATCTACATTATATATTACCGGAAGCGGGGGCTCGCTAGAGACCACGCTTATATGTCCCGCATATTCTACTGCCAATGAATCGGCATTATTATTCGGGACCGATGCCTTTGACATAAGCATATTTGTATCGATAAGAAAGTCATCACCATATGACTCTAGATTTTTACCAATAATAGTTCCTGCTAGCTTGATTCTAACGGCCATGGGAAAGGTACCAGTTACATCTTGTGCCTTTGTAGGATCTTGAGGATCAACCCACTCGATAAGCGAATTCAGTGGGTCCAAACCAAGCGAACCCCTTTCTCCATCTTTTGAAAACATATTTTGTGCATTAGGACTATGTAGAGTAGCGTCAGTAAAAAAAGAATCTGGATCATTCCGAAATAGACTGACAGCGCAATCTGTGGCACTGCAAGTAGAATCAATTTTCTGAATAAGATATGTTACAGTTTTGGCTGTCGCTAGTGGACCACCCATTTTTGTCTTATTATATGTAAGTGTCAGTGAGTAATATACTACTCCAGGCGATGGATCTTTTTTTATTGTGGCAGTGCTCGCTTCCTTGGTCATTCTAGTAATCTGATCAGCAACCACCCTGATCTTTTGCTGTGAATCCTTCATCGAACCTGTTCTTGCTCGGATATTTGAAATATTTATAAAACTCATAAGTATCAGAACGGTAAGAACACTAAATAGACTCATCGACACCATAAGCTCAACAATAGTAAAACCAGCAGTTTCTCTTGTTGATAAACAATATTTTTTATCAGATAAAGGGTTGACTCTCTTGCCGTTTGAACGGCGGCAAACAGAACTTATTAATACCCAGAGGTCAGCTATTCGTTGAAAGTAAGTTTGCATATTTATCCTGACCTCCAGACTATCTCCGAAATGTTATATTCCCAAGGGTCTCCACGTTCTGTCCAAACAACCTTCGAAGTAAGTTTATAAAAACCAAATATCGGCTTATCGACAATCTTAGTAGTAGTGAGAGATAAATTAATATTTGTTTCCACTATACCTGGCGTACTCGTGTTAAGCTGAGAAAGAGTCACTACGCCAGATCTCTTAAGGGCGGGCATGTAATTTTTTTTATCATCTGAGTCATAGTTGTTGGCTGTATCATTAACAGCTTCGTAGCATCGCATAAACACTACCCCAGAGTAGCCCTTACTATCACAAGTACCGGTTGAAGTCCTATAAGTGTTAGTGTTATTTGCAGAACAAGAAGCTTGTAAAATATTCTTCCCAATTACCAAATTTTTTTGTGCTAGCATCACTGCCTCGGTTTGATATCTAGAGTGCAGAGAAAGCGACATTACGTCACTAGTGAGAGAGGAAACCCCCATAACAACGATGGAGACCAAGGCAAAAGAAACTATTACCTCGACCAAAGTTTCACCTTTTGCAACTTTAGTTTGTCGACACATCGCCGTTACTCCTTACTGTTACCGTCCTAGTGTGCTTACCATAAACAATGTTAATTTTAATTAATGCGTCTGGACCGTCAATTATTTTATACGCGCTGTCGAGAGGAACAAGCGGGTCTGGATTTAGCACCCACTCGCCTAGAAAACCGACACCTCTTTCCCATTTACAATCTGCTATCGGTATAGCGACAGCACAATCGTCCAGTGGAATCCCCGTAGTTGACCCTCGATAAAAACTCGGGCGCCCAAAGGGAGCACTGAATGAAAAAACAAAGTGGTCGGTTGGTTCTACGTATGAAGCTGGAGTAGTTGGTAAAGTACTTCCGGTGACCAGGGTAACAGAATTTGCCGCGATCTGGCGAATCCCTGAAGGTGGGTCGGCTATTAATATAGTCGGGGCAGATATAGTATTATTATATGAGAGGATCTTTATCTCCCCTCCTACTGTGGGGAGAGAACCCGGTTTTTTTGCACTTATCGAAACCGCCCAAACCTTTTTACCATCTTTGATTGTGAGGCTCTTGTTCTGAACATCACGGATCGCACCCAATACATCCTGTGCACCCTGGTCCGCCATATAGCTATTATAGATATCCTGGAGAAAAAAGCCTCCAAGAGAAGTAAGTACAGCGATAATGGCCATCACCACCATCAGCTCAGACAAAGTAAACCCCTCCCTCCTCTTCATTTGCTCAGGCCCCCAAAAACATTTTAAAGTATAAATCGATCATTTGTTGTCCGTAGAAATAAGCTACAAAGATCCCGAGAACCATAAAGGGCCCCAGAGGTATTGCAGACCTCATTTTAGCTTTTTTTGTAATATATATCTGAATAAGTGACCAGACACTACCAACAATAAAGGTGACGTAGAAAGCAACAATTACCAAGGGGTACCCAAGAACAAGTCCCATAAGGACCGCGAGCTCACTATCGCCAGCCCCCATCCACTTCCCTTTAGAAAAAAAGTAAAGAGAGAAAAAGATGCTTGCAGGCACAATGGCGCTCCAGAGATAGGGAAAAAAGTAGCTAATAATATTGGTCATATCGGCTCCTCCCGAGAAGGCTAGGATAATGATAACAAAAGACATAGCCGCCGCTACGTAGACATACGTCGAGAGAATGTATCCCGTCTTAGCATCATGAAGCGCGACAAGTACTAGAACCGAGAATACAATCAAGGTCAGAAATAGCTTAATCCCAGAAATCAAGAAAAAGTTTTCTTGATACAAGGCTAAGCTCTGAGATAATATCGGCAAATCTAAGGCTACTTTAGTAAAATCATAGAGAGTAGCAAATGGTGACGCTAGCAAGACGCCGACGAACGTAATCCCAGTAATAAGCTCTATCAAAGGATATTGCCAAGATATCTTCTTTTTGCAATATCTGCAATTGCCGCCGAGAAAAGCAAAGCTAAGAAGCGGGAATAAATCATACCAGGCAAGCTGGTGCTTGCAATGAGGACAAAAAGAACGTCCAGCCATAGTTTTTTTTTCGGTAATCCGATACTCTAGGGCATTGATAAAACTACCAATAACTAGACCGAGCAAAAATATTATAATTATAAATATCATAATACTATTCTAGTATAATCTGGGATAAAAAAAAAGAGCGCCTTCGCGCTCTTTATATATAATTTAGAAGTTAATAGTATCATTGACTGGGTCTATGACTGTATCTCCAAAGACTGCGCCATTAATTTTCTTTGTACATGCTGCGTCAGCAGTTAATACATAATACCTATAACTATCAGCAGCTATTACGCCACCGCCAGCAGTTGTGCCTGAACATTCAGAAGTTTGAGTTAGTCTAGCTTCAAGTCCCATAGATTTAGCGGCTGCCGTAAAAGATACTTGAGTCCCTGTCCCAATGGTAGTCAAAGCGGTAGTAGCACTGCAAGTGGGCATATTGGTGCCACAGAATACTCTAAACTTTGAATTTCCGTCTTCGAGAGCGGCAATAATCATTTTTGCGTTTGTTTGATGAGCTGTGACCTTTGCTTTATCTGATGCGAGCCGTATAGCTCCGGCTATCAGTGTCCCAAGCACTGCCATGAGTGCTATTACTACCATAAGTTCTGCTAGAGTGAAACCCATTTTTTGAGCTGTTTTGCTTATTTTATTCATATCCCCTCCTATATATTTCTAATAATTATTATATATATACTATATCGTATGTCAACTACAAGACACTCCCAAACTGATATATCGGCAACATTACAGCGATCAGAATAAAGCCGACGATACCAGCGAGGGTGATGATGATAAACGGCTCAATAACACTAGTGATGGCGGATACAAAACTACTAACTTCGTCATCAAAATAGTTGGCCAGATTTGTCAACATCTTATCTATATCACCTGTCTCTTCGCCTATTCCCACCATTTGCGAAACAATAGGAGGAAAGTTTGGACTTTCTTTAAGAGGCTTCGAAAGCGGTGTCCCTGCCTTGACCTTGGGGATTACTTTCCGTATTTCATCAGCGATGACGACATTACCAGTCGCATTGGTCACTATCCTCAAGGCGTCTAGAATAGATACACCAGAACTAATAAGACCTGCGAGAGTACGAGTGAAGCGACTCATATACACACTTTGGAAAAACTTTCCAAAGCCTGGCATAATCAGCTTGAAATAATCATATTGATGCCGCCCAGCACTTGTAGTCAAATACCAACGAAAGAGTACGATAAGACCGATGATAAGCACTATCATAATATACCAATACTTCGTGGTAAATTCGTTTGCTGTCATCAACCCCTGTGTCACTGCTGGAAGCTTGGCTTTACCAAAAGAAGCGTATAATTCTTTCATTTTTGGTAAAACAAAGTAGTTCATCACCACCAGCACACCCATAATTAAAACTATAACAAAGGCCGGATAGACCATAGCCCCCCGAATCTTACTCGAGATACGATATTCATTCTCCGTACTATCTGCCAAACGAGAAAGCACAGCGTCCAAACTACCACTACTCTCACCAGCCTTGATCAAAGTGACATCTATGACATTAAAAAGCTTCGGATATTTACCAAATGCATCTGCTAATGTCGAGCCTCCGCCTACGTCACGAACTATTTGCGTGACGATATCCTGTAATGGTCCTTTTTTTGAACCCTCAGAAAGGGTTACTAGCGCCTGAGAAACTGGCAACCCTGCGCTTATGGTAGTAGAAAGCTGACGGATAAAGAAAACCTTTTCTTTGGCTGAAACATGATTGAGAATAGCTAGCCCAAAAGTGTTTTTATTCTTCTCTGATATCCGGATGGGATAAATATTGTGATCATTAAGATACTTAGCGGCCCCTTCTTCGTTTTCTGCCTCTATCGAACCTTTTTGGATTTCTCCGTCATGGTTTTTGCCACTATAAAAAAATTCTTTCAATCTAGCTCCTAGCCATGAAGTTGTCTATCAAACTCATGGGGGTCAACACAATATCCATGCGCCTCTTCTGCAGTTATTGAACCAGAATTTACTAAATTTACCAAAGACTTGTCCATTTGGATCATGCCCTGATCCGCGCTAGTTTGGATAACGGCATCTAACTGATGTGTCTTGCCTTCTCGTATAATATTTCTAACTGCCGGCGAAACAACCATGATTTCTGCAGCCGCAAGACGACCACCACCAATGGCAGGTATCAGCCTTTGTGAGACGACACCCTGCAAAATGTTTGAAAGCTGAACACGTACTTGTTGTTGCTGATATGGAGGAAATACGTCAATCATACGGTCTATAGATTGGGCGGCAGTATTTGTATGCAGTGTTGCCAAAACAAGATGTCCCGTTTCTGCGATTGTGATAGCGGCAGAGATAGTCTCTAGGTCTCTCATCTCACCAATAAGAACAACATCTGGATCTTCACGAAGTGCACTCCGTAGCGCAGCACCAAAAGACCTAGTATCATAATGGACTTCTCTCTGGTCAATAAGTGCTTTTTTGTGTGAGTGGGTATATTCGATTGGATCTTCAATCGTAATAATGTGGACGCTTTTTTCTGTGTTTATCTTATCTACCATTGCAGCCAGAGTAGTAGACTTCCCCGAACCTGTCGGTCCAGTTACTAGCACTAGGCCCCGGGGAATATTAGCGAATTGCTCTATGATGGGTGGCATGCCAAGCTCAGATAAAGTAAGGATATTGTTGGGAATAATTCTCAGAGCCAAACCCAGATTTCCTTTTTGATGAAAGGCATTTGCACGAAATCTTGCCACATCTCCAAATGAAAAAGAAAAGTCAACTTCTTTGTCTTTTTCGAGTATATCTTTCTGTATATCATCCATCACGGAATATACTATTTTTTCTACATCTGCTGATGCAAGCGGTCCCATGTCATCTGCGGGGACCAAGGCACCGTCTATCCTAAACATCGGTGGTACCCCTACCGAGATATGCAAATCCGAAGCATGTTTCGTAACCACTTCCTCGAGCAGATTCTCTATTTTAAGTTCTACCATTGACCCTCCTATTTTCTTTATCTAGAATATCATATATATTTTGGATTGTTAACTCTATGCCTAGTCTTCTGTCGCTTTAGAAATAACCTCTTCAATCGTAGTGATGCCTTCTAAAGCCTTCAAAAATCCATCTTGTCTCATCGTAACCATCCCGTTTTTTACGGCCACTTCTTGTATCTCTGAGCTAGTGGCATGACCGACAATGAGCTTTTCTAAGCGGTCGCTAACGGCAAATACTTCGTAGATACCGACACGACCTTTGTATCCACTATTGTTACAAGTGGGGCATCCTTTTCCTCTATATAGTGGAAATGTATCATCTTCGACAAATGGTAAATCCTTGTAACCAGATTCTTCGGGAGACATTGTCTGCCCAGTATGACTAGGCAACAGCCCCTCAAGGGCCTTCTTAATACTGTCTACGACTGCTGGCGAGGCTTCGTATTGCTCCTTACAATCATCACAAATCTTCCTAACTAGCCTTTGACCGATAACGGTGCTGACAGTTGAAGCTATCAAAAAAGGCTCTATCTCCATATCAAGAAGTCTTGGGAGTACACCAGCTGCACTATTGGTATGTAGAGTCGACAGTACGGTATGCCCCGTAAGAGCAGACTGGACAGCAAGGCCAGCAGTTTGTACATCGCGTATCTCACCAACCATGATTACATCCGGATCTTGACGCAATATAGAGCGTAGCCCAGATTCAAAGGTGAGCCCAACCGCTGTGTTCACCTGGATTTGGTTTACTCCATCTACCTGATACTCAACTGGATCCTCTAAGGTAATAATGTTTACATCGGGCTTATTCATTACTGTTAGCAGTGCATAGAGCGTAGTAGACTTACCAGAACCGGTAGGCCCTGTCGAAAGCACCATTCCATGAGGTCTCAATGCTCCTGCCTCGATAATCTTAAAAGCGCGCCCGCGGACTCCAAGCTTATCTAGAGTGATAACTCCCGCCGATTTATCAAGAAGACGGATTACAACCTTTTCACCAAATACAGTCGGAGATATAGAAATACGCATATCAATAGGCCTCTTATCCACTGTGGTGCCAAAACGGCCGTCTTGAGGTATGCGATGCTCATCAATCTTCAGATTTGATAGTATTTTTATCCTAGAAACTAGTGCTGTATGAATATGAATCGGCAAATCCATGGTTTCGTGCAAGATACCATCTATGCGATACCTCACTTTAACTGTTTTTTCTCTGGGTTCAATATGGATATCTGAAGCCTTTGCCCTAGCGGCGTATTCGATAATCGTGTTAACCGCCCTAGTAACTGGCGCATCTTGGATAAGATCACCAGCTTCTGGGTCTACGGCTTCTGTCTTTGGAACCGCCTCGGTGTCATAGTTTTGCAGTGCCTCTGATACCTCATCCGCCGCATCCTCGTATTGGCCAATAACACCACTAACGCCTGTTTCCGAAGCAAGATAAGGCTGTACATGAAAACCACTTTTCTTTTCTATAAACTCAAGTGCCTGGACATCATTCGGGTCAACCATAGCGACATTGAGAACTTCGCCCGTGAAGCCAAATGGCACCGCAGTATATTTGGTAGCGATCTCTTTACTTACATCTTTCTGTAGTTCTATTGGCAATTTGAAGTTTGCTAAGTTGACATACGCCAATCCCGCCGCTATAGCTTCTGCCTTGACGATATCTTCTTCACCCAGTAACTTAAGATCAACAAGTACGTCTTCATAGTTGTTACCGCTCCTGGCACTTTCTATTTTTACTAGCTCTGTCTGCTCTCGAGTTACCAAGTTCAACTCGATCAAAGTGTCTAGAAATTTGTTTTCGTCCTTAACAAGCATTTATTATCACTCCGTCAATCTATAATGGCCCAAAAGGGTTGGGCCGACCGATATTATCCAAATCTGTTTCGCCATATTTTTTTAATTCATTTATTTTATTTATTACATCTTTGCTTTCTTGACTATTTATCGCCTCTTCGGTTATTTTTGTCTGGCTTGTTACCGTTTTTGTTTCTACTGTAGCACTGGGGTTGAGACCAAAAGAAGGAAAAAATACCATTATCACAAATACCGCGCAACCAATCAGTATTACTCCACTAACTGCCAATGTTATTATGTCCTTTTTTTTCATTTATTTGCTCCTAGTATATGTAACTACCGTTATCGTTGCGTTTATTTTTTCTTTATCTGATGAAGATATCGTAATACTACTGATTTCTATCAAGCGCAATGCCTGCTTCGCATCATCGATAAAAGTCTTGAGCTTACTATAGCTACTAAATTCTATTGGTAGAACATACGTATACTTGTTTAGATTTACCATCGAAGTTATTTGCTCGGTTGTTGTTGCAACCAGTTCATTACCCGCTGCACCGGCAATCCCTTTAACCTTACCGCCGTTTTGGACTATCAGCGCGCTAAGCTGGATAAAGAGAGGCCCGACATCATTAGATATCGGTAGGGCGGTAGCAAGAAGCTCGGAAGTCTTTTTAAGTTCATCTCCTTGGCTTTTAAGGTTATTTAAAACAGCTTCTTTTTCTTGTGTTTCCTTTAGTAAAACCAATGCCGCTTCTGCCTCTTTGGCTTTTGCACTCGCGGTTTGATACAGTGGGATGATGATAATAAATACTGTAAAAATGAATATAAAAAAAGCAGCAAGGCCCGTAATAATCGCGTATTTATAATGATTAAATATTTCTTTATCGAATTCTATATCCACTTATAGTTCCTTTAAATTTACTAAGAAAGTAGCAGAAAAATTTATTTTACCTGTATCATCCACATTATAGCCTGCTACCACTACGTCTGAAAATAAATTATTTTTATCAGTATTTGTAACTAGGTCTTTTCGTTTATACGTTGAAAAAGACGTAAGAAATCGGTCCAATGAAGTAACATCTCTTGCTTCCATTTCGGCAGAGGCCTTGCCGTCTGACGTAATACTAAGCGATTTGAATCTAACATCTCCAGGGGTTGCTTTTTCGAGATCACTAAAAAAATTCTTCCATTTATTATCTGTTCCTAAAATACTTTTTACATCTTGGATGCCTTTTGAAACATCTATTACCGTTTTTTCTAATGCAGCTTGAGACTTAATATTCTTATTTATTTGTGTAATTGAAGCGTTGTACTGATTGGCCTGTGCCATTCTAGCTAGAAACATTCCACTTAGAAGTAAAATTATCGCCCCCAAAACTACCGCCAGAATAATGGCTATCATTGTGACAAGGGCATTTGTCTTTTGTATCCTGACTTGCTCTTGTCTAATCTCTGGGATTAAATTGATTTTCACTTGTTATCTCTCATGGCAAGACCGACAACTGTAGCGAACTCTGGGGCTATGTCATTTAATTTCGCTACTACTTCGGGCTGAGCCTTTACATTTATCCACGGATTGCCAAAGGTAACTTCAACATTTAATGTATTTTTTATATTTTCTGCTAGTAATAGCATGCGAGAACTACCACCAGTCAAAACTATCTTTTGTACCGAGGTTCCGAATTGTTCATAATAGTATTTCATCGATCTTCGTATCTCATCTGTTATATTTCCGACAAAAGGCTTTAGTGTCTTATATACTTGTCCCTCTAGCTTATCTTGCGACATGCCAAACTTTTGTTTGAATTGTTCGGCTTGGGTAATGTCCAAACCCAGACCTTGCGAAATAGCTCTAGTAAAGGCGTATCCGCCCGAAGAAACACTACGCACGTGAGAAACTACACTATTCTCAACGATAGTGATCTCTGTTGTGGCGGCTCCGATATCGACAATCATCACAATTGGATCATTCAGATTTGATAGTGACCTAGAATTGGCGATAGAATTTGTTTCAAGAAATATAACATTCATATCTGCCATGTTGAATATTTCGAGGAGTCTTGAAGCGTTTTTATTGGGCGCAGAGACAACCATAACTGCTGTCTCATGAGTTGTTGGATTTTCTCGAATCACTTGCCAATCTATTCTTACATCTTCGATTTTCAGAGGAATATTTTGTTCTGCTTGGTATCTGATAGCATTTTCTAACTCGGCATGAGACATCGGTGGCATCTTTGCGATAAATGAGAATACCGCAGAAGCAGGAAGAGCAGTTGCGACATTTTTAGTTGTGACCTTAGATGACTTTACTAACTGCTGAATAATAGCTGCAACCTTCTGCATATCGAGCTTGCTATCGCTTTGAACGATTTTTGGCGGTAACTGTGCTGAGCCAAAAGAAATTAAAGTATACTTTTTCCCGACCAACCGAAGCTGAACTAAACGGATTGCGGTATTTCCTATTTCGATTCCTACAAAATCATTGTTATTAAAGAAAAGACCCATTTATTCGCCTCTATTTGTTATTTTTAAAAATGGACTACCAAAAAAAACAGGATGGCGAACATCAAAAATAGGCCAACATGTTATATTACCCAAAGAATTCATAATAACCATATCCCCTCCGAGTTATATCACTAAGTACATTATACAATAAATACTATTGCCAACAAGTATATTAATATCAAAAATAGTAGGTTAAGTGGCTTATAATTACCCAGTTTATGCTTTCACTAAACTAATGTTCTACATTTTTCTGTAGGGCATGTGCAAAATATGTGATTTTGTGCTAAAATACTGACTGAAAATAAACAATTATGAGGCATAATGAATCTATCTATCGGCATAGTAGGATTACCCAATGTGGGCAAATCAACAATGTTCAACGCTATCACCAACAATCAAGTTGAGGCACAAAACTACCCGTTTTGTACTATAGACCCAAATGTTGGGATTGTTGCCGTACCCGACAATCGTCTATCAGAAATGGAAAAAGTTATATCCACTAAACAACTAGTCCCCGCAGTCGTAGAATTTATAGATATAGCCGGTATAGTAAAGGGAGCTAGCACTGGTGAGGGCCTAGGGAACAAATTTTTAGCGAATATTCGCTCTTGTGACGCTATCGCAGAAGTAGTCCGGGTATTTGAAGACAGCAATGTACTGCATGTTTCGGGTGTTATTGACCCCATATCTGACATTGAAACGATTAAAACCGAACTAATACTTGCAGACATAGAAACAGTTACTCGCAAGCTAGAAAAAACACAAAAAGAAATTAAAAAAGAACCAAAACTGAAACCACTTCTAGATACTTTAGAGAAAGTAGAAATATCTCTAAACTCAACTATCCCTATCCGAGAAATGGAACTAAATGAAAAAGAACATGAACATATAGCCGATCTAAGTCTATTAACGGCAAAACCACATATTTATGTCCTTAATGGGGATGAAAAACATCTAGTAAATACGAAGGCGTTGATACAAAAAACAAATATCAAACCACAAAATGCTGTATTTATTTCAGCCAAAATAGAATCAGAGCTAAATGAACTATCAAAAGAAGAAAAGCGCGAATATCTTGCAGAACTAGGACAGAACGAACCTGGCCTAGACACGCTCGTAAAAAAAGGTTTCGACCTTCTAGGACTACAGACGTACTTTACTGCAGGAGAAAAAGAGATAAAAGCCTGGACGATCAAAAAAGGCTGGACGGCACCACAAGCCGCAGGCGTAATTCATGGAGATTTCGAGAAAGGCTTTATCAAAGCAGAGGTTGTTAATTACAGTGATCTAATCTCAAATAACGGCTGGGTAGGGGCAAAAACAGATGGTAAGGTTCGGCTCGAAGGTCGAGATTACATCGTTCAAGACGGCGATGTAATGATATTTAAATTTAATGTGTAGTTTACTACCACTTTTTTGATAAAAGTGGTGCAAAAAGCCCAACCTAACCCTCCTTCACCAAGGTTACCTGCCCGACCTGAAGGTCGTTCGGGCGGGCGGAACGAGCAAGCAGATTCTTTAAAGCATCTTTCGTTACAGTAACTCTAATATAATAAATAACAACAAGCCGATACCGGAAGTTATTTATTATATGTTCGCTACTTAACTCTCTTTCTTTTCGACCTGATGGTTGGATTACGTAGGTTCTATGAAAAATAACATATAACTTGTATCTATAGTTCTCATTAGAATTCGAACGATAAGGAGAGTGGACATGGATCCCTGCTTACCGCAGGCAAGCTTCGTTTCGACTCAGGATGATGTAAGGGTTTGGGCTTTGAGTGTTAATTCCTATGAAAAATCGCTTTGGTGTCACGCACCCGACAATCGTCCCCACTCCCGTCATTCCCGCGAAAGCGGGAATCTAGATTCCGGATCAAGTCCGGAATGACAACGGGGAGTAGAAATAGTTCGACCTGTCCGTCCGATTTGTCCAGCATAGCTTTAGCGACGTCGGAAGCTAGGGTGCGAAGAAGGATTTTTCTTGAATCCCGCCTGCGGCAGGCAGGTTAACTCATTTTTCTTTCAAGAGAAAATTGAAAAGAAAATAACACATAACATGTGTCTATAGTTCTCATTAGAATTCGAACAATATGAAAGAGATCCTAAATCAAGTTTAGAGCCTGTCCTCAACTAGATTGAGGAATGACGTGGGGAGCAGTTCTCAAGCCAACTACTACCAGACTTCGAACAGTAAAATATTGAGGCTCGGTCTCTGCCTGCAACAGACAGGTTAATGCCTCCACCCTGGCTATGCAAAAGTGGAGTAAGTTATTATAAAAAAAGAAGATATAGTAATAATTACAGCTAGAATTCGTTATTCCGAAACTCAATAAGAAGTGCCCCTGGTCCTTGTACCTTAAATCCTTTTGCACCCTCAATGTTAAAATCGGTGATAATTCTGTCTTTGAGTATATCTCTTAGCCTATCGATATATTTTACCTTAAATGCTACGTGTTCCACGAAACAATCATACTGGACAAATACCTGTCCTGGATGCGGCTCAATAAGTTCCATTTTGTCCTTTTTATCACCGAGGTAAAACTTGCCCAAACGTCGTTCATGAAAATGAATTTCCCCCTCAAATTTTGCTCTTATAATGAAAAACTCTTTTAGCTCAAGATACTCGTCTGTTGTCAGGGCCTGGAGACCAAAATGATCAAAGGCAAGTTCTTGCCCAAGATTATAATCTTCAAGATATTTTCTGGCGCTGATTTCATTATTTTTTATTTCTTGTTTGGTAATACGCATGAATAGATTATAGCCCGAATACTTGTTTCGGGCTATAATTTTCGACTTTATGATTTTGTATGTAGGCGGCTACTTTAGACGAGAAAGTTACTTTCCGGCAAATCTCTTGCCCAAACTCCCAAAAAACTCGTTTAATCTCTGGGTCCAAGCAAATGTTTCTTCAAATGATTTAAGTATAAGCTGTAAGATAGATTTTTCTCTACTAGGCGTAACAAACGTATAATCCTGTGATTCAGTAATATTATTTCGTTTATCCTTGGAAATAATACGATAGTGATAGGAAGCAGCGGGATCAAGACCCTTAATGATAACGGTGTGTGAATTATTAAGAGAAGTATCTTCTACAGAACGGTTGCCATAATCGCCGCCGATGACACCTTTGTCATACTCTACCAAGGTGGTGGCTGGCTTGTCAGTTATCCAGGAAATGATTA
Source organism: bacterium (assembly GCA_037129835.1). GTDB lineage: Bacteria > Patescibacteriota > CPR2 > UBA1875 > CAIMLA01 > JBAXUE01. Next base: position 139,378 of record JBAXUE010000003.1, on the reverse strand, counting down.
CCGAAGACTTGGTATCATTTTCTCCCATTGGTAAGATATCTACTTTTACGCCAGATATCTTTGGCCCCTCTGTATCTAGTGGTGTTCTTATAATAGAGTCACTAGAGGCAACTTCATTGCCAGTGTCATCTTTGGCTAATATCTGATAATGATACTCTGTGTTATCAGTAAGTTGATCAACCATGAGGTCGTGACTCTTAACTAGTCCGGGCTTGCCTCTTTTCTCGCTATAGTTTGCCGAGCCCGCACCTAAATTGATGAGCGTTTCAGTATCAATATTTGTTTCCCAGGTAACCTGGAATGAGTATGGCTTTACTTCGGCTACTTTAAGATTTGATATTTTTGGTTTTAGAACCGCAGTAAACGAAGACTCTGGGGAAGTGTAGGAAAGAAGCCCATTATCAACCTTTACAATATAATAATATTTTTTGCCCGGCTCGAGTCCATCGACGAGGATCTGATGAGTAGTGCTATTCAATGCGTCTGTAGCAGTAAGCTTATAATCTTTTGGCTCATAGGTTGGAGCACCGCTCTCAACATCATAGTAAAGAGTAGCAGTTGTGCTCTCTGCGGTCTGGAAAACTATTTGAGCCGAAGTGGCAGTAATATTTCTTTCAGCGACATTCGAAGCAGATGGCTTAACCGTAAACTGTTTAGAATCAGAGCTTGCAGTCGTAAATTTCTGAAGCCCAGAGCTTGTATTATAATTGTCGAGAGAAACAGAAACTATATTTATTGTATACTCTGTACTTTTCTTTAAAGGAGAGATAATTACCGAATGAGAGCAAAGCTGAGAGTTTGGATTCGCTTCACAGTTTTTTGCCCAAGTAGTAACTTCCTCTGTTTTTAGTGGCGTTTCAGCCACTGCACCGTTTTGTGTCCCATTGCTTTCTCTAAACTCAACCATATTTGAATTTGACGGCATATTGGTAGACCAACGTAGTTCTGCAGATACAGTTGTAGTTGATAGTCGATTCGGCAAATAGGTGATGGTGAATCCTTTAGTCTTTAAGGTTGGCACGTCATTACCACTTCTATAAACTGTGTTCGCCAAATAATTCTTTGAAACAACTCGATAATCATATTCAGTCTCTGCTTGAAGGCCGAACATTTGTACGGCATGATTTTCTGTTTCTACGTGTATAACAGGGTTACTATTCTCTCCGATAACCTGATAAGTACCGTCATTTAACTCCCCTGAGTTACCATTTTTATACTTTTTCCGAAATTCAACTACGGCATCTGTTGATTGATTGGTCGTCCACGAAACAGTCGCCGAAGAAACACCAATGTCAGAAACCGTGACTAAACCCAATATGCTTGGTATCGACTTGGCAGGAATAATAGTGGATCCAGAATCTTGCCTCTCGGTTTTGTTTGGAAGTGCATTGATACTAGTGCCATCTGGGTAGTTGAAGTTATAGATAGAACTATCAACGACTTTAACATAATATCTTATTTTGGCATCGATAAGGAATGAGCTATCACCCGTACCACCGATAAGATCTGTGTTACCTATCTCATCGATATAAAAGTTTGTCTCAGGATTAATTTCTGTCTTTATCGGGGTAGAACTTTCGTATATTACATTATTATCTACGTCCAATACCTCTCTATATAATTCAAAGCTATAAAAATCGTTGCAGTAGTCTACTCCGTTTACTGCTACCGCTTTACAACCTTTTGGATTCGTCGTGGCGTTATAAGCTATTTCAAATGGTAGTTTCTTTCTTAAAGGTTTTTCACTAAGAATCTTCCAAGTAACGATGTTGCGAAGTACTGTGGTATTTGGGTGAGTATTAGTAACTTTCACCTCTAGGCCTCCAGTTGGAAGCGGCGGTACAGTGAGATCGCGCGTAACCTCCCAGCCACCACTTTTTTTAACTAGAGGCGTTACCGCTGTAAAAAGTGACTTAAGAGGTGCATCTGAACCGTCAATATTTTTTCCGTTGTCCACTGCACGAATGCGGAAATAATATTGTGTTGTTTCTGTAAGATTTGCGGCAGTAAACGCTCTAACAATATGAGAATCGTCTCCGATCGGTGTAGTAAGGGTCTGGGTATTTGCAACCGTAGCATTATTTATTCTTATCCAACAGTCATCGGCGGTTTCGTTATCAATACAGTTATTCGTAGTACCGTCTGTTGGGTCTTGAAGCATATCAGGTATAATATTTGTTTGCGAGATGTACGAATCATAACCTACGATTCCGTTTTCTTTAGTGACTGAATCAAACCCTCTTGCATAACTACCGACAAAGCTGACCCTAAGCTGATGTGCTTGATCTGTAAGTGAACTATCACTATTAGAAACTAAAACATCTTTTGGTGGTGTTGGTGCTGAACTATTACCAGTGGTAACTACCATAACCGTAGTATTTGCGCTATTTTCATGACCGTCAATAACCCTGAGGTAGTAATAATATGTAGTCCTATCATCCAAGGCCTTGTCTTCATAGAAATACTTGCCTGTATTGTCTGGCGAGATGGTTGCCGCCGCCGCCACTTCTCCGAAGCCCGAGGTCGCTGACAATGATCGATACAGCTCATACGAAATATTATTGCTTGGAGTATTATCCGTCGTTTCTTGCCAACTAATACCGACCATCTGTTTCGGAGTACACTCGACATCAAAGCAATCAATGCCTTTGGGTTGAACAGTAAACGAAGTGGGCACTACTGGCGGTGTAATATCATAAACATATACTGCCGATTGGGTAGCGTTTTCAATATTATCAATCATACCGCCTGGGACTATCTCAGTCGCATTCGCTGGCAATGGTCTAGCCTTATCAACCGCAACAATACGGTAAGAATATGATTTCGCATCTACGACGGTGTCGTCGTAAAATACCCTCTTTGTAAATTCGTTATCCGTAGTTTCTGGTAGCGTACCGACTTTATCCCAGCCGTTTAGATCATTAGGGCCACCTTCTCTTCTATAAATATCGTAATAATCTATTGCTGAGATATTATCTTCTGCTGGTGCCCAGCTAACATAAACTCTTCTGCCCCTCATGGCCAGGTCATCATTACAAGCTAGAACACTTGCACCGTCACAGGTTACTGCAGTCACATCTGTTGGCAAAACCCCTGGACTCTCGGTATCTTTGGTGTAGCCATAAACCTCGAACTGATTTTGATTACCATTCGCGGGCACCGGTCCATACTCTTCATTTGAATAGTCTTTTGCACTGATACGATAAATATATTTAGTTGAAGACAAGAGAGAAGCATCGGTAGAGGTAGACGATATACCATCGACCTCAGGTTTATTCTCAAATTTATAACTACTCCCGTCTAAACTAATATTACCGACCTGGACTCCATCTTTATCTAAACAAACATAAGGTGTAGCTGTCTGACAAGTGATATTCTGATAATTTATAAACTGAGTCCAATCGCTGTCGTTGATTCCATTGTAATAGCTCGACTGAACCCGCTCTATTTTATATTTTTCAATCGGTGCGACTGGGGTAATATTTGAAGATTTGTCCCAAGTAAGGACTATCTTGTCAGTATAGGTGCCCTGGGTAGCGGAAAAATTATTAACATAAGTTGGCACTGTATTATCAAACTTGTAAGTATATGTCGACGGCGCACTAGTCTTACCAACATAATCTACGCCGATTACCTTAAAGAGCAATTCCCCCTGCATATTATTATTACCAAAGTCTGTAAGCTCTAATGTAACATTGCCAGTATAGCTTTTCGAATTGTTTATTTGGCTAGCCGATACCGCTGAATTGGCCGTATAATCACAGCTCTCGGAAGACGGGCGATAGATACAATACTTAAATTCTTTTATTCCAGATACTTGATCCGAAGATATAAATTTAAAATTCGGGCCAGTATAAGGGTACCATCCTAGGCTATCGCCAGTTTCAGAGATTGATGTTTCCTGAGTATCGTCACTATAAGCAACAACTGAGCTAATGCTGTCCGGTGAAGTAGTATCTAGGATAATAGTATGAGAGATGTTGGTTACTTCATTTCCAGCCTTATCGGCAAGTTTTATTCGTACCGTCTTAGTTCCTTCGGTGCTAGGGTTTACGAGAGCCCATCCAGTATAAGTACCGCTATGGCTAAGGCCATCGCTAGAGATATCTGTAGACTCCGACCAATTTCCATCACCATTATCTATAGAGTAGCTAGAAACTCCGGAATAATCATCTGTAAGAATGAAAGAAAGGTTTACAGTGCTGTTCTTTGTCGCCTTTGGATCTGTCCCATTAACTGTGTCAAGAATGTGCAAAGTACCGGCTGGTGCCTGATTATCTATAACAACCGCCTGAGATGCAGCCCCATTACTACTATTACCAGCTCTATCATAGGCGATAACGCGATAGTAATAAGTGCCAGAGCTATTACTAGACTGAGCTATATGGTCCAAATATGTATGAGTCGATTGACTTGTTATCTCTACGCTTGGACTTATATCTGAGAAGTCCACATCTGTTGATTTCTTTCTTTGTAATACATATTTACCAAAACCAGAAGTTGGAGCGGAATCTGTATAATCTGCCCAAGTGACAGTCTGCTCTCCGGTATTGTTTGTAGCGGGACTAACACTGGTAATAGTTATTTGATCAGGGTTTGTTCTATCGTAAGTGATGTTGTTACCACCTGTATTCGTGCTTACAACCGATCCTGTATTGAGTGCTGAATCCTGAAAAGCTGAAATAGAGAATAGCACCGTCCCTTGTGTATCTCCACTTACCATAGTATAAACTGCGGAATAGTTAGTTCCTGTACCCGTTACGGTCGCCGAGTTCCCCGCAATTATAACAGTAGGTGTAGTAACACTTTCACTAGCCACTATTGTAAGTGTGATTTGATTACCCATCTTGGCCACATGGTTTATGGTGTTATTCGAAGCTATCGTCACCGTTGTGAGAGTCGGTACAATATTATCGATTGTAAAGGTTGCACCAGATGTTGGGGCTGATGTTACCACATTACCGGCAAGATCAGTTCCCACGCTCAAAGCGATCGTTGACGCTCCATTGCCAGCTCCTACGGTGTAGTCATAATAATAGTGAGTGGCATCTGTCCTGACCATATCTGTAGCGGCAAGTGTATTTGAGCCGGATATAGCAACTTTTGGCAAAGTACCTACTAACATAGCTTCATTGAATGTAGCAGTAATGCGCTGTACATCACCAGTCTTCACATTACGTGATAATGAATAAGTGATAGCAGCCGTTGGGGCTGTGGTATCGATAACTATTGCTTTCGATGAAGCTAAAGAAGCAGCTGGAGCGAAGTTGGTTAAGGTATTTAAAGCCAAATCTTTGATATTTCCGGAGATGGAACTAGTATTCAAGTCAGAGCTATTATCGCTCGCTCCGACTGTATAATTACAGCTACCGCTGTTAGAATTCGTAATTATAAAACTACAAGCGCCACCTGAATCTAAGTTGACAGTAACACTACCTATTGAAGACACGATTTCAGAGAAATTTACTGTAACATTTACTATATTTGCGGCCTTGTAATAGCCATTAGCGGTCGTTGAAGTAGCTGATGTAATTGTTGGCAGGACATTGTCAACGGTAAAGGTTGCACCAGATGTTGGGGCTGACGTTACCACATTACCGGCAAGATCAGTTCCCACGCTCAAAGCGATCGTTGACGCTCCATTGCCAGCTCCTACGGTGTAGTCATAATAATAGTGAGTGGCATCTGTCCTAACCATATCTGTAGCGGCAAGTGTATTTGAGCCAGATATAGCCACTTTTGGTAAAGTACCTGCTAGTATATCTTCATTAAATGTAGCAGTAATGCGCTGTACATCACCGGTCTTCACGTTACGTGATAATGAATAAGTGATAGCGGCCGTTGGAGCCGTAGTATCAAGCGTGGTAGTGGCTGATATATTTTGAGAATAAGTTATCAAAACCGATCCAGCGCCACCATTTGGAGAACCCATGGCTCCAACAGAAATAGTAGCACTGCCGCCACTTACACCAATTGTACCCGCCAATAAACCTCCGGCGCCACCAGGGCCACCTGCGTAATAATCATCGCCCGGATTTGGACCACCGTTGCCTGCGCCTCCTGTAACATTTTGTGTCGGAACAAAACCGGCCGGGAAAGAAGTCCCACCATCAGTGCCTATACCACAATCACTATCATATTCTCCTGTCGCTCCCGTGCCGCCTAGCGCCTTATAGATGTTGGCGCCGATTGTGATTCCTGAGTCTCCACCATTGCCGCCACTAGTACCAGTATGTTTATATCTAGGGCCATAACAACCCCCACCACCAGCCCCAACGAAAGTAAAATTGATTGATGCAATACCATTAGGAATGGTCCATGACGTAGAAGCTGTCGGGGAATATGATCCCTGAGTTCCAGAAACATTCAAAGCTACATCTCGATACTTTACATAAACCGACTTCGACCCGTCTGCCCCGCTTAGATACCAACCGCTAAATCCGGTCGAATTATAGGCATCACTCCATGTCCCCCAAGTTCCTGAGTTTGTCACTACTCCCAAAGTACTTGTTGCCGTTCCCCATGTAACACCGTCATTAGACAGTTGGAAATCTTTCATACCCGAGCCTGTTTCTACTGGTGTCAAAATAAGTTTAACGAGCTTCGCATTGGAATAATTATCACTATAAGGACTCTCTGTATCTTTAATAGATATTGTTCCCGTTGGAGACGATACATCCACAAGCTGACCATTTGAAGTTGTAACTAAGCTTGTGTTACCAACATTGTCGACAGCCCTAACAGTGAAATAATATGTAGTTCCTTCTACAAGTGATAGTCCAGTTTTTGTCACTGCAGTAGCCGTACCATTGTCCGTCCATGTCAATGTATTCGTGCCCCCAGATGTAGTGCCGATGGCATATTGATATTTTTGTAAACCAGAAATTGCATCTGTGGAAGCACCCCAGTTCGCAGAAAGCTGAGACAAAGAAGATGAATATATAATGTCCGCACTTGTCCCATCATTGACGAAGGCAATAATAGTAGGTGCTGCCTGATCTGGATTTACAAAAGAAGAGCTGGCACTCCAACCAGACACCCGACCTGTGGCATCTGTAGTGCGAACTCGGTAATAATAGCTAGTCCCAGCTGTTAGACCAGTGATGGTTCCAACCGTTTGGACTCCCAGAGCAGCACAAGGATCAACAGTACATGTGTAGACTATGCTAGTAGGAGTGGCTGTAACGCCAGCCGGTACTGCTACTGCCCCAGTCCAGCCAGTATCGGTGGTTCGGATTTCAAACTGAGGCGTGATAGGTGTAGAATTTTTGAGTGGCACGCCCAGATTCGCCTTGGCGACAAAGCTAGTTTCGTTAGTATAGTTAGCACTGATAGCCGTCGTAGTATCTGCCTTGTATTGAGCAAGGTTTGTAGGAGCATCTAAGGTATCATAATTTATCGTAAAATCAGTCAAAGATGGAGTAACAGTAATATCCGATGTGGTCAAGGTAGCTTCTATTTCTAGCCATCTAGTTGGGATGGTTACTAGTGTTGCTCCCGTACTTGTGTAATAAGCTACGTTAGTTGCATCATTATTCCAATACGTCCATCCAGTATCAGCGCTTCCAGTAACTGTGGTTGGGCTTGCCATATTCGAGCCCCGGGTCCGAAACTTTATAGGATTAGTCCCTGCTCCAGTAGTTGTCCCCACCCAAGATACTGTGTTCCACTTGGATTTTACATTAGATCCAGAGTCAATCTTTAAGCCTGAAAGCGTGCCAGTACTGTTATAACCAGTGGTGAAATAGGTTACGACGATTGTACCGATCGAACCAGCTGTATATCCACCACCGCCCGCACCAACAACGACAGATAGTGTCTGCCCTGCGACTTGCGCCGTAGTAATAGAGCCAGTAATCCTACCACCAGCGCCACCGCTAGCACCTAGTGGTCCGTAGTCCCAATAAGGAGCCCAGCAGCCATATGGTTGATCGCAGGAATCATATTGACAACCGCCGTCATAGTAAACAGGTGTGCCATAACCGCCAGCTCCTCCTGCGTTACCTTGACCGCTTACAGCCGTCAGACCGGTAAATCCGCTGATACTTGCCGTGCCAACCACTCCGGTACCGCTACCGCTGTTCGCAGTCGCATCGTAAGTACTATAAGACAGCTTTGTCACCCCGCCAGCAGTACCAGCCGCCCCTCCACCGGTATCACCGCCGCCGCCAGCGCCCTTGATATCTACAGTAAAACCAGTGATGCCCGCTGGTACCGCTAGAGAATATGTACCGGCAGTTGTTTTGCCCACATTTCCACCAAGACCGTATGTCAAGGTCGTTGCTACGGGACCTGAGTGCAGTGATACTGCGTTGTTACCTACAACAGCATTATCGTAACTAATCGGTAGCCCAGCTCCAGAAACTGCAGAATTGGCACTGAGTGTAAGATGTGTGTCGTCGGTTACCGTAGAAACCGTATAGGCCGTACCCGATATTCTAATCAATATTGGTGAAGCAAATTTTTTGACACTGGTGTTAAAATTTGTACCAACACCAACCACTGCAGCTGAGCCAGATACTAATGTGGCTGTACCTAGAAGCGCAGTATCACTTTTGTGGCTCAAGGCTAATCCAGAAGCAGTGGCTGTAGGATAGTTATCCCGTAATGTAAGAGAAGTATTGCTTTCTACAGACGCAACTGCGTAGCTTATACCATTTATCGCCACCTCTTTCGGTGAATATGTATTAACCGAAGTGGTAAAATCAGTACCTGTACCTGTAACTGTTTTTGAACCGAGTGTTACGGAAGAAGTACCCGGCAAAACGGCAAGAACTCTGTTGGTAGCGACACCAGTTGTGGGGGTGTTATTGTTAAAATCTGTATCTAATGTCCATTGTTTTGAAGTTGATGAAGCTTCTGCCTTATTTGGCTTAAAGGTGTCAAAGAGATTTGGAACAACATATTGCAAAGTTAGGAAAATCGCCAATGAAGCTACGAAACCGGCTGCTACCGAGCGATTTATCGGTCCAGAAGCGGGGTGGTCACTATAATTTTTATAAATTTTAATATTTTTATAAGCCTGATCGTGCGGCTTGCGCAAAACCAGATGAAGCTTAGAAAATATTTCTAAAATAAATAGTTGTGTTTTTATAAAGTAATCATGAACACTAAAAGAACCGATTTTTGACGGTCTAATAATAGCTTCTTTCTTCTGAAACTTGAAATAAGCCTTTTTAGGTTTCATTACCCTCTCAAATTATATATATATTTTATATTTATAATCGTAACAATACAATAATATTTGTACTATTCTTTAGCTTTGTCCTACTTGACATAAGAATCAATATTGTTAATAATGAATTTATGAGGGAACCAAGTACCAGGAAAAACAAATTTAACAAATTACACAAGATCGTTATTCTTCTAATAGTTTTGACGGTACTTTTTTTTGTTGGTTTTGGAATAAATAATTATTATATAGCACAGAATGAATTAAAAATTAAAACAGCAGAAACAAAGAATGCGGAGCTGGCTAAATCGCCACCTAAAAATGACTGCCTATGGGTCGGCTGTAATAATTTTTTCTAGTTTTTAACGCTCTGTTTTTGTATCTCAAAAACTGTATCTTCCGTAATGGCATGGTAAGAAAGAATTTCTTCTCTACCTACTTTTTTGATCAAGGTTAAATAATCCGTTTGGCTTGGATTCGTGGGCGATTTAACATTTAATTGATATAGCAGTGGCTTTGGCTGCTTCCAGACAAATGGACTATATGAAAAATATGTCAAAGAATAAGCACTACGCGCAACGTTAATATAACGTTCATCGACTGTCTTCTTATCGCTGACAAGCGATAATGATTCATTCAAATGCTCGAGATACAACTTAGTGTTTAAGATTCTGCTAATACCCACTGTGCCACCTCGGACTGAGCTATAACGAGTAAATAGATTTATTATCAGACTCTTGTCTGGGTAGTCGGTATTCTTTAAAGCTTTATAAACCAAGAAGTAATCGTTAGAAAGATTTTTCAAGGAGGCACTGCGCTTAATTTTATCAGAATAAAATACTTCTTCAGCCTTTTGGGCTTTATTAATAATTTCTAAATCTTTTTTTGAAAATCCTGGTCTAGATATATCGATACCGCCGAGAATTTTTTCTGAATAATTCTGTCTATATTCATCAAGCGACAAAATATCGATCAGATATGTCAAATCGTTGCATTTGTATGTATTTGTTTCTCTAGCTAGCTTGTATTTGTAGCCCTGGCTAATAAGCTTAGCCTCCGCAGGAACTTCTAAGGAGAGTAAATAATAATAGTTATTTTCTGCATATTTGGGTGCGATAAATGTCTTATCACCATTTTTATCAGGCAAATTTCTAACATAAAATAACTTAGGCTCATTAACACCACCAAAACAACCTGTCTCGACCTGATAAGGACCTGATGTTGTAATGCCACCCGCTATCCCCAAATCTTCTAACGGGAGCAGGGCATTATCTTCTTTAATCACATCTGCGATTTGTGATATTTTGGGATAGTAACTAAGCTGTGGTAAACCGGAAAAAACTCCCCTAAAATCGTCGATTTCCTTGGCTAATGATCTTGAATTTATTATTATCATATCAATGTTATTTTCTATAATAGCGCTTGTAGACATAGAATTAATAAAATTGAGCGATTGTGATTTTGGAAAGGCCCTTATCACAACACTCTTTAGTTTTTGTGCGCTCTGCAAGTATGCCTGGTTTGCTTTTACATAATCATCTAAAATTTCTTCCGCTCGCTTCTCACTAGGTGTATCTATGAATTTCTTGTATTTTCCCGATAGGGTGTATAAATTCATCATAAATTCGGTTGGAATAAAATCTTCCTTCAACTTGTAATAATTTTTTATTTTATCCTGATTTTCACTAATACTTTGTACCGCGTCATGATAGTCATTTTCGGACAAACTGCTATCTATAAAAATCGGTTCATACTTTACGGCCAAATAGAAATTCGCTAGTTTGGCGAGCCGCCACCAAGTAAGTGGCTGTATCACAATAGCTGTGCCGTTTTGACCTTGGAGAAATATGCCTTTTTCCAATCTATAAACATTCGAGTCTCCCGTTAATGAAATATTATCAATACTCTCATGTTTCAGCGGATAGTATAAAAATATCGAATAAGTAATTAGTAAAATGACTGTAAGTGTCAATATTCCAAAGAATATCCCTAAACGAGGTATCTTTATATTTATCTTTTGTTTCTTCATCTTCATATCAATAATACTTTATATTAGTACTTGAATAAAGCGATAAGCCGAAAATATACGAAAAGCGCTGAGTCTTCTAACAACTAACCGACATTAGGACTTCTTCTGTCGTTCAAGCTCATTATATATTATACTTAATTGTATGACAGAAAATGAATTTAAAGAAAAATTTCTAGCACAAGTGAAAAGTTTGCTTGACTATGTTTTAGAAAGCCAGTATTCAGATTTTTATATAAACAAATATAAGGGACTAAATATTAGTTCAAAAAGCATAAACAGTTATGCCGATTTCTTAAGAATACCGATCCTGACCAAGGACGAAATACTCCAAGTACCCTTAAATGAGCGCATTTTTGTCGACATAGATAAAATAACTAAATATTCTGCTTCGAGTGGAACTACAAATACTAATAAGCCACTTATTTTACCGCGAACTGATGACCACCTTATCCCGGCCACGGAAAAAAATTCTTATTATTTTCCTTTCTCACACCTCGGACTCAAAAGAGGCTTTGTTCTGCTCCCAACAATCAGGGCAATTGGAAAAGTTGAAAACTCACCAATACCAATGTTCCCAGGAGATCCGCAAAAGTTGAGTTTAGCAGCGAAAATAGCAAAGGAACTTTCGCCAGATGCAATATTGTCGACCCCGACACTATTAACTCTGTTTATAGCAGAACTCAAGAAGGTTGATTTTGACTTACAACAAATTCGGCTTATTCGGTTAGGTTCAGAATTTTGCTCAAAACAAAGAGCAGACTATTTTCGAAAATCTTTTCCAAACGCAGATGTCAGTTTCGCTTATGGTAGCTCCGAAATGGCGGGATTAATTGGCTATAGATGTGCATATATTGAACACGAAGCTCCAAGTTTTTTCCATCCTCACAAGAGAAATATTCTAGAGGTGTTGGATGAAGATGACATAACACCTGTTTCAAGCGGCCAGATAATACTTACCTCATTAAAACTACCGGCATTCCCATTGATACGCTACCAAACAGCTGATTATGCGGATATAACGAGTAACACATGTGACTGCGGTGAAAAATATACTATAAAGGTAAATGGGAAGAGAGATTTCGACGTTTTAAGATTTTCTGGGGTTACACTTCACACGCAAGTAATCGCAGACGCTATTCCAGAGTTCGATACGCCCGGAGTTCCATGGTTTCAACTACACGTTTTTGAAAGAAATCAAGGTGACATGATGATCAACGAACTAGAACTTCACTTAGCTTCTGAGGATATTAACAATGTTAAGGGCAAAGAAACAGATATTGCCAAATTGGTCCAGAAACAACTTTACCTCACTGCAACAAAAACCCTCGAGGACCTAGTAGACGAAGGCCTATTCTTACCGCTAAAAGTAAAATTTATCGAAAAGGCCCCCGTAGAGGCCAAATCGAAACACATTATATCGCACTTAGAATAATGCTTATTTCACATATTTTGTATTTACGAACTTGTTCAGATCTCGCCCCGGTTCTGCCGGTTCTAAACCTTTTAATACTGGCATCAAGTCATTTAAATCTGACACTACAGGTTTATTAGTTTTGGAACGAGCTGAGATAAAAGCGTCAACTATTTGCTGAGCTAACGCATCATTAACGCTGTCGTCTTTCTTAATCTCTTCCTTAAATTCATTTTTATGTGTAAGAACGTAGTCACTTACTTCGTTTATTGATTTTACAAAACGTGCAAGAGCATCTGAGTTGGTATCTATTTGCTTCTGATTTGTAAAGACGCCTACTGGTACTTTCTTATTTTTAAAGGTGTCTTTTGAACTTTTTGACTGATATTTCTTTTCAGATATTATTTTTTGTAACGTATCGTTGTAAACATTTGATACTATAAAATCTAGTTTTCCTTGGTCTATCATTGCTAGCTGGGGAGCCCCATTGGCTGCAACTACGAAATCAATCTTTCCTTTAATACCAAGATTTGGAGCAACTACTTCGGTATATATCTGCGGTGAAGTTCCAAGCTTGGACACTCCAGCATTTTTGAAAGTAGAGATATCCCCAGCCTTACCAACAAAACCAAATAGCGCAGGGTAGTCAGCTATTTTGTCTATCCATTGTGTATCTTGCTTGTTTAAGTAACCAAGCAAAACAGTAGCTGCCGAAGTGATAGAAACATCTGCTTCACCAGACTTTAGTAAAGTTGATATCGCGCTTGCGCTTGTAACTTTTTTGATCTCTATACGGTTTTTTGTAAAGATACCCTTATCTTCTGCCAGGCCCAAAAGAGAAGCCGTAATTAACTCATCTGCCTGAAATGCTACTTTTACAGTTTGAATCGGCACACTAGCCTCCTTTAGCTCAGCAGCCTTAACCGCTGCAGCTGCCTTTTCAGCTTTGTCTGTCTCTACCTTTGAATACCACAGCCAACCACCTACTAATAGCACCACTGCTACAGCAACCAACAAAATTGTCTTGTTTGACTTCATGTTTTTCTCCCACCCACCATTATTTTAACAATTACCACTTGCAGATTAAAATTCTACCAAATTATCTCCAAAAAACAACCTTTTTTTGTATTTTTTTCAAAAGATAAATAAGCACGAAATTAAAACTAACTATTAATAATATATTTGCCATCAACTTATCCGTTTGGTAGGTTGATCCGTAATATTGAATGTAGTAGGCCATTCCCATACCAAAACCATAAAGTTCCGAAACTACAATTGCAATAATCCCTCTCCCCACACCCACTCTAGCTCCTGAAAATATGTAAGGAAGGCTATGATAAAAATATATACTCTTTAACTTGATCCATTCACTCGCTTTAAATGATTTTGACATAAGAAGTAGCCCCTCATCGAGAGTCTTTGTACTATCTAGGGTATAAATTATCACCGGCGAAACTACCATCAAAAACACAACAAAGCTCTTAGCAACCAAGCCAACACCAAACCAAATTATAATAAGTGGCAAAATAGCTACAAATGGTAGAGAGTTAATTGTAAAAACGAACGGTGACATTATCTGATATAGTTTTTTCTTTGTACCGAGTAGCAACCCGAAGCCAGCACCAAACACCACGGCTAGTACATACCCAATAAAAAATGCTTGGGCACTATTCTTGAAGCTATCATAAAAATCTGGTTTCAAAAACATCTGATAAAGCTTGACCATAATAATATGAGGTGTACCGATATATATCGGGTCTATTATCGATTGGGACGCTACATATTCCCATAAAAGAAGGAACAGAATTACAGAGAAATAGCCATAATTCCATGAACGTTTTTTATTATCAACCTCTTTCATCCTTCTAGCTCCAATAAATTGTCGTAAGGGTCCAATATCGTCCTTGCTTTCGTGTTGTCATTTTCTCTGATTCCGGTGAAGTTTTCACCAAGAGTGATTATCTTATCGGAAAGTATTTTTGCTTCAACTTCATTGTGAGTAACAAAAATAGTAGTAATATGTTTCTGTTTAATTATTTTCTTAAACTCTCTTATAATATCTTCTTTTATGACCGTATCAAGAGCTGAAAAGGGTTCATCTAGAAGTAAAATATCTGGTTCACACGTAATCGCTCTGGCAAAATTTACCCGCTGTTTCATCCCAAGAGAAAGTTGATGTGGAAAGTATTTTTCATATTTAGAAAGCCCAACTAACCCTAGTGTGTTAGTGGCTCTAGGGATGGCAATAGCATCTTCAATATTTTGCGTTTCTAGACCAAAGGTTACATTTCTTAAAACATTTCTCCATGGGAGAAGATTTGCCTCTTGAAAGACGATTCGTATGTTCGCATCCTTTTTCAGAACCAACTCTCCTTTTTGAAATATTTCATTACTTTCAAAAAGATCAGCTATAGCTTTCAATAAAGTAGTTTTACCACAGCCACTAGGACCCATGATTGCTACCACCTCACCCTTTTCTACACTGAAATTGAGGCTATTAATAACTTTTTGCCCAGTGGTTTTATAAGTTATGGAAAGATTTTTTACTTTAAGCATGGTGAGATTATACCACAAGATGAAGCAGATACTCGACGTTACCTTTAGCGCCCGTAATGGGTGATTCTACTAGACCGGAAACTCTAAATCCATTGCTCTCTGAAAAGAGCTTAATATCTTCAACTATTTCACACCTTAAATTTTCGTCCCTTATTATACCCTTGCCCTTGCTTACTTCCTTGATGCCAGCCTCAAACTGAGGCTTTATTAATAAGACAATTTGGCTGTTTTCATTTGCTAATAGTTTGATTTTAGGAATAATATTTTTTAGTGAAATAAAAGAAACATCACAGACAAATATATCAATTCTGTCTCCGAGAGGTTCTATGTTCCGAAAATCAGTTTTTTCCATTACTACGGCTTTTACGTTCTCGCGAATTTTTTGAGCGAGTTGTCCAGTGCCAACGTCAATGGCATATACTTTTTTTGCACCATTTTGGAGTGCAAAATCGGTAAATCCGCCGGTCGATGAACCGATATCGCAAACAATTTTGTCGTTAAAGTCCAAACTAAATTCCTGATAAGCTTTTTCCAGCTTAAGAGCTCCCCGAGAAACATATGGGAAGAGTTCCTTAACACATATTTTTGCCTCATTAGATGTTGGCCTACCCGATTTGTCAGAACGCAAACCATCAACGTAGACCTGCCCAGCCATTATAAGAGCCTGGGCCTTTGTTTTACTTTCCGCGAGTCCATTATCTACGAGTAATTGGTCTAATCTATTTTTCATAAATATAGGAGCAAAGATGCCCTTATTTTGCTCTCTCCACATATGAACCGTCGGTGGTATTTATACGAATTTTGTCGCCCTTTTTAATAAAAAGAGGTACATTTACCGAAAGTCCGGTCTCTATCTTGACAGCTTTTGTAGCACCCGATGCAGTGTCTCCTTTTAGTCCTTCACTGGCTTCCGTTACTTCAAAATCCATCTTCACTGGGAGGTCAAGATTTATCGGTTTCTCGCCGTAGAATTGGAATTGAACGACTTCACCATCTTTAAGATAGTTAACATTGATACCAAGATCTTCCACGGAAAGGTCAAACTGAGTATAATCGTTCTGGTCCATAAAATAGTATCTGCCACTATCAAGATACAGGTATTGTACTTTTTTGCGTTCTATCTGTACTTCCATAAATTTCTCATTGCCTGAAAAAGTTTTATTAACAGTAGCGCCAGTCAATAGATTCCTGAGCTTTGTTCGAAGCACAGCACCACTACGTCCCTGTTTCGAGTGCTGATAATCAAGGACCACAAAGGGTTGTGAATCAACCTCAAAGGTTACCCCATTTTTTAGGTCATTTATTCCGTACATATCATTCTCCTATTATTGTTCGAGTAAAGTCGAGGACTATATCTAGAACTTCTCAGAAATCTCGAAGAATATTTTGCTTGTTATCTATTTAAAAACGGCATTAGAGCCATAATCCTAGCTCTTTTTATAGCTGTAGATAACGCTCTTTGATGTTTAGGACAACATCCCGTTCTTTTTTTGGTTTCTATTTTACCTATACTAGAAGTATATTTCTGTAAAGATTTAACGTCTTTGTAGTCAATAAAGTCTACTTGACCTTCACAGAAGCGGCATACTTTTTTTGTGAAAAATTGTGGTTCTTGCTTTTGATAAGCCATAATATATTTCCTTTTATTTAACCTTTGTTAATAACTATTTGATATCCGTTTAAAACGGGATGTCGTCGATGTTTATCGTATCTTCTTCGACCTCTTGTGTGGCTATCTCTGGTGCTGGTTTATCGACACCAGAAGATACCCCTGTTTCTTTGGCCGCGCTAGCACCTGAACCGGTACCCTTACCACCGATAAGGGAAATATCGTTTGCGATAACCTCAGTTTTATTTCTCTTTGCGCCATCGGTGCCTTCCCAGCTACGATTTTGCAATCTTCCCATCACGTGGACGCCCTGACCTTTACTACCATATTGGCTAATAATTTCGGCGAGTTTACCCCAAGCTACAATGTCAAAAAAATCTACTTCATCATGTTTTTCGCCAGATGCATCTGTATAACTTCTGTTTACGGCGAGACCAAAGCTGGCAACTGCTTTACCATTTGGGGTGTAGCGAAGCTCTGCTTCTCGTGTCATATTTCCCATTAAGATAACCATATTTACGCTTTTCATGTTGTACTCCTTAGATATATATCTTTCGAACAGAATTGAGGACTTCTCGAGTTCGCTCGAAGTATAATATTGAATTTATTTCAACAGCTCATCTAGCTTTTCGTCAAGCTTCTTAAGACGTGCTTTTTCTTCTTTTTCCTCGGTTTTGGCAGTTTTCTTTACTGCGGCCTTTTTCGCTGGCTTATCTTCCTTAGTAATGGTTCCCTTAACCTCTTTGACTTCTTTTTCCACTGCTTTTTCGATAGTAGCTTTCTTCGGTTTTTCGGCGTTTACGATAATCGATGAAGGCGCATCTACTCTGTCTTCTGGCTTAACTCTAGGTTTTTTGGCAGCTTTTTTCGCGGCCTTTACCGGACTAATTACAGGTATCGCTACGACCATCGAACGAATAATTTCTTCTGAAAGCATAAGCTCTCGCTCTAAATTAGAAAGTTTTTCTGATTCTGCAGAAAAATATACTAAAGAAT
Source organism: bacterium (assembly GCA_037129835.1). Classification (GTDB taxonomy): domain Bacteria; phylum Patescibacteriota; class CPR2; order UBA1875; family CAIMLA01; genus JBAXUE01. The sequence continues at coordinate 121,605 of JBAXUE010000003.1, read as the reverse complement.
AGATACCGAAATCATTTTTGGCAATCTTGTATGCGAGCTTGCGCTTGCCCCAATCGTCCTGGCTAGTGATCTTTCCGTCAGCTTTTGCTACAAAGCTAGCAACTTTTTCTGACACTTTATCAATACTTCCCTCAAGGTCCGGATGGACGATGTAGAGTAATTCATAGTTTTTTTGCATTAAAAAAACTCCTTTCTCACGGATCGCTTTTTCGCGAGCCCTAGATTTTTCACTAAGGCGATATGGAGAGTAAATCCGTATTTATTTATCAATAAAAACATTATAACAATTTAAGGTAAATTGGTCAAGTTATGAAGCTTCTGCGACTTCTTCTAAAACACTTTTCTTTTTGCTCACTGTAGCATCTTCAACAATTATTTTTCCAGGTTCAATACTTATTATTTGATTAAAAGATATTATATAGTGCCTCGCTGTGCTTATTATCCAAAGAGAATCTACAAAAATTTTTTCTAATCGCATAAAAGTGAGATTAATACTAAAGTCTTTAACGCGGCCGAGGAACTTGCCGCTAACTGTATATACATTACATTTATTTATTCCTATTTTTTTATCCAAAACTTTTTTTATTCTTACAATTTCGTCAAGCTCTCCCAGATTTTCATAGCTACCTATCAGAAAATATTCTTTTGTTATTGTGGTGACATCTTTAATAGCTAAACTTTTGAGATTTCTGCTACCAAAACCCTCTAACACTAGTAAGCCTACCAATTCACCCGTTTCTGGGTCTATTACAAATGACTTAACAAGGCCTACTACAGCTTTTTCACGCTGTAGTATTACTGGCTTACCTATCAATTCACTAGATTTTTTTATCATTTGTATATTATATCATCTATATACTGGAAACCCCCCGTGTCCCAAAATATCTGGAACAGACGGGGGGTTTGAGCCGTAACTCACTTGCCGGGGTTTAGCCCGAATCAGAGGCCATAGCGAGGTCTCCTAGCCTGTTATTAGCAGGCCTAGATAGGCCGAAGCCTATCACCTCCTAGGTCAGAGGAGCTTTCGCCCTCGCTTATCGGAGTGATGCCCTATGTGTGTTTGGGCTTTCATCCCAATTCACCTCTTTCTTGGTAGCAGGTTCAGAAATCGTACTTTTCCCTGACGATTTCTGTTGGCAACGTGCCAGCCTGAAGCTTGTGGGTACTATACCCAGCCAGACTACTCCGAGGCAGACGGCGACTTTGACAGTCCACCCGTCTTTGTCCACCCGAATTTCGGGAGCAGCCCCAGGTTCCACCTGGGCCCATAGAACGTCCTTTTCCAGGCGTCGTAGAAATCCCCTCCTCAAGGTCGTCTCACGGCCGTTCGGTCAGGGTCATTATCTCACAAGTTCAGACTTTCTGACAATAAGATATAAAATATATTTAAATTTCAATATTCCCTTATCAAATAATAGAGTTAGCTGTCACAAGCGAGGTTCTGCCAAAATTATAGCCGATTTTGGGCGACACACGATACCCGAGTTCGTGGGAGCGTTAAAAAATAATTTAATTATACCTAAACATAAGCACTTGAGACCGCGGATCTGCTTTCTGATCGCGAGAAAAAGAGTCTTTTTGGATACTTTTGTGACGATAGACAAAAGTATTAAAATATTTTAGACATGGATCCCAAATCTAGTTTGGAATGACAAAACGATAAGACATTTTTCTTTCTTTGCTGACAGAACCAAAAAAAGAATATAAAAAAAAGAGCGGTTTCCCGCTCTTTTCTCTAAATGTCTATTACAACTGGTAGAACCAGCGGCCTTCGCTGTGTTTCGTTATATAGTAAATCTCCAATTGATTCTCGAAGTTTTACCTTCAGAACCTGGTGATTTTGACTACTATCTTCTTTTGGTACAGACTCGACAATTCGTTTAATCTCAGTCCTGGCACTACTTACTAATTTTTCATTTTCACGCATATAGATAAATCCTCTAGAAATGATGTCTGGGCTAGTCATTATTCTGCCCGTCTTACGATCAAGCGTGCAGATAACAACAAAAATCCCTTCTGTAGACATGGCTTTTCTTTCACGAAGAACTATCTCTCCTACATCACCTATCCCAAGTCCGTCGATAAGAACGATGCCGTTCTGAACTTTTTGTTCGCCCATACGAGCCCCGTTTTCATCAATCAGTATTTGGTTACCATTGTCTAAAATAAAGATATTTTGTTCTGGCACGCCTACTTCCTTAGCTACTTCTGCATGTCTAACAAGCATATGCCGCTCTCCGTGCCAAGGTGAAAAATATTTTGGCATTAGAAATGCAAGCATCATTTTGATTTCTTCGCGACAAGGATGTCCAGTAACATGTGTACGGCTTCTTTCTGCATCGAAAACAACATTCGCACCTTCTCGGAAAAGATCATCCATTACAGACGTAACTGAATTTTCATTTCCAGGAATAGGGGAGCTAGAAAAGATTACAGTATCACCTTTTTTAATCTTGATGTTTTTATGCTCACCACGTGCCATACGTGCAAGTGCAGACATCGCTTCACCCTGAGAACCTGTACTCATGATAGTTACCATATTATCGGGAAATTTACCGATTTCCTGAATTCTTACTACCATACCAGCGGGGACCTTCAGATATCCAAGCCGAACTGCTATTTCGACGTTTTTGAGAAGCGATCGACCAGAAAAAGCAAGCTTGCGCCCGTGGTCACGAGCCGAATCGATAATCATCTGAATTCTATTTATTTGAGAAGCAAATGAGGCGACGATAATACGACCAGTAGCTTTGTCAAAAAGATCTTCAAAACTCTGTTCTAGCGATTTTTCACTCATAGAGAATCCTGGTTGTTCTGCGTTTGTGCTATCAGAAAGTAACAATAAGACCCCTTCTTGGGCAAAATGCGAAAGCTTATTCCAATCAATCTTTCGACCGTCCATCGGTGAATGATCAATTTTAAAATCTCCGGTGTATATCACTCTTCCAAGTGGTGTTTTAATCGAATAGCCAACCGCATCAGGTATTGAGTGTGTAACACGAAAGGCTTCTACTTCAAAACCACCAAGCTTTAGGATATCTTTTTCTGGATCTATAACCTTAAGAGCCGATGAATAGTCAAAGCTATATTCTGATAACTTTGATTCAATCATTCCAATGGTTAGCTTTGTTCCGTAGATTGGCACCCCGAGCTTAGGCCAGATATAGGGTATTGCGCCAATATGATCTTCGTGTCCATGAGTAATTACGATACCTCGTATTTTGTCTTTCTTGTCTTCAAGATAGGCAATGTCCGGAATGATGTAATCGATACCCAACATCTCATTGTCAGGAAATTTGAATCCCATATCGACAATGATGATATCATTTTCATATTCATAAACGGTTAGGTTTTTACCTACTTCACCCAGACCTCCGAGTGGAGTTATCTTGAGAAGACCGTTTTTCATATCTTTTGTTTGTGAGCCATTCTGGTTTACATCAGAATTTGTTTTAATATTGTTTTTTCGAAACATCGGATTTGACTGATGATTCTGTGGTTGTTTCCGAGGTTTTCTCTCGGGTTTACGGAGTACTTTTTCCATATTTTATGGTTTTCCTTCTTTTCCTTCTATGGTATTAACACAGAGGAGTCTTATTCGAGCGAAGTCGAGAACTTCTCTATTTCAGTCGAATAATAATTTAATTATTTATTAATATTCTTCGTCGATTCCTTCGACTATTTTAGGTATTTTTGAAAAATCATTTTTCAAGGTATCGCGCATCCCACCGTTATATAGTGCTGCTGCAGGGTGATATAAGGCCAAAAAGACTTGATTTCTTCCCCACATTTCTTTACGAAATGCGTTCCCATGTACTTCAGATATCTTAAACTCTGGAAAAAAACGATTCATCGAGTGGCGCCCAAGAAAGATAATTAACTTTGGGTTAATAAGCTCTATTTGACGTCTCAAGAAGGGCCAGCACAGCTCGGCTTCCTTGGGTAGCGGGTCCCTATTATTTGGTGGACGATGTTTAAGTACGTTTGCAATATATATTTCTTTTCTCGAGAGGCAAATACTCTCAAGCATTTCATTTAAGAATTTACCTGCAGCCCCTACGAAAGGTTCTCCCAGCAAATCCTCACTTTTCCCAGGCGCTTCGCCAATAAATAAGATATCAGCTGTATCCCTTCCAACTCCAAAAACATCGTTTGTTTTGGTTTTTGATAACTCACATAGCTCACAAACAGCAACAAGTTTTTCTAACTCGTTTAGACTTTTGGCATCGTTAATTTGGTTTTTCGTCACTTGCATATTTATTGGAGAGCTTTTAAATTAAATTAATTATATCAAATATCGCGTGAAAAGTCAATGTAGATGCCTTCTACCGCCTGGAATTAGGCGGTAGAAGGCGGAGGCAGGTCAGATCGCGGCCTTAGAGTTGTACCATTCCTTTGCGCTTACGTGCATCGTATTGGAACTTAATACAACCTCCATGCTTTGCAATAAACCCAGGCGCTTCTCGCAGGTAGAGATTTACGTTCCAGAGGAATGAAGAACCATCCTCACGACCGAGTGTGTTAACCCAGCCACTGATAGTGTCTTCGACGATCTCATCATGTACCTTGGCGAGAATCTTGAAGTAGACCTCGTGTCTACTTCTGCTGTCGCCTTCCGTAAGACTTTCGATGAGTCCATACTTACTTGGCCCATCAACGATCTCTATGCTAGCGGCCATCCGGCACACCTCCTTTGTCCCTGAGTTGATGCAGAGACAGACATCCTTATCCTAGTATCCACTAGGATGACCCACAAATATGGGAACTTGATAATTATACGCCTTATGTTAGCTTTGTAAACTTATTTATACCAGGAGCTTTAGTTCAGCGCTCATATTTTTAAGATCATATATAGCAAAAGTAGGTTTACCATCTCTGGCTTGTAATTCACCGGGGTTCAAAAGGACTGTATTACCGATTTTTTCTTCCCATGGCTTGTGATTATGGCCATAAAAAACGACGTCGTACCTTCCGTCCTCAGCTAGTTTTTTAGCAAATTTTGGATAATGACAAAACGCTATTTTCGAACCATCAATATTTAAAACCCCATAATCTAAGAATATTTCCATTTTTTTTGCTAAAAGAGTTCCTATGTCTAACCTATAACGAATTTCGTAGTCGGCATTGCCCAAAGAACAATATACTTTCTGGCTCCAACTATCTAGCTCAGAAAATGTTTCAATGTCCTGCATATCGCCACAGCAAATAACCAAGGATAGTTTTTTATCATCGATAATCTTTTTTGCTCTTCCGAGGTAGGCCATATTACCATGGATGTCCGATATTACAGCTATTTTCATAATTACATTATAACCGTTCTTAACATTCTCGCGAAGTCGGTATTCTAGTATACTAAGGTTATGATAATAAAAACAAAAAAAGTCATTCCACTTTATTATTTTAAAATATTTAAAAAGCATAAAATAACTGCGGTAGTGTCGACCAGAAAGGGCGGTAATAGTAAAGGCAATTTTGCAGAGCTTAATGTCGGCCTTCACGTTGGTGATGAAAATCATATCGTACTAAATAATCGAAGAATACTCGCAAAAGCAATTTCGGTCTCGGAAAAGGCATTTACTTGCGGGCAACAAACACACAGTACTAATATAAAAGTAGTTACGCAAAAAGACTTCGGCAAGGGCTCAAATAGTTGGAAAGATGGGTTCACCGAGACAGATGGGTTAATAACAAAAATAGTCGACGTCCCATTACTAGTTGTTACTGCTGACTGCGCATCGATATTTATCTATGATCCTATCAATAATGCCATCGGCATTGCACACTCGGGGAAAAAAGGAACAGAATCAAATATAGTGGGTGGTACGATTACCCAAATGACAATAAAGTATAATAGTAGGCCCGATAATTTGTTGGTCGGAATTGGCCCCTGTATACATTCTTGTTGTTACGAAATAGACTTACCTAGGCTAATAAACAATCAGCTAATTATTGCCGGCGTTTCACAAGAAAATATCGAGCATTCAAATATTTGTACTTGCTGCAGTAACGACATATTTTACTCTCACAGAGCCGGCAATGGACATACCGGTAGGTTTGCCAATGTTATTATGCTAAATGGTTAGTGCTGCCCATTACTCGTTATCTGCGGTGGCTTGGCTATACATTTCTATCCCTGCACCTACCATTTTGCGGAGTAGCCCACTGATAGAATCTATCTCAAATTCTTTAATTTTATTTTTCAAAACTGGGTCGTCATCAAACATTTCTTTGATTTCATCGTCGTAAAATATCTGGGTAACCAATTCTGCCACCTGTTTATCTATCTCGTCATATATCGACATTATTAATTCCGATTCATCTGTACTGTCCGATTCGGTGATACACTTAATTATAATTTCTGTAATGTTGTTGCTGTTTTTTTGGGCAACTAAATATTTTACCCTATCGCCAAATCTACTTGCGTTCTCGGGTCCCAACAACTCATCAAATTTGATACTCATATACGCAGTATCAAAAACCTCTTTTAATAAATATGGATTAGATTTCAAACCGTCAGCATATGCCTTCAAGATGGCTCGATAGTCCTTAATAGCGACCTCGCGGCCTTCTTGACTGGCAATATTACTCGCATGCGCTGTAATAACCTCCCGAATATCCTTTTCTTTTGTCCCTGGGAAGGTTTTCTGGAAGCTTTCTATTACTTCACTTGGTGTTTGCGGACGTTCATTCATATGCTATCCTTTTTCTTATTATAACAAAAAAGAGGCCTTTCGGCCTCTTTTTTAACTCTCAAGCTAGCAATTAAATACGTAAGATACGTTTAAGATATATTATTATCTACCCATTAATCTTTTGGCAATGCTGCCTTAATCGAAAGATTTTTTCTACCTTGTGAGTCTATCTCAGTAAGTTTCACCTTTACTTCTTGCCCCTCTTTGAGTACATCGGAAACTTTTTCAACACGATCATTTGATATTTGAGAAACGTGGACTAGACCTTCTTTGCCTGGCATAAATTCTACAAAAGCACCGAAGTCCATAAGCTTTACGACTCTTCCGTCATATATTTTACCGACTTCTGGTTCGGCAATAATGGATTTGATCCAAGCAACCGCTTTATCTGCAGCTTCCCCGTCAACTGCTGCTACTACTACAGTACCATCGTCTTCGATATCAATCTCTACACCAGTCTCTGCGATAATTTTATTAATTACTTCGCCACCTTTACCAATAACTTCACGGATTTTTTCAGGATTAATCTGGAATGAAGTAAGTCTAGGAGCGTATTTAGATAAATCTTTTTTGGGGGCTCCGATAGCTGCATCCATAACATCCAAAATTTCCAACTTTGCAGTGGTAGCACGTTTCATAACTTCCTTTAAGAAATCAAGCGTAAGCCCCTTAACCTTGATATCCATTTGTATTGCTGTTATACCTTTTCTGCTACCGGCAAGCTTGAAATCCATATCTCCAGCAAAGTCCTCGGCTCCTTGTATGTCGGTAAGAATTTCATATTTTTGCGACAAATCACCGTCCGTAGACATTAAACCAATAGCAATACCTGCTATTTGCGACTTAATAGGGACACCGGCGTCCATCAAAGCCAGCGAAGAGCCACAAACTGAACCCATAGAGCTAGAGCCATTACAGCTTAGTATTTCTGAAACAACTCTAATAGTGTATGGAAAATCTTTTTCATCTGGAAGTACGGCCTCAAGTGCTTTTTCTGCGAGAAAACCATGACCTATTGCTCGTCGTCCAGCGCCAATACGTCCAGTGTCGCCATAGCTAGCAGGTGTATCCATATAGTGGTGCATATAACGTTTACTAAAGTCTTGGTCCATGCTTTCTACGATTTGTGCCTTCGAAGGTGATGCCAAAGTAACAATAGACAGTACCTGTGTCTGACCTCTTTGGAATAAGCCTGAACCGTGTGTTCTCGGTAAAATACCGACTTCAGAAGATAGGTCTCTAACTTGGTCCATCTTGCGGTGATCGGGTCTAATGCCGTCCTCGAGGACTGAACGCCTTACTTCTGACTTGATAACTTTCTCAAAAGCTTCTGAGATCTGATAGTCTTCATACTTTTCATCAAATTCTATTTGAACCATATCTTCAAGGTCGGATATTATGAGATTTCTTGCTATTTTGTCTTTATGTCGAATAGAGTCTCCCAGCTTGTCTGATAAATACTTGGAAACATCTTTATAGACATCCTCATCAGGCAGTTGAACTGAAAACTTCATTTTCTCTACCGAAAGAGCTTTAACCATTTCTTTTTGAGTCTTGATACTATTTTGGATGGCCTTGTGTGCTAGCTCTAGTGCTTCGGCAATTCTTTCTTCTGATAATTCTTTTGCTTCGCCTTCAATCATAGTTATCGCCTCTTCTGAACCAGCCACCAGTAAGTCGAGGTCAGAAGCTATTTCTTGCTCTTCTGTTGGATTTACGACAAATTCACCTTCTATCTGACCAATTCTCACTGCTGCTAGTGGTCCTTCGAAGGGTGCTCCAGTTAGCATTAATGCAGCTGAAGCAGCATTTAGACCCAAGACCGCAGGATCTATAGTAAGATCGAGCGACAATGGTGAAATAATAATTTGAACTTCATTAAGATATCCCTTAGGAAACATTGGTCGGATTGGTCTATCTATCATTCTTGAACGCAAAACTGCTAATTCAGAAGGTCGGCCTTCTCTTTTAATAAATCTGGAACCACTTATTTTCCCTGTTGCAGACCATTTATCCTGGAATTCTACCGATAGAGGAAAAAAATCTTGCTTATCTCTTACCTTATTATTTATTACTACAGTAGCGAGAACAACAGAGTCGTTATATTTAATAACAACTGCGCCATCAGCAAGTAAACCCATTTTTCCGGTCTCGAAGACCATTTTGGTACCGTTAAAATCCGTTTCGTATGTCGAAACTTTGTTTGAGCTCATAATGCTCCTTTCTTTTATAGAATAGGAGTCAGGGGAAGAAGTCAAATCGACCGCATATGCGACTTCCTGTCTCTGATTCCTATTCAATTGTTTAATGAACTAATTGCGGCCCCTTGGGGCCGGTATTAGCTAATTATTTGCGAAGACCTAGTTTTTTGACTAAAGCTTCGTAAACTTCTTTGTTTTTTCGCGATAAATAGTCGAGGAGCCTACGTCTTTTACCTACCATTTTTAAAAGACCACGCCTAGAATGTTCATCCTTTTTATGAGTCTTTAAATGGTCCGTAAGTTGCTTGATTTTTTCAGTAAAAATAGCTACTTGAACTTCTGGCGAACCAGTGTCTTTATCACTTCTACCTACTTCTTTTACTATCTGTTCTTTTTCTTCTTTTTTGATTGACACGTTTCTTCCTTCTTGCCCGACCCGAAGCCTGTCCGGCGATCGACGGATTCAGCCTCATGGTGGGTGTTACTTAATTATGCATCAATTATACTACAATCAGGTGCATTATTCAATGGATTAACAAGGGTTTTCAAAGCAGCCTCAACAGTTACGGCATCTGCTATCGAGTAGTGGCCGATCTTTGTACGCCTGAGTTCAGTCAAATAGGCACCGCAACCAAGTGTCTTACCAATATCTTCTGCCAAGCTTCTGATGTATGTCCCCGAAGAACATTTAACAGTGACTCGCAGTTCTGGGTATGCGTATTTGTCTATCTTTAGTTTCAGAATATTCACTAGCCGTGGTTTCATTACAACTTTTTCCCCAGCCCTAGCAAGCTTGTATGCTCGTTTGCCATCTATCTTAATTGCGCTATAAATGGGGGGGATTTGCTCTATTTCGCCAAGAAATGTCTGTAACACACCCTCTATATCTTCTAAAAATGGCTTGTCATCCTTGCGAACGCGAGGATCTCCTTCGGAAGACAGGATAGATCCCTGGGCTGGAGTCTGTCCTGAACTTGATTCAGGAACCAGAGATGCCAACGGAATAAATGACGTAATATCCCCCTCTGGGTCTCCAGTACTGCTAGTGAACCCAAGCCTAAGCGTCGCTTGATATTCTTTATCTTGCTTCATAAACATCTCTTGCTTGGCAGTGGTTTCTTTACCAACCAAAACTATCAATAAACCTGTTGCAAAGGGGTCTAGCGTTCCAGCGTGTCCGACCTTCACTCCATGTTTTGTTTTCGGTAAACCCTGATTTTTATTTATTTGATTTACAGCATTACGAATCTTCGCCACCACATCAAAGCTTGTCCAACCAGCCTGTTTATCAATTAATAAAATATTTTTCATAAGTATATTCTACCTTAAATATTGAAGAAGGGGTGCGATATTAAACCGACACCCCATCCTGTCCCTGTCGAAGTCTCAACGTCGTTACTCGGACAAAGCGCTTAGTTGCTTCTATAATTCCGAAGTCTCTCGGCCTTGCGCTGCCTTCGAGTACGCGTTTTACCGAGATGGCTAGTGAGCGATCCAGCCTAATGTCATTTGTTCTTTTCGGCATTTGCCAGTCAGGACAGACTATGCTCAATTTCGCAGGATGACATGTGACAGTAACGATTTGGCCAGATGTTTCTAGCGTTACGAGGTGGTGTGCTATGGAGCCAAAATACGTGATATCTTTCACCTTTTGGCCAACAACGAAACCACCAGAGCCCAAATAGGCTACTTCTTCTTCCTTAGAAAAAAGAAGGAAGCCATCATCCAAACCACTTACTCGTGTGTCATATTCATGGACATTGCCACGCTTATCTACTACACGGTAATAGCCTTCCATCGCTTCCTCCTATCAGTTGTCATGGAACAGGCCAGAATATTTCTGGTTCGCAAATATTAACACGAAGTACTGTTATAATATAGTCTATTTATTAGGATTGTTGATATCAATAGCAGGAGTGACGGCTTTACTAGATTTTTGAACCTTAAATGTCATATACGCTGGTATTGAATTCGCATTCGCATTTTGTGTAAAAGTAACTAACCAGTAGTCACCGCTATCTGTTACCTCACAAGGAAAGTCCTTGCCCAAACTAGATGGGTACTGTTTCCTGACGGTATTACAAATTCCAGCATCTCCAGAGTCATTATTCACGGGCTTCTCATAGTAGTAGTTAGTCACAATCCAAGCAATCCCACCAAAAATAACAAACATAATAATTACGGGCAGAATTCCTATTAAAAATACCTTTTTCCCCTTAATGAAACCTTCTTGGTACTTTTCTGCTTTTTTTTCTTTAAGCTTTTTCCCCACCTATAACCTCCTCTAATATCTTAAGCCGATTAAAAGCAATTTCTTTATTTGTGGCTTCAATATTAAGCCGTATTAGCAGCTCCGTATTAGAACCTCTTAAATTCATTCTCCAATCTATAAACTCTGCCGAATAACCATCTATATCATCTGTATTGTCGCTTGGAAATGCATGTTTTACTTTCTTTATTGTTTCTTCAACGCTATCCACAATATAATTCTGTTCTTCAAGCGCAAAATAGCTATGCTGGTATTTTTTAATTACTGCAGAGAGGGGTAAGGCAGAGCTTGAAACGGTCTTAAGCATAAGAATAAATGGTAAAATACCGTTGTCTGTATACCAAAGATCTCTAAAATAATAATGAGCACTAGCTTCAGCACCGAATATTGCATTTTCTTTTCTCATCCGTTCTTTTATGAATGAGTGTCCGGATTTATTTATTATAAGTTTTCCTTGTTTTTTCCCTACTAAATATGCGGAAAGCCAACGAAGCCTAGGATCGATAATAATCGTTTGGCCCGGCTGACCCCTGAGAAAATAGTCAATGAAATTTCCCGTAGCATAATACGGCAGGATAAAATTACCTTTTTCATCAAAAAAGAAACAACGATCTGCATCCGCATCCCATGTAACCCCAAAATCAACTCCGCTAGACTTAACTAGCGCAGCCGTTTCGCTTCTATTCTCTGTTTTTGTGGGGTCGGGCTTACCCTTAGGAAAGTTTCCATTTGGCTCAAAATTAATTTTTACAAGCTCTATACCATAATAATTTGCTACCCTTTGGATTACATCACCCGCTGAGCCAAAATTCGGATTGACCACCACTTTAAGGGATCTTATTTCGGACCTATCAACAAAGGAAGTCATTTTTTCGACATAATCGTTTATAATATCTTTTTTTACTATTTTACCAGTTTGTTTATGGGCTTCAAATTTCCCAAAAATTGCCCTGTCTCGTATTTCGGCAAGACCGGTATCAATAGATATCGGTCTTGAACGCTCCTTGACGAACTTCATACCATTAAAATTACCAGCATTGTGCGATGCCGAAATTGTAATACCGCCATCAAGGTTGTAGTTTGCGACAGCAAAATATAACATATCTGTAGAAATCACGCCAATATCAACCACTTCTACGCCCATCTCTATTAGCCCATCTGCAGCAGCCTTCCAGAGTTCTTCTCCTGATAAGCGAACATCCCGGCCAAGTGCTATGCGTCTAGGTTTCAGCCAATCAGCATAGGCCATTGCTATATTTTTTACATCTGCAGCGTTTATTTCTGTCGGATAAATGCCACGAATATCATAGGCTTTAAATATATTATTATCCATATAAATATATTTTACACAATATCTTGGATACTGTCATTAGAGAAGCTCCTTATTTATATATTCATATTATACACAAACAATGCTATAATAAACTCGTTTTTAAAGGTATAAAATGGCACGACACAGAAAACCAGGGAGACCAAAAGGCTCCTCAAACAGAAAATCAAACAAAGAACAGGCCAGCACATTTTCTAGCATAGATCCTTATGTTAGAAATCAAATACTAGCGGTTGTTCTTTTTGTATTGTCATTTCTTATACTGGTGAGTTCGCTTAATTTTGGTGGTCCTTTTGGTGGATATATGAACCAATATCTCAGACTGACTTTCGGTTGGACTGTTTTTGTACTACCGATAATATTATTAGGCGTAGGTTACAGTCTTTTTAACCCAGATGAATATGAAATCACTCCGGCTACCATTATTGGAATTATATTATCAGTTTTCGCCTTCTCGGGTATTTTCCACATTTTTGTCTCTCCTCTTACAGCACACCAAGTCGCAATGCTTGGGGATAGAGGCGGCTTAATCGGTGAGTACATTCAAAAACTATTACTGCTCATTTTCAACGCTCCAGTTTCGTTTGTACTATTGATAGCCCTTGCGGTTATTGGCATGCTACTAGCAACAAATACTCCGATTAAAAATATTAAAAATGTTTTCAATAAAGACGATGAAAAAAATACAGATGCAAAAAATGATATTAAAATTCACGAAACAGTCTCAGCCCCAAAAACCAGTTTAGCTGATTTTAAAAAGAATCAATTAGAGAAAGAAAAAGCAGAGCAACCAGTAGCCACAACAGTAGATACTTCTGGTTGGAAATTACCTCCTCTTAGTTTATTTGAAGAAATGACAACGAGGGCTGATAGCGGAAATGTACGAGAAAACGCAGCCACTATTCAAAAAACTCTATCAAACTTCGGAATCGAGGTTGGGATGGGTGATGTCAACGTGGGACCAACGGTAACTCAATATACACTAAAACCCAGCGAGGGAGTTAAACTCGAAAAAATCACTGGGCTAGACAAAAACTTAGCCCTCTCTCTTGCAGCTCATCCCATCCGTATCGAAGCACCAATTCCGGGCAAAAGCCTTGTTGGGGTGGAAATCCCAAATAAAACTGCTCAGATTGTAAGAATGAGAAATATCTTATCCTCCGAGACATTTAAAAACAGAAAATCAAAATTATCAGTAGTTCTCGGGCTTGATGTCGCTGGGCATCCTCAGATAGCCGATATAACAAAGATGCCACACCTCTTAGTCGCAGGATCAACAGGTTCTGGCAAATCCGTCTGTATCAATTCATTATTAATGAGTCTTCTTTACCAAAATACGCCAAGGGAACTTCGGTTGATACTGGTAGACCCAAAAAGAGTCGAACTGTCGCTATACAACAATATTCCACACCTTTTAACTCCAGTTATAGTTGACCCAGACAAAACAATTAGCGCCCTAAAATGGTCGGTAGCTGAAATGGAAAGAAGATACCACGTGCTTCAAGATGCAGGAAAAAGGAATATTGAAGAGTTCAATACCATTAAAGGCAAAGACGGCATGCCGTATATCGTTATAGTAATAGACGAACTTAACGATCTGATGATGGCGTCTGCAAATGAGGCGGAAGCTCTAATCTGTCGTATTGCGCAAATGGCTAGAGCTGTAGGAATACACTTGATAGTAGCCACTCAAAGGCCATCAGTAGATGTTATTACTGGGCTAATAAAAGCAAACATTCCGACAAGGATTGCTTTTTCTGTTGCTGCCAACGCAGATTCTCGTACTATTTTGGATCAAGGCGGCGCCGAAAAACTTCTCGGTATGGGAGATATGCTCTTTCTTTCTGCAGAACTTTCCAAACCAAAACGTGTTCAAGGTGCTTATGTATCTGAAGAAGAAGTCAAAATGGTAACGGAGTTTGTGAAACAACAAGCAGAGCCCGAATATAATGAAGAAATTACTTTACAAAACGCAAAGGCAAACCGGAGTGGAGAAATAGGAGATATAGATGATGAACTTTTTTATGATGCCGCAGACTGCGTTATTAGAGCCGGTAAAGCATCAGCCTCTCTATTACAACGAAGACTTCGCGTTGGCTATGCTCGTGCCGCAAGACTACTAGACATACTTGAAGACAGGGGTGTGGTCGGTCCTCAAGATGGTGCAAGGCCTAGAGATGTACTTATTGATGACATGAGTGAGCTCTCAGACGGAGAAATGTAATGACAGCAGCTGTTAAGTTCACCCGTAAAACCTTACCTCAAAAAGAGGGACTAGGAGAAAAACTAGCAAAAAAAAGAATCTCTCTTGGTTTAGATATTAGAGATGTCGAAAAGGCTATCAGAATCAGGGCAAAACATATCGATGCAATAGAAAGTGGGAACTACACTGGACTTCCTCCTGACGTCTACGTTCGCGGGTTTATTTCAAATTATTCAACCTTTCTGGGCCTTGATCCCGACAAGGTCATCAGATTATATGAAAGGGAAAGAGGCCTAGAAGAAAGTGCAAAAAATATAAAAAATAAACCTTCTGGAAAGGTATTGAATACGCCCAAGTTGGTGATAACACCTAAAACTATTACTATTTTTTTAATAACACTTTTCTTTCTTCTGATCTTTAGTTACATTGGGTGGCAAGTTAATATATTAACTTCTCCTCCGATATTATCCATATCTGGACCTGCAGACGATTTTACTACATCAGACAACTCCGTAGTTGTAGCCGGAGAAACATCACCCGGCTCTACCCTTCTAATTAACGAAGTCGAGGTCGGTATAGGTCAGAATGGTAGTTTTAAAGAAAAAGTAAACTTACAAACCGGGGTCAATATTATTAAAGTAAAGGCACTAAACAAGCTAGGTAGAACTAATCAAGTAGACCGAACTGTAGTGTCACAGTACATCGGAGCTGCAACGCCTGCGCCAGGCGCCTTCGAAGTGAAGGTGACTATTGGGCCCAGATCGGCGTCATTACAGGTGGACATTGATGGTAAAAAAGTTACCGAAAAAGCTATTATCATGTTAGCTGGAGTTTCTCAGACATATAAGGCGAATGAAACTATCAAGATTACCACAAATGATGGCGGATCTGTCCAGGCAACCTATAACGACCAATCGGTGGGCTTTCTAGGAAAGGCAAACGAAAATACTACCAGAGAATTTGTAAAAGGAATGACTATTAAATAAGGAGTTTACTATGGCCAGCGACTATTCATTTGATATAACATGCGATTTCGACCATCAAGAAATGGCAAACGCAATTAACCAAAGTAAAAAGGAAATTATCGGGAGATTTGACTTCAAAGGAGTTCTTGCCGATATAGACTATTCAGAAAAAGAAAATCTAATCACCATTCATACTGAAAGTGATTACAAGCTCCAATCGATCATTGATATTATCGAATCAAAAATGGTTAAAAGAGAGCTTAGTTTAAAAGTCTTGGATAAATCGACACCTGAAGAAAACGCAACAGGAAACACAATTCGTAAAAAAATTACCCTCAGAAGCGGACTTAATAGTGAGGATGCAAAAAAAATCTCTAAAAATATCAGAGATTCATTTCCTAAAGCAAAGCCATCCATACAAGGTGAGGAAATTAGAGTCTCATCCAAGTCAAAAAATGAACTACAAGAAATTATGCAGTTACTCAACTCTAGCGACCTAGAAATGCCTCTGCAATTCGGAAACTATCGTTAATAATGTCCAATATGCGGGATGTAATAGTAATTGGTTCTGGCCCCTCCGGTATTTTCGCAGCGATTGCGGCAGCAAACTCCGGCTCAAAAGTCTTATTAATCGAAAAAAATAATTTGATAGGCAGAAAGATACTAGCAACTGGCAATGGTCGTTGTAATTTAACAAACGAAACTATCTCAGCTGATAATTATCATGGCAGTGTGTCAAATATTTCGATGGATATAATCGGCAGATTTAACCAAATTCAAACCATCAAATATTTTAACGGCCTAGGTGTAGTTACAAAAAAAGAGGATAGGGGCAGAATTTTCCCAGCTACGAATCAGGCAAGTACTATTGTAACGTCACTATCAGAAGAACTTAAACATTGCGGCGTAAAAGTTTTACTCGATTCAACTGTTAAGAATATTGAAGTTACAGATAATTACGTTGTATTTCTTGAAAATGGAACGAAATTCGAATCAAAAACATTAATACTAGCGACTGGTGGAAGGGCAGCACACCAATTTGGTTCAAGCGGTGATGGTTTATTTTGGGCCAAAAAACTAGGGCACAATATTACTGAAATATATGCAGCTCTTACACCAATAGAAATAGAGGAATCATTTATATCAAAAATAATGGGCGTTAAGTTTCCAGTAACAATATCTGCAACCGTAAGGGATGAACCTTTAATACAAAGGTCTGGTGACATTATTTTTACTCATTTCGGGATTTCTGGACCCGCCGCTATGAGTATCGCCGGGATAGTTGCACCCAAGATTGGTAAAGAAGTAATTAAGTTATCTATTGATCTAATACCGAATATGTCCGAGGAAGAACTTGATAAAATGTTATTAGAACAAATTGAAAAGTACCCGAAAAAATCAGCAGGAAATATTATCGCTGGCGTTCTGCCAAAAAGTGTCGCCGAGCTTATCGCTAGTATTTCAAAACTAAAAGATAATCAAAACGCTTCAGAAATTTCAAGAATCCAGAGATTAACGATTATTAATAACATCAAATTTTTTAGCCTGACAGTAAAATCTGTCCGTCCTCTAAAAGAAGCACAGGTAACATCTGGCGGCATACCTCTCTCCGATATAGACGGAACACTACAATCAAGAATAATCCCGAAATTGTATTTTGCGGGGGAAATTTTGGATATAGATGGAGACTCTGGGGGTTATAACTTACAATGGGCTTGGTCAAGTGGTAAAATAGCGGGTGAATATGCTTCAAAAAACGCACAAAAATAATTTACTCGTTCATAACACTAGATGGATTTTTTTATCCATCATATATCTGCTCATATTATTACAATATCCGCTCAGTATGGCAGCGAGCAAGCTTGTTTTCCACCAAGACCTCGTGTCAATGATACAGCCTAGCTATCTTATATTGTGGGGGCTCATCAGAGTAGCCGTGATATTACCATTGATATTCTTTCTCTCGCAAAATATAGGCTTGGACGGAGAGGACATATACTTAGGTTTCAAAAATAACAAAAATCTCTTTCTTTTTACTTTTTGGGGAACCTTTATTTTTACGATTCTTGGTGTAATTCTATACCCCTTCTTTTTAAAAAGCGCCTCTTTCACCCTGATTTTTTATCTAACCAACTTTCCTATATTTATTTTATACGCAGTTAGTAATGCCTTTGTAGAAGAAGTTTTTTTTCGAGGTATCGGTCTCGAGATGTTCACTAGAAAATATGGTTTTTGGTTCGCTAACTTCTTTCAAGCCACTGCCTTCGCGCTTATTCATGTTTTTAACCCCATGAGCAGTAATCTTTGGCTTTTCGTAGGACTAACCTTTTTCCTTGGTTTGGCTTGGGGTTACATGACAAAAAAATACAAAAGTTTGCTGCCGGCCATAGTAACACACGTTATTGCCGACATTTTCGTAGCAATCAGTATTTTTTAAGCGAGTATAAAATGCTATAATCTACATATGGTTAGATTTAAAAAACAGATTCACAAGCAGTTTCCTCATCTTGGTAAAGCTGATCTCCATATACACAGCAACTTCTCGGATGGAAAACCGTCAATAGAAGAAATATTAGAATATGTCGAAAACGAAACAGACTTTTGCGTTATCGCTATAACTGACCATGATACAATCAATGGTGCCATATATGCCAAAGAATTAATGGCGAAAAAAAAATATCGTTTTGACCTAGTTGTGGGGGAAGAAGTATCATCAAATGAAGGTCACATCCTTGCACTTTATATAAATGAAAAAATAGAACCTTTGCAGCCAGCCCATGAAGTAATTAAGAATATCCACAAACAAGGCGGAATTGCCATCGCAGCTCACCCGTTTCTCACCACTAGGTTTAACAGTAATAAGGTCTACGCGGCTAAAGGGATCGGTGCGGCCGGTTTAATTAAGGAAAAAAACGGCCTCGATGGTATTGAAACAGTTAACGGAATCCCTACCTATGAACAAGAAAATCTAAAAGCCAAGTACATTAATCAGTTACTTCTTTTCGAAGCTGAAGTTGGCGGAAGTGATGCCCATATTTTAGAATCTATAGGAAAAGGCTTCACAATTTTTGAAGGCCAAACAGCAAGTGACTTAAAAGAAGCTATTTTAGATTCACAAACTCAATCCATGAATGACAAATGGGAACTTAATGGTATTTTCAGATACGCTTTTTTTATGTGGCCAAAAGGTTTTCGTATCTTAATAAGAACTATTGTTTTTGGACCCAGAAAAAAACAAGCAGAGATTATAAAATTCCCGTCCCATAGAAGGATGGAAAAAGAAATAAAAAGCGAATCTGCAAAACAAATTACGGAATAATACCCGTAAACGTAAGAAAGATGCTATGCCAGAACTTCCTGAAGTAGAAACAATTGTAAAGCAACTAAACAAAGTTATCTCGGGAGAAAAGATAACCGATATTGAAGTACTTAATTACGGTTCATTTACTGACGACGGAAGGAAGATTGCAAATATTAAAATTTCTTCAGTCGGGAGACGAGCTAAGACTATAATTATATCCTTCGAAAACAAACTATGTTTGCTTATCCATCTCAAGATGACTGGTCAACTTATATATATCAACCATGGAACCCGACTTGCTGGTGGTCATGCTTCACACGAATGGCACGAAAAACTCCCTAGTAAACATACCCGCGTCATTTTCTCTTTTGGAAAAGATAAGAAATTATATTTTAATGATTTAAGAAAGTTTGGCTGGTGCAGGGTAGTGAATCAAGATGGATATAATAATTATTTTTCTAAATTCGGCCCTGAAGCGTATCCATCAATAGATACCAACTACCTTATAGAGCGGGCCAAGAGGTCGCCAAAATCGCAAATAAAAAAGTTTATCATGGACCAAGGAGTTATAGCAGGGGTGGGCAATATTTATGCTGATGAGGCTCTATTTAAAAGTAAAATTAATCCCGAAAGAGTGATATCAAAAGTATCTCCGACAGAATGGAACTTGTTGTCAACTAATATATCTGATATCTTAGCCTTCTCAATATCGAAAGGCGGAACAACGGACAGTGATTATTTAAATGTATTTGGAGAAAAGGGTGGCATGCAAAATTATCTGAATGTCTATCATAAAGAAGGCGAGATGTGCCCATACCACTGCGGTGGGACAATCGAAAAAATAAAACTAGCAGGTAGGGGTACACACTATTGCCCAAGGTGCCAAAGATAATGATATATCTACTTTTTGGAGAAGACAAATATGGACGTGACCGTTTTTATTCTGGATTAAAGGAAAAACTGGGTTTCGTAAATGATAGTATAAATCTCACCTTTCACCGGAATACTTTCGAAGTAGGAAAGATTATTTTAGAAGCATCATCGTTACCCTTCTTATCTGACCGCCGAATGATTGTATTAGAAGGCGTTTTTAAGTCTAAGGATAAGAATTTTTTAGACACTTTTGCAACATGGCTCGAAAATGTTCCCGATTTTACCGATATAGTTATTATAGATAATGACACACCAGACAAAAGACTGAAAATATATAAAAATATTAGTAAATTTGGCGAAATACATGAATTTAAACCAATGAGTGTCGCAGATATAGTCTCGTATATAAAAAAACGAGTATTGGAAAAAAGCGGTACAATTGACGAGCTTACTGCCCGCAATCTACAGTTTGCCTGCGGCACTGATCTAAACTCAGTCAATAATGAAATAGATAAACTTATAGCTTATAATCCCAACATTTCAACTATTAACGTGGATCTATTGGTAGACGCCGGGTATTTTAACCGTATTTTTGACCTCACAGATGCAATATCGAGTAAGAATAGTAAAAAAGCGCTGTATCATTTAGAAAAACTTCTAAGTATTGGCGAGGAGCCACTTGGGATACTTGGCATGATAGGGGGGCAGGTTCGCAACTTATTATTGGTGAGAGATCTCCACGAACACAGATTAAACGAATTCGAAATACAATCTAGGACTAAACTTCACCAGTTCGTTGTACAAAAATCTCTTGGCCAAATTCGTTATTTCACTATGCCCCAATTACTAACTATGCACGAAGCTGTATTGAAAACAGATTCGATGATAAAGCAAGGCTTTGGAGATCCTACCACTTTACTAGAGCGTCTGGTAATTCGTTTAAGTAAAAAAGAGGCCTAAGCCTCTTTTTTTATAGTTTTCTTGGGAGTAGTTTTTGATTTTGCAGAAACCTTTGGTTTAGCTAGAGAAACCGGCTCTTTAATAGAATTTAGCTCTATCGATTTACCTGTAGTTCTCTCAAGTGCCTTAGCAAGCCTGGATTTCTTTCTTGCCGCGGTTCTTTTATGGATAACTCCGTTTTTAGCAGCTTTGTCTAAAGACTGAACCGCAAGAGAAGCTAGCTTGCCTAGATTTTTTGAGTCACCGGCTGATTCTTTTTTGACAGCCTTGACCTTAGCTTTATAATCTGCCTTAACTACTTTATTACGATCGTTCGCCTTACGGCTTTGTTTCATTGCCTTAATGGCTGATTTTGTGATTGGCATTGACCTAAATCCTTCTTATTTGCTATCAGATTTTAGCACAAGATAAGAGTGTTGTAAAGGATAAGATTATAAATAATGTTTAATTTGAGAAGTTATGCACAAATCTATTTTCCCTTTGCTAAGGCTTTTAGTATGAATTTAACAGGATAAATCGATTGACAAATAGGGCTCCTGAGCCTATAATACTAACACGCTGAAATGCGTAGAGGAGGTAGGATGTTACCATTACTCATGTGGGGAGCCGCGTTTGCGTTTACCTACAAGGTGCTCAGCATTCAAAATCAATAATATCGCGGAAGCACACGATAAGACCACTGCTAGTCAGTGGTCTTATCAATTATATTAAATACAGATTTTGCCGTATCGTAACTATAACCTCGGCGGTTCAAATATCCGACTATTTTTGCAAAATTTTCTTTTCTGGCGATTTGCGGTTTATATCTTCGCAAAGCCAATGACTTAGCACTTTCTATAGTAAAATCGTCTGCAATATCGCCCAAACAATCTTCAACGATATGTTTGTCTACTCCTTTTTGAGTCAGCTCCTGCCTCAATAACACCACTCCTCGGTTAAGAGATCTTTCTCTTACCCACATCTCTGCAAAATGCTTGTCGTCTGCATAACCAAGTACTCGCAATCTATCTAAGCAGGTACCAATTACTGCCTTGTCATAGCGCCTTCCAAGTTTTTGCCAATATTCTTTTTCAGATTGCATTCTTCTAGATGCTAATAGCAAGGCAGAAGTCATACACTTCTGATATTCTTCTTCTACGTCAATATTAGCTATCTCAAAGGCCGTTACCTCTTTATTCTCATAAAGTCCCAAAGAAGCCGCAGTAGAAATTAGCAAACCTGAATGAAATTTACCATCCACATACATATTAAAGCGGTTTTTCGTATGAGCCTGTGGCTCAAGCGATGTTATCTTCATTTTATGAGACTCCGTATCTACTTTGAAACAGCTGCTATTCTGACTTGCTTTTCAATTTCGGAACATATTTTCGGGTTATCTTTTAAATACTGCTTCGCTGCTTCACGGCCTTGTCCGATTTTTTCTTCTTTATATTCATACCAGGACCCTGCCTTTCCAACCAAACCGTACTTTACCCCCAAGTCTATAATCTCGCCAGTTCTAGCTATTCCCTCGTTGTACATAATATCAAACTCGGCAACTCTGAATGGCGGTGCTACTTTATTTTTTACAACTTTGACTTTTACACGGTTGCCGATAACGTTGTCACCATCTTTTAGCTGCTCACTACGGCGTATGTCCATTCTTACAGAAGAAAAAAACTTCAAGGCCTGTCCACCAGAAGTCGTCTCTGGATTGCCAAACATAACTCCTATTTTCATACGTATTTGGTTAATAAATATTACGACGGTATTTGATTTAGATATAGCTCCAGTCATTTTTCTTAAAGCTTGAGACATCAATCTTGCCTGAAGGCCCATATGGGAGTCGCCCATATCACCTTCTATTTCAGCTCGCGGTACTAGTGCTGCGACTGAGTCTATAACCAAAACATCAATAGAATTGGATCGGACCAGGGTTTCGGCAATTTCTAAGGCCTGCTCGCCAGTATCTGGTTGCGAAATTAAGAGTTTATCGATATCAACTCCAATATTTTTAGCATAATCAGGATCCAGAGCATGCTCTGCGTCGATAAAGGCAGCAATACCGCCATTTCTCTGAGCTTCCGCTACTACATGATAAGCTAAGGTGGTTTTGCCAGAAGACTCAGGTCCGTATATTTCGATAATTCTTCCTTTAGGCACTCCGCCTCCGAGTGCTAGATCCAGTGATAGCGAACCTGTAGAAATTGTTTCAACGTGGCAGTTACCAGCCTCTCCAAGCTTCATAATCGAGCCTTTACCGAATTGTTTTTCTATCGCGTCTACTGCTGTCTGTATATTGTCCATTCTCTCCGTATTGCTTGCCTGTTTCTCAGCTTTTGTTTCTTTGGTTGTCATCTTTTCTCCTTATTCTTTATTATATGGGTAAACTATATATGTTATTTTGCCTAATAAATTATTTACCATCCCTGCTTCAGCTTCTTTTATGGTCTTGCCAGAAACCCATGGATTCATCCAAGTATCATTGTACTTGACAAGCCAATGACCGACCTGGTAATAGTCATTTGGCCCAAGGTAGACTACAGAAAAGCTTGGTATCAAACCTGTTGTATATTTTTTCCATTTATATGCCAGTCCGTTCTTATTCAGAACTTTTGATATATCGGGGCAATCGCAACCATAATTCTCAATTTTTTTGATATTAAACATTTTTATTGTTTCTTGATAAGATTGATCTAACAAGAGTGCAGTACAAGCTACCCCGCAACCGAATGGATCTTCTTGAGTTATTGGCTTACATGAAATTTTTTTGTTCATTTATAAATCCCCCTAATATTTTTCGTTTTCAAAGTTATTTGGACGAAAATCAAGCTGCTCTATTGGGATTCTAATAGATACGCCATATTTTATAGCATCTTGCCAATTATCTCTTAATGAATTTGTATGGAAGACTTTGTTCTTAAAGATAATTATCAATTTACTTCCATCTTGATTGTAGAGATGTGTATACCAGCCCTGGTCTTCTTTTAGATTCCTCTGAATATCTTTGATAAATCTATCAATGTTATCATTATTTAGTTCTAGTTTAAAAATTAACCAACTTCCGTCAGTTTTCTTGCTTAATAATTTATAATCAGAAAATATTTCTGCCTTAGTCAAACTATTTATAATTACGAGTGCGTGAAATTTTTCCATAATCTTAGAAATTATTCTTTACTACGCCGATAACCTTACCTTGAATCATAAATGTGCCAAGCTCGGGTATAATCGGTGCATGATTAGGATTATCACTCATGGGTTGGAAAACCACTCGTTTTTTGTCTTTTTCTATTCGATATTTTTTAACTGTTGCCTCACTACCCATCAGGACAACTACTTTATCTCCCTCGTCAGCACTGTTTTGTTTATGAAAGATTACGTAGTCGCCATCATCGATTCCGCCCATATTCATAGAATCGCCTTGGGCACGTAGCATAAAAACATCTGAAGTATAATGTACAAATGCCTTGGGTAGGGGGATAATCTCTTCTACCATTTCCTCAGCCCAGATAGGCATACCGCAGGCTACATTACCAACTAGCGGAACTTGTATGATATCATCATTTGATTTGATATCATCGCCGGTATTAAGTATTAAACCTCTTGCCTTGCCATCAACTTTGGTAATATATCCTTTTGCCTCAAGAGCGTTAAGATGAGATACCGCACCCATAGGGGATGAGCAACCAAGCCTCTCTTGTAGCTCACGAACCGTCGGGGCTTGGCCAGTTTTTTGGACAGAATCTTCTATCCAACCGAGAACTGTCTTTTGTTTTGTTGTTAATGCTTTCACTGTGCCTCCTTTTGTATACCAATAGTGTATACCTAGAGTTATCCACATGTCAAGAGTTTTGTTTAGTATACAGTTTTAGTGTTCTATTTTGATAATATCAGCATAGTTCTACTCTGGTTCATTTTGGCTGTTTGAGCATCAATAGCCTGCCAGAGAATATCCCATGAATAGTGTTTGTTTACACCATTACCAACGCCGGCATCGTTGGTAATTACCCCTGCAGCGTCATAGCCCTTGATAAGTAAGATGTGATATACCGTATAAGGCCCATACATACTATTTTGAAGCGAATGAGTCATCACAGGAACGAGAACTGGAGAACCTGTCGCAAGAGCCCTTTTAATATCTGCTTCACCAATATCCTTCTTTACAACTGGCTTTAAGCCATAATAATTTGCAGCGAACTTTCCCAAAGTGTCCATAGATAGATCTGCCTCAGAACCATAGTTCTTAATTTGCCAAGACTTCATATCGCGGAGTGTGGTGTCGTCCATGGCATCTGGTATTTTATTCGCCGGGTATGTGGTCCCGACCAGAAACTCATGATACATAAGTAGCGCGGCCTCTTCACAAGACTCTTCGTGAACTGCCCAGTTTGAGAATGGTGCTTGAGCCGCATATGGAACTGTTATATCTGCGCTCGCCGGTAAGGATTTTTCTATAAACGTAGTAATCGTGGGCTGTATTGAAACAGTAGGATTTTTTGCTGTTTCAATCGGCGCCGAAACTCTTTCTTTGTTATTTAAAACTTCAGAATTTATATATTGATATCTAGCAATCCCTATTATTGCTCCGCCCACTATCACTGAGAATATATATAAACATAAAACTAATATTTTTTTATTCATCTAATACCAACCTATTTACGATTAGATTATACACTAGCTTGCCAGCGGGAGTCAGCCGAAAGTCCGTAGTAATATATTTTGCATCTATCAAGTCTTGCGGTAAGGCTTTTGAACCCAACAATTTACGGTATTCCTTCTTAAATGTTGTGAGAAGGCGCATCGCCGACAATAAATTCATTCTATTTATCTCATAAGCGGAGAGGGTGTCTGCTCGTTCAGACATATTACCCAATAAATATAGCTCAAAATCTGTCGTATTCGTTAATATTTGGTTTCCAAGCCTTGATGTAGCGCCGAGCCCAAAACCATGATAGTCTCTACCTTTCCAAAAATCGAGATTATGTCGACAATTATGCTTATTGCTGGTAAAATTCGATATTTCATACTGTTTGTAGCCCAAATTTGAAAGTTTCTGCCAACCCGCTATTAGCATATCTGCCCTAGTGTCTTCCACTAGTAGAGTAAACTTCTGCGGTGTTTTTGACAATTGTGAGCCCTGATTTATTTCCAGGTCATAAAATGAGATGTGATCGATGCCTAAATTACTGATAATTTCTATTCCTCCCAGCAGACTTTCGGTACTTTCTCCTGGCAATCCAGAAATTATATCAATTCCGATATTTGTAAAATATTTTTGTGTCAAAACTATTCGATTTATCGTCTCGTTTGAAGTTAGTTCTCTGCCAACAATACTTCTAGCGTCATTATTAAGCGTTTGCACACCTATACTAAGACGATTTACTCCGGATTCCTTCCAGCTAATAAGATTAGCTTTTGTTATATCTTCTGGGTTGCATTCTAGCGTGATTTCTATATCTTTTCCGAAAACTACACAACTATTTAGTGTTTGAATAATTTTACTAATATTACATTTTTTTAGTAAACTCGGCGTTCCGCCACCAAAGTATACTGTCTCCACTCTGTTGTTCGAACGTAGCCGATAACTACTTCCCAAGTCGCCTTGCTCTCTAGAAAAATATTCAGAGAGTCGAGTTTTGATTTCTTCACATAGCGCATCCACATACTCGTCTTCCTTCTGAACATCGCAATGACTCAAAAATGCGCAATAAGCGCACTTTGAATGACAAAAAGGAATGTGAATATATATATTCATTATTTCTCAGTTTTATTATCCCCAATAGCAGCCTTAGTTGCTTTATACACCTTTGCTGTCCACCAGATTAACCAAATAATCATTAATACTATTATCGTCATGAGCAGCCACGTATTAAGACCCATACTATTATCTAAAGCCGAGATATTCATTCCGTAAGTAATATATGTAAGGAGCACCCCGACCCACAATCCGATTACCACTAACATAGTGCGAATGAGGTCAAAGGCGTGTACGCGTTTTGTTTCTCCCATAGTCATAAGCCACAAAGTAGTTGGCATGTCAGAAAACTGTGGTTTCCAGTACAAAAAGCCGAAACAAGCTAGCATCAGACTTTGTATAAAAGGTATCATGAATACATAAAATATTGATTTGTTGCTCCAACCATTAGCTGGTCCATTGAATCCAAAATGCGTTGGTATCACACTAGGTAGCTTGTCCCAATAATATAGTGCTATAGCCCAGCTTGCCAATGTTAGCAGGGTCGAAATTACGAAGCCAATCTTATGCCATGTTTTCATTTCGCTTCTCCCCAGTTATCGCCTACTCCGATGTCTACTACTACAGGCACGTCTAGCTTGACTACATTTTCCATCTTTTTCTTTACAAAGTCTTGTACTTTTTGGACCTCGTCTTCTGGAATTTCGAAAACAAGCTCGTCGTGAACCGTAAGAAGTAGCCTAGTTTTAGGGCTAAACGTAGTTAAATCTTTGTCTATTTCTATCATCGCAAGTTTGATAAGATCTGCGGCTGTCCCTTGAATCGGCATATTCGCAGCCATACGTTCTGCAGAGCCGCGAACCGCGAAATTCGAACTATTTAGCTCTGGTAAATACCGTCTGCGCCCAAATAAAGTTTCGGCGAAACCTCTTTCTTTTGCTATTTTTACAGCTGCGTCTAGATAAAGCTTAACGCCTTTGTATGTTTCGAAATATTTATCAATAAAATCTTTAGCACTTGCATACTCAAGATTGCTTTGGCGCTGTAGCCCATGGGCAGAAACTCCATATACGATTCCGAAATTCACGATCTTCGCTGTACGACGCATCTCTTTGGTCACATCTTTTTCATCGACTGCAAATACTTTGGCAGCTGTCGCCGTATGGATATCTATGCCATCATTAAAGGCTTTTATCATTTCAGTGTCACCTGACATATGAGCAATAATTCGTAGCTCTATCTGGGAGTAATCTGCAGATAATATTTTGTTTCCGGGATCTGCAATAAATGCTTTGCGTATCTGCATGCCTGTCTCTGTGCGAATAGGAATATTCTGGAGATTTGGATTTGTAGAAGAAAGTCTGCCCGTTGCCACAATAGCTTGGTTAAAGCTAGTGTGAATCCGTCCAGTTTTAGAGCTAACAAGCTTCGGCAGGGAGTCGATATACGTACTCTTTAGTTTTGCAAGCTCTCTATATTCTAAAATTTTTTCTATTATTGGGTGACCAGAATCTCGTAGCTTTTCCAGTTGCTCTGCTCCTGTCGAGTAACCGCCAGATGGTAATTTCTTTATGTCTTTTGGAAATGGTATTTTATTTCTAAGGTCCAGGTTGTCATAAAGCACTTTTTGCATTTGAAGAGGCGAGGCAATATTGAATTCTTCACCAGCCAATTTGTAAATCTCTGTTTGCAGCTTTTCTATTCTTAAACCAAAAGATTTAGACAAATCAGAAAGCAAAGGCAAATCTATTTTTACTCCATTCATTTCCACACGAGCCAAAACAGTTATCAGTGGTGCCTCTATTTTGCCCATCAGTTCATTGAAGCCGCCTTCTGCTAAATCTGTCTGCAGATGATGGTATAAGCGTAAAGTAATGTCAGCATCTTCGGCGGCATAAAGTGCAGCTGAATTGATGTCCACTTTATCAAAAGTTATCTCCTCTTTACCTTTTCCTATCAGTTCATCGATTTTCGTCATCTCGATACCAAGCTCAGTGAAAGCTAGCTCGTCTAATCTTTGAGCTCTTGCATTAGGATTAATCAGATATGCCGCCACCATAGTATCAAAAACGATACCTTCAAAACTAAACCCGTTTGCAAAAAGTACTTCGTAATCAAACTTGATATTATGGCCGACTTTAGAAACCTTCGGATCTCGAAGTATCGGATCCAAGTGCCTTATAACGGTTTCCTTTGATAGTGTATCTCCACCTAGACCAAGTATCGCAATATAATATGCCTTACCTTCTTCAAAAGAAAACGATATTCCTACCAGATTTGCAGAGATAGTATCCAATGAATCTGTCTCTGTATCGACAGCGATAATTTTCTGAGCCGACAATTTACTAGCTAGATTTACTAGTTCTGCTTCATTATTAATGAGAATATAATTTTCTTTGGTATAATGGTCTCGGCTTTCACTCACTACCATGTTGCCATTATTATCATATTTGTCATCCTTACCCTCCCCCTTGTCATTCCCGCGTAGGCGGGAATCCATATCCTTATCGTCCTTATTCACTGGCAATCTAGTTAATAATGATTTAAACTCAAGTTCACGAAATAATTCCAATGCTTTATCTCGGTCAAATTGGTGCGTTTTACAATCATCTTCGCAAATATCGAGTGGGATATCACGAACTATTGTTGAAAGATGCAAGCTGAGATAAGCACTTTCTTTGCCGTCTTCTAGTTTCTTTGCAATTGAGGACTTTATTTCATACAAATTGTCATATAAATCGTCTAAACTTTTGTATTTTGATGCGAGATCGATAGCAGTTTTTTCTCCGATGCCTGCGACGCCTGGAATATTGTCAGAAGTATCGCCCTTGAGAGCCTTTAAAATGACGAATTCTTCTGGAGTTAGACCATATCTTTCCATTACTGCTGCTTTATCATAGATAAAGATATCCGAAAATCCTCGTTTCATTGTGTAGATGTGGACGTGGTCATCGACGAGTTGCAATTCATCAAGATCGCCAGTAACAACGTACACTTCGTAGTCGTTTTTAAGCTTTTCTGCTGCCGATCCGATAATATCATCTGCTTCGAAGCCTTTTTGTTCATAAATTGGGATATTTAAGGCATTAATAACATCATAAACACGGGGAAACTGTGCTACCAGGTCATCATCCGCTTTCTTCCTTGTGGCTTTATAGTCCGCGAAATCATGGTGACGGAAAGTTTTTCCAGGAAGATCCATCGCCACCGCTATGTAGTCTGGCTTCAGATCACGTAAAACGTTTAACACAATCATCGTAAAACCATATACAGCGTTCACTATCTCACCTTTTTTGGTGGTGAGTGGTGGGATGGCATGATATGCTCGGTGAATTAATGCATGACCATCTATAAGTACAAATTTTGGTCTTTTCATAGGTATATTATAGCAGAAATAAGCCCCTAATGGGGCTTATTATTAGTACAAATAATCTCGTAGTTTTTTGCTTTCACGATGTTTCTTAAGCTTTTGTAGTGCCTTTGACTCGATCTGCCTGATACGTTCACGAGTAACGCCAAACTCTTGCCCTGTTTCCTCAAGAGTGTGAGAACGGCCATCATCAAGACCAAACCTCATACGTAAAATCTTTTGCTCTCGCGGAGTAAGAAGCTGCAGAACATCAGCAATATTCTCTTTCAGAAGTTGGTAGGTAGCAGCCTCATCGGGAGTGACCGAATCACGATCCTCGATAAAGTCCGCAAGCCTACTGTCTTCTTCTTCACCAACAGGTGCTTCAATAGAAACAGTATCTTCTTTAATCTTTAGGATGTAGTTTACTTTTTCTGTCTCAATCCCCATTTCTAGAGCAATTTCTTCAGGAAGCGGCTCACGCCCAAGCTCTTGAAGTAATCTTCTCTGAGTTCGGATAAGTTTGTTAATGGTTTCTACCATATGCACTGGAATACGAATAGTCCTAGCTTGGTCGGCAATGGCACGAGTAATAGCCTGACGGATCCACCAAGTCGCATAAGTTGAGAACTTAAAGCCCTTGGTATAATCAAACTTAACTACAGCACGAAGAAGGCCAGTATTTCCTTCTTGAATAAGATCGAGAAGATCCAGACCTCTACCGATATATTTCTTAGCAATCGAAACTACTAGTCTCATATTTGCTTCTGCGAGTTTCTTTTTTGCTTGCTTATCACCTTTTAATATTTTTTTAGCCAAATCTACTTCTTCGGCTTGGGTTAAAAGCGGTATTTTGCCGATTTCGCGTAGATACATTCTGACTGAGTCATCGGCAAGCTCTGAAATATCATCAAATGTTTCAACAGCAGCTGGGTCTTCGTCATCCTCACCCCAGATCATTTTTTCTCTATTATCGACGACTTCGATGCCCTGTTCGGAAAGTGTTGCATAAAGTTCATCGAGCTTCTCTACGTTTTCTTCAACTTCTGGAAACTTTCCCAAAATTTCTTCTTGTGTGACGAAACCTTGTTCACGCCCCTTAGTAACTAGTGCTTCTACTATTTTCCCAAAATCTTTTTCTTTAGCCAATTTTGCTCCTTTAAATATTCGTAAATACTTATTTTCTTATGTTTTTTTGGTAATATTGGATATTTACTGCTTAGATATTTCTTTCTTTTTCTATAAGTTTTTGAAATTCTTGCAATAATTTTGCTTGTTCTTTTTTGTCGGCAGACCTTTCTGCAACCATTAATCTATTGTTGAGCTCATGTTTTTCGCGCTCGATAACGTCTTTTTTGAGTCGAACAACGGTATAAAAAGTCTCTTCGAGAAGTATCTCCTCATCAGCTTCAGAAAACTCATCTTCAGTAATCATAACCAGTCTATCGACATAATCAGATTCTTCTTTATTCAATTTTTTTTGCCATTTCTTGGTGTCGAATTTGGCTTCTTTTGCGTAATATTTTTCTATCGTGACGACTATGTCTCGGACTTTTTCGTCCTCAAAGTCGGATACGTTCAATTTATTAAAGAAAAATTCGCAATATTTAGGTGAGAGGAGCAACATAGACAACGTGTGCTCTTCTTTGTTTTTTGTAGGCGATTTGTAAATTGTCGCCTTTTCGCTATCACCAGAAGTCGTTTTTACCGGAGTATTTTTTACTTTTGTCAGGGCATCGCTCAAAGCTTGCTCACTGACATTTACTTTACCGGCTAATAATTTGAGATAGTGCTCTCTTTCGACTGGGTCTGGTAGCTTTTTTATCATCACAAGTAACTCTTTGGTTGCTTGCTTTTTATCTAAAATATTCGTTATGTTGTATTTTTCAAAGGTGCTGTCAAAAATATAGTCTACAACATATTTAGCCTTTTTGCAAGCCTGAATCCACTTCTTCGGGTCACTTTTTACTAGGTCAGCGGGGTCCTTACCTTCGGGCACACTAATCACCTTGATATTGAATTCACGCTCCCAGGCGAGCTCGATGGCTCGACGTGTCGCATTCTGACCTGCCATATCAACATCAAAAGCAATTTTAATATTCTTGGTAAAACGCTTTATGATGTCTAGTTGTGCCACAGTAAGTGCGGTCCCACTAGAGGCGACGACGTTATTTACTCCTGCCTGGTGAGAAAAAATAGCGTCCATCTGACCCTCGACGATAATAATGTGATCTTGCTTACGAATCTGCTCTTTTGCCATATCAAAACCAAAAAGTATATCTGACTTGTGATATATCGGCGTCTCTGGAGTATTAATATATTTTGGCAAAGAATCGTCAAGAACACGAGCCGTAAAAGCAACGATCTTACCACTCGCGTTACGAATAGGGAAAATAATGCGGTTATAGAATTGGTCAAGAAGTCGCCCGTTTCTCTCTTTTGCGACACCGGCCTTTATCAAGTCTTCTTGGATATAACCGAGCTCGCCCAGGTCTTTCACTATTATTGTGCCCGAAACAGGTGCGAAACCGAGATTAAAAGTTTTTATGGTTTCTTTTGTCATGCCTCTATCAAGCAAATATTGGTACACCTTCTTATTTTCTGATTTATATAGTTCTTTTTCGTAAATATCTGCAGCTTGTTTACTAATGTCAAAAAGCTTATCTGTTGGCTCTTTTTTGGCCTGATAATTGTCTGGTAATTTCACTCCAGCCTTATCGGCAAGCTCTTTGAGGGCAGTTTGAAAGTCGATGCCTTCGATTTTTTCGGCAAAAGTGACGATATCCCCGCCTTCACCACAACCAAAACAATGAAATATTTGTTTTTCTGAACTCACCATAAAGGAGCCCGTTTTCTCATTATGAAAAGGGCACAGGCCTTTCCAGTTCCTGCCAGCTTGCTTTAGTGGAACATATTTTCCGATGTACTCGACTATGTCCAGCCGATTCTTTATTTCATCAAGTTCATTCAAATCCACTTCTCCGTGGCGGTATTATAGCTCATCCAAGACAAATTTTGAAGTTATTTGTCTTCCTTCTGAGTCCCGATATATTTAAAGCGCTGTTGTTCTTTCCCTTCAATAGTAACTTTACCAGTAAACATATCAAAAGGCCGCATCCAAATAGAACCACATTTATAGCCTTCTGAATCGTATAGCATTTTGTATACCACAAATATTTCTCGTGTTTCTGTATTGGTACCCACACCCATCACCTCGTAGTCATGCCCTTTATAATTTCGATATATTCCAAGTTTTATTTCGGGCAATGTTTGCTTCGCTCGAACCTCTCGAACCTATCGTGTGCGACGCCACATATAGGGCAAATCTCTGGTGGATTTTCTCTAGCACAGAGATAACCGCAAACTGTACATCGCCATACTGGTAATTTTACAACATCAAATTCCTTTTTTGATTCCATAATCACCCCTTCTATCTTAAACTTTCTTCTTTCTGGTATTGGCTTAAGCCGGCTTTTACCTTCATATATATCTTTTGAAACGTATAACCCACAGTAACAAGCTCCGTAATCAATTATATCGGCGTCACGATAATCGCACGGGCAGACAATATCCAAATCCTCAGCACGTTTACCTGTCGCCAGCCTACAAGGGCAAGCCTGATATCCATACCGGTCTTCGTTAACGAGTAGACTTTCTAGTAATTCCTTAGTAAATTCAACGTCTGGATTTAGATAGTACCCTCGTCGTTGATTGAGTTCTGCCAATTTACCCCTAAGGTCATTAACTCTTTCTTTTTCGATCATTATTTAAGACTTTCGCGAATTTGATCTTCCTCAAAACCAAGAATAACCTTTTCGCCCTTATTAACCACGATCGTAGGGAAAGAGGTTTTGGGATTGTATTTATGCATCTCCAACATTACCATCTCCCCTTCATCGCCATCTACTAGGTCAACATCAATATAGCCATATTCTACCCCTAAACTATCAAGAAAGGACTTGGTTTTACGACACCAAATACACGTTGAAAGTGTAAATAGCAAGAAATCTCCCCTGTTTTCACCTTCGATTTTATTAATAAACTTTGTATAATCCATGTTATATAATCCTGTTAATCAAATATTCAACGGAGGAAAGTGCCAGAAAATACTACCCAGCTTACCAATCATCAAAAAACGGTTATCCGCGAAAACCTCAATTAAGTTTATACTTCACCACTTTCTAACCAATTTCTGTATGAAAAATTGTCTTGTCGATATGATTCGATTTTATTTGAATCATTAAATTGCAGTAAAAAGCCCTCTAGATCTTCATAATCTTGTACAATTTCAATATATTTACCACCATCTAAAGTTACTTCGCTTTTTGTTCCCCTGTGTAAAGTGCGCACTATTTTTAACAATTCATCGACCGACTGTCCGCTATCGCTAGGATTAATTAATTGGCTAAGGATATCAAGACGCCTATCAAGGCGAGCCCTTTTTTCTTGCATAAAGCTTTGTTCTGAAAGACCCTTGTTTTCAGACACCACTAGTGCCTGTGCAGCCTCGTCTCTTAAAAATGTGGCGATAGAATAGGCTTTACTCGCCTCTGAAATTGTCCTTTGGACCCTTTCAGAATCTTTCCCCCCCGCTCCTTCATAAAAATTTTCTATGTCGTCTTGAACCTGAAGGCTAGAATTATCAATAAAAGTAGTATCTACCATTTCTCGCATCGTTTCGAAGTCCTCCGGTCGCGGATAATCACGTTCGTTCATATCAATTCCTTATTAACACTACCTATATTATACCAGATACGTAATAATTACTTTGGTAAATATACATAGTTTTCGCTTGGGGAATAATCATAATATAAAGTCCCTTTGGGAGAAGAGAAAATTTTACTCGCTAGCCAGATATCTCCGACAGCTCCCGCAGTGTTGAAAACAATCGCCACGTACGCGATGTCGCTAAGGAGAGGGATTCGTAAAAAAAATATCAACAAAGAAACTATATTTATAACGAATAAAGGCGCAAGACCGACTATGAAATAATCTCGCCTCCGCATAAATTGTTTATCGGCCATCGCGTAAGCTGCGAAGGGCATGATTACACCATACTTAACCTTATAACCGAATAATTTAAAAGTCATTCCGTGTATTAGCTCATGTACGATAATTGTAATTAATACCACCAACATTGCCCCGAGGAGTTGCAAAGGGTTTAAAGAACCTGATGACTCACCGGAAAAAGATCCGTTTTCGATCCAAAAACGCAATATATTAAACAATATTAGAGCGGCTAACCCCATAAAAAGACTAACGATAGTTAGCACGATAAAATTAAATTTGATACTTTTACCTTCTTGGTAGCCTTTTAGTTGTGGTATTTTCATAATGTCCCTTCTTGCAAGTCCGTCGGTTAATAATAATTAGATAATTTAACGCTGTGTCACGAGAAATAACTCTGTCAGGACCTCATTTGCTACTTTTTCCAAAGGTTGATTTGCATTAATAACCTGTACCCCTAAGCTCATTATCTTATCTTCCAGATCTTGTTTCCAGGTCAAAACCCACAGTTGTGTCTCGAGGGTTCGTGCAAATCTATTTGATGTTCTGTTCGTTAGACGCTTTTTTGTTTCTTCGTTATCTGCGACCAAAAGAAAAGTTTTATCGAAAAGCACAACCATTTCTTCTATATTACTACCGATACCACAATAATATGCGTCGGCCGACTTATTCATTTTTATTAACTTCTTTAAAACATCGATGTCACATAACCAATTATATTGTTTCATTTCATTCAAATCACTGCCCACGTAATGATCTGCGACTTTGCCGGTTTCTTTGTGCGTCATAGTAAAAAGCTCAGGAACTTTCTCAATATCAAAGGAGTTCACACCCCTACTTTGAAGTTCGGCGCTTAGTGCAGACTTACCACAGCCAGCTACCCCTGTTACAAATATTGCTTTTCGCATATTGTTTTCCTAATTTTATGTATTTTGTCCGTTCGACTCAGTCTTTAACTTTTCTACAGACACTGTGCTTATTCGACTAAGCCTAACGGCTTCGTTCAGGACAAAAGTCTGCTTTTTATGTCCTTCGATTTCACTCAGGACATTCGACTTTAATGTATCGCCCCTGGTCGAAGACCATGAGCGAATCCGGTGCTGCCGGATGAGTCGAATGGCGGAGAGGGAGGGATTCGAACCCTCGAAACCTTGCGGTTTACACGCTTTCCAAGCGTGCGCACTAGGCCAACTATGCGACCTCTCCTTAGACCGAGCCATTATAGCTCATTCTCGATCATATTTATAGTGATATTAGCGGATTTTTCTAAATTTGTAACTATTTTTCAAGACACCTGTACGGCATATCTCAGAATAATATTCGGCACTATCTCTTGGTTTTCTTTCTTGTGTCTCATAATCAACTTCACATAAGCCAAATCTTGGTCCAGAACCATGGTTCCACTCAAAATTATCCAACAAGGCCCAATGTATATACCCCCTGACGTCAGCTCCTTTAACCATTGCCTGATGGATATAGTCCAAATGTGAAGCTATATAGTATTGCCGTATTTTGTCTTTACAGTCTGGAAGTCCATTTTCTGTGACGTATATTGGTTTACGATATTTGCGCCAAACTCGCATCAAAATATAATAGATACCTTCTGGGTATATTTTGAAGCCTCGATTAAGCTTTTTCGAAATTTCTTCTTCATCTCCGTCAGCTTTTTTTCTTTTTCCTAAATCAACCTGCATAAAACGCGTAGAAGTGTAGTAGTTAACGCCGATAAAATCCTGATATTTATCAATCTTATCAAGAAAATAAAAGTTCCAAAAATACGAAAACGTGTTTAATACAGGATTAAGGATCGGTATATAGGGTATGTAAGGGATACCGTATTTAATAAAATTATTTGCAATACCAACTTTCGCATCTGGGAATGATTTGTGAATCGCTGTATATGCTTTCTTGTGAGCTTTTATGTAGTTTTGGGTCGCTTTATAAGCTAAGATAATATTTCTTTTTCGTGGTGGACGGTCGCCTTTTATATATGAATGCCCTAGATACAGAGTTGGCTCGTTTACTGTTATCCAAAAATCTATTAGGCTACCTAGTTCTAAAATAATTTTATAGACAAATTCCTCAAAATATTCAGATGATTCATTATTCACCCAACCGCCTAAATCTGAAAACCAAATCGGGTTTGTGAAGTGATGCAGGGTTACAAAGCTTGTCATACCCAACTTTTTTAGTTCCAATAAGACGTCTCTATAGTGCTGGATCTCGTTGACATCAAATTCTCCTAAAGCTGGCTCAATACGCGACCACTCTATAGATATTCTCTGACAGTTTTGATTTAGGTTTTTCGCAATAGAAAAGTCGTTCTTATATAAATTATAATGATCACAAGCAACGCCAGAAACTTCTCCGTTCTTTACAAAACCAGCTTTTTCAAACTGATACCAATCATTTTTGACGTTACCGCCCTCTACTTGGTGAGCCGAAGTCGCTGAACCCCAAAAGAAATTATTTGGGAATTTTCGTAGCATTATATTTCGATATCCTCAAAGAGTTCATCTAGGTCAAACTTATAGTTCTGCGGCTTTAGCAGCCATTCAAACTTTTCTGGGCTCTCAACAAAGCTATTATATAATAATTTGTCTTTCATAATCCCCCAGTCTGGTTTTTCCAGAGGTCTTACTATCTTGATCGATTTAATTTTATAATTTGCATTTTCTTTTAGCCCATCGCTAGTACGTATCAAGGCTCCGCCAACTTTTTCTTTAAATAATGTGTAATCGGACTGATTCGGATTATCGCGCTTCTGAATATCCATCTCGATAGCTGGCTTATTTCCGACATTCATACTAACATGACCATAATTAGGCGGCATTACAACCTTATCACCAGCACTTGTGACTACCCAAATTACATCTACTGCCCCATCTTTGTCCGGCTCACTTTGAAGTAAATATTCGAAACCGTCTGTAATGGCTTCATATATTTCCGGATATGCGACGACCGTACCTGGGACATAACCATGATAGTGACCGACTGTTTTTATGTACTCTTTCCCGACTTTTCCTGGATTTATCACAGTCAAGTCGGCCATAAAGTCATTGTCTACAAAGATTTTTTCGTCTACAGTTTTTTCGAAATATCTAGCACCATAATAAAGTACGCCTTGGCCTTTTACATTATCTTGATAGGCATATTTACCATCATCAAAGGATTTTAGCCAATCTATCGCAGGCTTATAGTCTTCATTTTTATATCCGAGCTTATTCGCAATCACCGTGAAGCCGAGGCCCGCACTATTATTATTTTTCATAAATACATTGTAGCAAAAATTTTCTATAAAAAGAAATCGACTCCGTGGCATAATAGCCAGCGGAGCCGTTGATTAGGTGTGTGCAGGTACGCTGCGGAGGGAATGGCAGCGTACCTGCACTTAGGTGGGAGCCACATAGGCGTAATCAGTTCTCGAGGAGGGGGGATGACCTCCAAGGACTGGTGGTAGAACGCCCAGGACTCTTGAGTAGTTAGGTTGACGAGGGGACGGAATCTAACCGCCCATTTACCGAGTTTACACTCGACGGCAACAACCATGCCAAAACCTCGTCGTTTATTGCACGCACTTCGTTAACGCGGTGAGCAGTATAAACATTACTGCGGTGAGCAGTAGTGGAAACCCAAAGTATACCGCGCAACTCGAAGGTTGCTTGAAGTTTTTGAACATTTTGCGCTCCATTCATTTGAAGTGTTTATGGGGCGCTCCCATTACTAATGTCGCTAGGCAACACTCGATTGTTATTTTATCATATTTTGAGCAAATTGTCAATATTACTTATTGACAAAACCATTATTAAGACTATAATAACGGGTATAAATGCGTTTGAGTTGGGAGAATGGGCCCAACGAGCAGACTAGTGAACATTCACCCCGTGAAAGTAGCTAATTCCGGCAGAAGTCCGTTACCACACTTCAACCGATGTCACTCAATCGAGCTAACAGAGTCGGAAACGAGGCCTTATCAGTAATGATACGGCAAAACAAGGTGGCACCACCTCTTGAAGGTCCTTGTAAATATTTAAAGCTATTTGCTTCGAGTGTTTACAAGGTTTTTTAAATTAAGGAGAATAGATGATAATAACTAAAGGTACCGGAACAATAAAAGTGACTATTGTTTGTTGTTTGCATGGTGATGAAATTTTTGGAAAGAAGTTTTTTGATTATTACACTTCCAAAATCGATAAATACCCTGAGTTAAAGCTAATACTCGCTAACACAAAAGCCCTAAAACAAAAAACAAGATATATCGAAGAAGACCTGAACCGTTGTTTTCCTGGAAACTCAACAGGAAACTATGAAGAACGTTTGGCTAGTAGAATGATAAACGCGATAGGAAATCCAGAATATCTAATAGACATACATACTACTACATCTGACACACTTACAACGCCGATCATTACAAATATAGATATCAAGACAAAACAAATTCTGAACCTTACGGACTTTGGCACCATTATATATATGGTCAAAGAGATGGCAAAACACTCACTAATCGGACAATACGAGATAGGAGTTTCTTTTGAGACTGGGATTAAATATTCA
Source organism: bacterium (assembly GCA_037129835.1). Taxonomy (GTDB): domain Bacteria; phylum Patescibacteriota; class CPR2; order UBA1875; family CAIMLA01; genus JBAXUE01. Next base: position 82,227 of record JBAXUE010000003.1, on the reverse strand, counting down.
AAAACTCCTGAAAGTTTTCAAGAAATTAAGGCTGTTATTGAAGGTTTGTTATCGGGAAAAAAACAAACACCCATATCTAGAACTATCTTGAAAGTATCAGAGACAATATCAAATGATGTAATATTACCAATAAATGCAAAGAACCTAGAACTGATCGAGGAACTCGGCTTTTACCCGTTTCTAATAGGAGAAGATACCTATACGGAGTTTCAAGGTTTCGCAGGCAGATATCACAAAACAGAGTTAATATAACCGCTTTATTAGACATCAATGATTAATAATATTAAAATGTAAATGAATAGGAGAGTTATGACAAAAAAGAGAGTTTTTTCTGGTATCCAACCAAGCGGTGACCTACATATAGGTAATTATTTAGCAACTATCTACAAATGGGTTAAAGAACAGGATGGCAAAAATAATATTTTTTGCGTAATGGATATGCATGCAATTACTGTACCACAAGACCCTGTTTTGCTAAAAAGTCGAACACTGGAAATTGCTAAAATATATCTCGCAGCGGGGATAGACCCAAAAAAATCCATAGTATTTGTGCAATCGACAGTATCAGAACTATCAGAACTATGTTGGGTTCTAAATTGCTTTACTTATTTTGGCGAAGCTAGCAGAATGACTCAATTCAAAGACAAATCAAGAAACAAAGGAGAAGCCGTCTCTGTGGGACTTTTTGATTATCCGGTTCTCATGGCCGCCGATATTCTGCTCTACGACGCTGACGAAGTACCCGTAGGAGATGACCAAAAACAACATGTGGAGATAACTAGGGACATCGCTGAACGAATCAACAAGCGTTACGGCAAAGTTTTTGTTATGCCAGAATTTACCACCAACAAAGAAGCAACCCGAATAATGTCGCTGACAGTCCCCACTGAAAAAATGTCAAAATCTGACGATAATCCAAATAGTAGAATCGAGATTCTAGATAAACCGGAAGTAATACTCTCAAAACTAGCAAAAGCAGTAACCGATTCAGACAACAAAATCATTTTCGACAAAACCAATAAACCGGGGATCTCCAATTTATTAAACATTTTGTCTGTATGTACCGAAACTCCTATTAAGGATCTCGAAAGAAAATATGCCGGTGTTTCATATGGTGAATTTAAAAAAGACGTTGCTGAATCCGTTATTAAACTACTAACACCGTTCCAAGAAAAATATAACGAAATAAGCGATGAATATGTCCTAAAAGTATTGAAAGACGGTGCAACTAAAGCAAAGCCTATTGCTGCAGAGACTCTGAAACGTGTACAAGATGCCATCGGGCTTGGTATTTAACTAACCATATCTCCTAAACGAATCGCGGCCGGTGGCCCAGCAACGAAACGTATTTCATTGCGGTCCCCGGCCGCTTATGTTTTCTTATTGCGAACTAGCCATCCTTGTCTGGCCATATCTTCACCGTACCCTCGCCGTACAGCTTCCTGCACGATCTCCTCGAACTCCTGAACTTCGATGGGAGTTTGCGATTTGCAGTGATCAAGAAGATGAATCCGAAATTGGACCTCCGTCATCTCCCCTACGTGCTTAGACATACGCCTCACCTCCCTCGTCTAGAGTGGTCCGATATCAGCGATGATTCGCAGGATATCTGAGTGGAAAAAGGCTTGAATACCTTTTATTCCATACCAGATAGCTACAGCGTAGATCATCAAAAGGACAATCGTGAATAGTGCAAGAACAAGTCTTTCTGACAGAGTCACCCCCACAGGAACTAAATACGCCTTCCTGGGTGCGTCCCCGGATACTTCGTATCCGCGTCCGCCTTTTTTTAGCGAATCGGAATAGAAGCTAAATTCACCGTTATTTGTTTCGAAGGTAATAATACCTTCCTGGCCGAGACATTCTGTCACAACACCCTCATCGGAGAGGTTATTGCTTTTGACAAACAGATGCCAGCCAATCCACTTACCTATCCTAATTCCAGACATTTGTCTCCCCCCTAAGACCTAGTTGTTCACAATAGACTGCTTACAAGCTTTCTGTGGCTTGTATCCACCCTTTTAAACAACGCTAAAAATGCCCAAATAGCTTATTTCTTCCAAATCGTAGAATCTATAGGTTGATTTCCGTTTTCTGGCTCAGAAGTTCCTGGCTTATAACCCCTCATAACTTCTCCGATTTTTTGTAATGTTTCACTTTTTGTTTTTACTTCTTCTATATCGATATTAGGAGAATCCAGTATCGGGACGGGTGCTCCCTCTATCTCTAGATCGATAGATTCCAGAGCCTTTTCTATGGAATCGTCAGAGACTTCGAGGACAACATCTTCCTCTACTGGTGCGTACTCAGGTGTTGGGGTAAATATTTCCTCTAACGAAAAACCGTTATCGCCAGCGATTTCCTCTGGCGTATTATCGATTGTTTTCTCTATCGAGATAAGCTCGTTTACGTCTTCTTGCTGAGTTCCATTGTCAATAACTTTAATCTCAGTTATTTTGACTTCTTCTACAGCTACCTTTGGGGGTTCAGCCTTCTCTACCATTACTGAGATGGGCTGATTTTGGGGCTTACCTAGCTGAGCATCTCTGAAATTCATTATTTTTGTTATGATTTGTTCTTTATTATTGGCTATTGTTGCATTTTGGACTTCGAAGCTTGCCTCTAGAGCCTTACCATTACCGCCAAAGCCTTCTGCTAAAGATAGTACGTCTTGACCATTTAAACCGCGCAACAAACCAGTAATATTGGCGTTGTTCTCGACTAGTACTAGTACGATATCAGTTCCTGGAGTGCTGCTAAGGAGCTCATCCAGTACAATTTGAACATCTTCGATAGAGGCTTTTGCTGTGCTCAGATCTTCTTTATTCACAACCGTATAGACGATTCGATGTTCTGCGTCATATTCAAGACCTGATAGCAGCTTGCCCCAAAGTTTCAACGTTTGAATCGGTCTAGCCTTATATAAATTTTGAATAATCTCTTGCTGTCTCGCCCCAGCTGCCAACATCTGTGCTGATATTGTTAATGATTTTGGCGTAGTATTAGTATTTTTAAAGCTAGCCGTATCGGCGATAAGCCCAGTAAGTAAACAAGTCGCCACATCAGCATCAAAGTTCCCTGGCCCGATTGCCTCAATAATAGATACTAAAATTTCTGCCGTAGAGGTCGCTGTCATATCGACCAAGTTAACGGTTCCAAAATGCTCGTTTCCTGCATGATGATCGATATTGATTATCGGTACTTCGAAAAATAGTTCCGTATATTTATCATAAACGGGGTCAATTTTTTCTACATCCTGTGTGTCTAACACGAAAATAAGGTCGTATTTGTAATTACCATCTACTATATTCAAATTTGATTTCGCAATTGCTTTACCACTAGGTGTGATAACAATATTAAGAAATCCATTTTCTTCGTTATAAGCGATTTTTTCAATTTTGTTTGCGTTTTTATCAATCCTAACGATAAGATCTCTTTGGCCTGATAGTTCACGACCGATCTTCTCAACACCAGGTAGGAACAGGTGAGCCGTCTCAACGCCTTCTGACAATACCAAAGAAACTTCCTTGCCTTGAGAAACAAGCACTCGTTCGAGCGCCAGCATAGAACCGATAAGATCACCACCCGAGTTTTTGTGGCCAACTATCAAAATTCGCTGATTACTCTTTATCAGTTCTGCTATTTGTTGTTTTGGGGACAATTCCATGCTTGCTCCTGGTTTTTCTGAATTTAATTTGACCACACATAATAACGCTTTATAGCTCCTTTGTCAAGGGTGACGAGAACAAATGCTAGTTTCAGATAATTAATTAAGGAAATAAATAAGCAACCCAGTATGAGATATACTATAAAAAGTAAATTATTTGAGTTCTGATAGAATGTTTCCGATGACCTTGGCCTCATTCCATTCGACTTTTTTATCACCACCGACATTACGATATTTTTGATGTCCCATTCCGGTAATTACGACCGTATCGCCTACTTTTGCCAAAACTAAAGCTTGCTTAATCGCTTCTCTGCGGTCGAGAATTATTTCATAGTTACCCTTGCGAACTCTTTCGACACCTTCAGCTATGGAATCGACAATCACTGCAGGATTTTCACTGTAAGATTCTTCGTCAGTAATTATCAAATAGTTTGTCATCTTGGCAGCTACTTCCCCCAGAAGTGGTCTTTTATCCTTGTCTCTGTCACCCGTAGCGCCAAAAACTGCAATTATTTTACCCTTTGTAGTTCTTCTAAGTTCTGAGAACAAAAGCTCAAATGCATCAGGCGTTACGGCGTAGTCTACTATTATCTTAATCCCAATATCGTTTGGGACTTCTTCCATCCTGCCTAGCACTTTTTTTACCTTTTCTAGCCCTTTGATACATTTTCCTGGATTCAAAGAGAGTGCCTTGCCTACAGAATAGGCGGCTAGCTGATTATAAATATTGAATCTTGCCGGCAAACTAGACCTTACTTCGTATTTTGTCTTGTCATCAACCAGAGTATATTTGGTCTCATCTTCAAAATACATATTAGTTGCCCAAACTTGACCGTCATTTATACCAAAGGTTATCTTCTGATCCGCTTCAAAACCCATAAAGTATTTGGCTTCTTTGTCATCTGCGTTAACGACTATCGTCTTTGGGGCGCTTTTTTTAAATGAATTTTTGAGGCCAGAAAACATAAGTCCCTTGGCATTACGATAGTTTTCCATAGTTTTGTGAGTATTCAAATGCTCTGGGGATAAATTAGTAAAAACAGCAACGTCAAATGGTACCCCCCAAACTCGATTCATGACTAGCCCCTCACTGGCTACTTCGATTATTGCATGAGTACAACCAGCATCTACCATCTCTCGCAGCTTCTTTGGTGTCTGCCAACGGCCAAGAGTAGTTCGATTTGTTGTGTTTTCAGCTCTTTTGCCAGCAATTTCAAAGGCTACGGTTGATAACATCCCTGATTTTAAGCCGTTTTCCTTAAAAACTGATAATATAAGCTCCGTTGTCGTTGATTTACCATTTGTCCCAGTCACCCCCACGACTATCATCTTCTTTCCTGGGAACCCATATCGGATATTCCCCGTTATGGAAAGCAATAGATGATAAAAAGGCTGTGCTGATGCAAAGACTTTCTTGGGAATAATTTTTCGTCCAGTATTTAATATATTATCGATGTTCATTTTTTGTGACTTTCCTCAGAAAATTGTATGTATGAAAAGCACTATACCACTTTTTATCAAAAATACAATCATAAGCCCCTGCGAATTTTACTACTTCACCGCCAAAACCCCTCTTAAAGCGTGTGATACCTGCCCAGGGATGATTTTCGTCTTCATCAGGTGCAATCCCCCAGAAATCATATAAAACACAGCCACGACGCCTAGATTCTAATATAGCTTCCCATTGAGCCAAGTGATTCGGCATCAACTCCCTACACTCATCGCTAGAAGCACCGTGCAAATAGGTCGCTACTCCGCCGTAGAAAGTAACAAGGATCGCAGAAAGGATTTTATTCTCATATTCTGCAATGAAAAGTGCAATATGCTTTCCTTTAGTTAATGAATAGAGCATCCGTTCATAGTGCGCTAGCTCAAAAGGTGTATATCCCCGTTCTTTTAGGCCCAAAGAGAGTTCATGAAACTTTCGCAGATCTTCTAGTTTTGTGCTCATCCTTACCTGGACTCCTTTGCGGTATCCAAGCTTGATATTATATCTCCACTTTGGTTTCATTTGGGCGAGAATGTCATCATCTCTTGGTTCTATATCAAGAACTCTAGTGTTCATCGGCGAAAATTGCTTACTATTTGGTGAGTAGGTACCAACCTTCTTGAGCTTTAAATCGACAACAATCTTTTGGGAGATTTCAAAGGGCTCTACCCTAAGAAAAACACATGATTCTTTTTCTGCTATCTCGCCCGCTTGGCGTTTAAGAACGGACCAAGTTTCCTCATCACAGACGGGACCCTTAGGACAGTACAAATAACTTTTATCTTTATATAAAGGTTTTTTTATTAACAGTACCGAAACATCATTAAGTTTTATTCTAAAAGTTTTATTGCCCAATGCCTCTTGATAATCTTCCCACTGCTCCGATTGAAAGAGATTGTTTTTGCTATCTGACAATATGTTCAATGTTTTACTCATGTCTAACATTCTATCATCTGAGACCAAGAGCTTAAAGTACAACCTGTGTTAGAATATGCTTATGAATATTTTAGCAATAGAAACAAGCTGTGACGACACCTCGGTGGCGATCGTTACAGATGGTAGTATTATCCTAAGCTCAATTGTGGCAACACAGCTCGAACATAGTGCTTATGGCGGTGTTGTTCCAGAAGTGGCTGCTAGGGAGCATATCAAGCACATTATTCCCGTTTTGGAAGAAGCTTTTCGCGTCGCCGAAGTAACTTGGGACGAGATTGATGCAATCGCAGTTACTGAAGGTCCTGGCCTTATCGGTTCACTAATAGTCGGGGTAAATACTGCGAAAACTTTGGCCTATATATATAACAAGCCCCTCATCGCAGTTCATCACACAGAAGGGCACATCTATGCAAACTGGTTGAAGAAGAATTTGCCAGAAGTGCCTACTTTCCCCTTGGTTTGCCTAACGGCATCAGGTGGCCACACCAACGTGATTTATATGGCGAAGCACCTTAATTACAAAATTATCGGAGAAACCCAAGATGACGCCGCCGGTGAAGCTTATGATAAAGTAGCAAAAATGCTCGATCTCGGATATCCGGGTGGACCAGAAATATCAAAAATGGCTCTTTTGGGCAACAAAGAAGCTTACAGGCTACCCATTACTGACTTGACTTCGGCGCCAAAAAGAAACGAAGAAGGATTTCTGGTTAATCCAAAAGAGAGTCTTGACTTCTCGTATTCTGGCCTCAAAACAGCCGTTCTTAACCTTATTAAAAGAGTCAAAGCCGACAACGAATCGCTAACAATAAAGCAGAAAGAAGACATCTCCGCATCATTTGAGTTTACCGCAAATAAAATAATGTCGAGAAACCTTGCTCGTGCAGTCAAAGAATATAAACCAAAAACCGTTTTGTTGTCTGGGGGCGTTGCTGCGAACACGAATCTAAGGAAACAAGTTATCGAAGAGCTCGGTGATTATAAAGTAAATATATTTATACCAGATATTAAGTGCTGTACCGATAACGCTGCCATGATAGCGGCGGCCGCATATCAACATTCCTTAATAGATGATTATTGTGATGCGAAATCCTTAGTCCCAGATCCGAATTTAAAACTTATCTAAAGGCAAAAGCCTCAGAACCGTGTGGTTCTGAGGCTTTGCATCGTGCATAGTAGTTATGCCTTCGAGCGGTGCTCCCAGTAATACAGGAGCCATACCGCTGCCCATGCAAGTCCTCCCGCGAACGAGAGGAGTGCAGCTGGGCCGACATTTGGGTTTCCGCCTGTGGCGATTGCTGTAAACGAAACGAGTCCGCCGAAAGCGCCGAGAAGAATCCCCGACACAACATTTATGACCATCCATGTCCAACGCGGCACTTTTGGTGCCACAACTGCTATTCCAGCAGTCAAAACGAGGAGCGGCCAAACGGTAGCAAAAACCTGTGTGTACATTACTGCCTCCTGTGGTGTGGGCTAACCTTTATGGCTAGCGACTACAACTACTACTGCAAGGTGCTGTTCCTTACGGAACTAGGATATACTAACATAATATTGCATTATTGTCAATAGTGTTAATTGACAAAAACGATAAAATATTCTAAAATTCTGTCACAGACATCGAGCTAGCTAGTCACTAGTGAGTCTCGGGAAGAAAGCATTTAGCAATTAGAACCCGACGGGTAAGCCCGTAATAGCAGAAGAGTAAGTATCCCACACTAAGGAATCAGGATGGTACCGCCCGAGAGGGCTCCTGAGCTAGGTGTGGTTTTTATATAAGGAAAACAAATATGGAAATGGCAAAAGCATACAGCCCGGCCGAAAACGAAAAAAGAATATACAAATTTTGGGAAGATAATGGCTACTTTAAGCCAATAATCAAAAAAGGTGAAAAGCCCTTTACTATAATAATGCCTCCACCAAATGCGAATGACAATCTGCACATCGGTCATGCTCGCTTCGTATTCGTAGAAGATATCCTCACTCGCTACTGGAGAATGAAGGGACGCCCTACTTTATGGGTCCCCGGGGCAGATCATGCAGGCATAGAAACGCAATACGTATTTGAGAAAAAATTGGCCAAAGAAGGCAAAAGCAGGTTCGACTATGATCGCGATACACTATACCAAATGATATGGGATTATGTTGTGGATAACCGTAATAATATGGAGAATCAACTTAGAGCACTCGGTGCCTCTTGTGACTGGTCCAGAGGTAAATACACCCTAGATCCAGCGATTGTCAAAGTAGTCTATCGAACGTTTAATAAGCTTTTCAAGGACGACTTAATATATCGAGGCGAGAGAGTAGTGAACTACTGTGTCCGCTGTGGAACTGCCTTTTCTCAACTTGAGGTTGATTACAAAGAACAAGACGACAAACTATACTACCTAGATTATGGTACCGTGACTATTGCAACCACTAGACCAGAAACCATATTTGCCGATGTCGCAGTAGCGGTGAACCCAAAAGACAAAAAACTGGGAAGCCTAGTTGGCAAGATCGCTACTATTCCACTCATAGGAAGGGAAGTGCCAATAATAGCTGATGAGCTTGTAGAAATAGGGTTCGGTACGGGCGCGCTCAAGGTTACTCCTGCCCACGATGCTACAGATTATGAAATAGGACAGAAACACAACCTTCCGCTTATTTCTATCATCAGCAAAGAAGGAAAAATGCAGAATGTTCCAGAAGAATACGTGGGACTGCGGCCGAAAGCAGCTAGAGAGCTAACAATAAAAAGGCTCGAGGAAGCCAAATTATTAACAAAAACAGAAGATTTGCACCATTCCGTTGGTAAGTGCTATCGTTGTAATACCGTTATAGAACCCTTATTAGAAGATCAGTGGTTTATTAAGGTAGAAAAACTAGCCGAATCTGCACTCTCTGCGATAGAAAACAAACAAACGACCTTTAACGCCAGAAAATTCGAAAAGACTGCGATGCACTGGCTTACAAATCTACGTGACTGGAACATCAGCCGGCAGATAGTATGGGGAATAAGAATTCCTGCTTGGCATTGTGCTGGTTGTAATAAGTGGACAATCACTGCAGGGGAAGTACCTCCTACCTGTACTCATTGTGGTTCGTCCAAGCTCACCCAGGATAAAGATACCTTCGATACTTGGTTTTCATCTGGCCAATGGCCTTTCGCTGCCCTAGAAGTAAACAGCAAAGAAGATTTCGACTATTTTTACCCTACTACTGTAATGGAAACCGCTGCCGACATATTACCATTCTGGGTAATCCGCATGATGATGCTCGGAATTTACGAAACAGGTGAAACTCCTTTCGAAAATGTGGTTTTACATGGACTTGTTCGTGATAAACAAGGCTTAAAGATTAGTAAATCCAAAGGTAACGTGATTGATCCAGTAGAGATGGTGGATAAATATGGCTCCGACGCACTCCGAATGAGCTTGGTTTGGGGCGCCTTAATTGAGAACGACGTAGCTGTTTCTGAGGAAAACATCAAGGGACAGAAGCATTTCGCAAATAAAGTTTGGAATGCAGCACGTTTTGTCTTAATGAACCTAGAAGATTATAAAATTGTTTCACGTGAAACAATTGAAAAAGAATTAACCCAAGCTGATAAAGATATCTTAATTAAATACGAATCTACCTTAAAAGTCGTAACGAAAGCAATTGAGGGCTACAAACTAAGTATTGCAGCAGAATCGGTATATTCCTTTTTTTGGCATGATTTCTGTGACATATATATAGAAAACGCAAAAACCAGAATTCAAGATAACGACAAAAGCAAAGTTGCAGCGCAACACACGCTCGACTATGTACTAAGGAATTCGCTAAGAATGCTCCATCCATTTATGCCATTTTTAACAGAAACTATTTGGGAAGAGCTAAAAGAAGAAAAACCTCTAATAATTAGCTTGTGGCCTAAGTAATATAAGACCGAATGCCTCTGTTTACTAAATATGTTTCAGGCCGTCAGGTCGTAGCCAATGTTTCACGTGAAACATTGGCGAAGAAACATCTACAGTTAGCACTACGTAATATATAGTCCTGTTAGTATAGTTTGGTATTCTGATACCGCAGTCTTATCTCCGAGTTTTTCTGCGACAGAAATAAGCTGTTGATAAGTTTGTGGATAATATTGATCTTTTGCTAGAGATTCAACCAATTCTTTGTAGGCTAAATTCAAATTTCCATTTGTTTCATCCGTATTTGCAAGCGAATTTAGGCCATCTCGCGTAATAAGGTCTTTTTCACGCCCCTCTCTAAGTAAGGCTAACGCTGTTTGTGGAAAACTCTGCGTATTAAAGTAATTATATGCCGTAGACAACAGGTAAGTCTTATCAGTTTCTGTTAGATTAATTTTGTCTAAGACGTATATCGCAGAACACTCCGGATTTTCTCTGTAGTCTATTCGACAATAAGTATTATTTAAGAAACCCCGAGATGGATCATCGGTTTTGAAACCCGCCAACTCTTTTCTTACTGAATTAATATCACCTCGACTTAGATCTGTTTTAATTAATAGCTCATATTCCGAGTCCGTCAGGTCCGTAATACTATAATCATGAAATAATTCTTTCGCGCTATCGTACCTACCTAGCTGATAATATGCTTCTGCAGAGCCTAATTTACCGACATTGTTATTAAGCCTTGTATAATACTGAATTGCTAGCTGATAGTCTTTTAAGGCATAGGCCGATTCCCCTGCCAAAACTATTGCCGCCTCGGTTTCGTTTAGCGCTGCCGAGGTCTCCGAGTACTTTAGTCTATCAGTATTAGTAGTAGTGTTTTCTGCTTTGCGTAGGTATTCTTTTGCTAATTGTACTGTTAATAACTTTAATCCAACGATTAGTATGGTTCCTAAAATCAACACTGAAAATGCCAAAATAATATATTTTGTCTTCTTATTTTGTATTTCTTTATCTAAAGTCATATAAGAAATATAGCCTGCTATACAGATTTTCACAAGTTTTACTTGTTTAATAAGCCTAAATCAAGTATAATTTGACGGCAATATGAGCTAAATAGCTTGAGCTAATGCGGAGAGGTACCCAAGAGGCTGAAGGGGCGGGTTTGCTAAACCTGTAGGTCGGGGTAACCTGGCGCGAGGGTTCGAATCCCTCCCTCTCCGCCAATATAAGGAAGCAACTCAATGATTTCAAGGAAAATGTGCTTATCTTTGCTAGCTGTAATTGCAGCCGTAACAGCCGGGGTCATTATTTATTTTTATTTTTTTGGATACAATTGTTATGGCAGAGGAATGGGACCAGATGGTCCGGTTTCGGAGTGTTATAGGGGTCCATCAAAGGAGGTGCCCGGCATCGTATATTAAGAGGTTTAGAGCAGGTTATCCTGCCGCACGGAAGGGTGCGAGAGCGGTTGAATCGAACGGTCTTGAAAACCGTCATACCAGCAATGGTATCGTGGGTTCGAATCCCACCCCTTCCGCCATAAATCTCATAAAGGAGATTTATGCCCTGAGCGAGTAAGCGAGTCGAAGGGCAAAAGATTACAAGCCAGAATTCCCTGAGCATAGTCGAATGGACACATTGCTCTGAACAGAGCCAAAAGCTGAGTTTAACGGGAAAAAATGTTAAAAATATATTGAAGATAAAGATCGCTAAAATTAATGACCAAGTAGTGGCCTTTTTTATTTAGATAATAAGGTGTACCATCTTCATAGAAAGGGGTAAATATGGAAAAAAGACTAAAAAATCTCAGAATATATAATGCTATTGTCGGTATTATACTTTTCGCGCAAGGTGTTGTGATGTGGACAATATCAAATAAAGATGCCTTCGCGCAGATCACTACTAGTTACTTAGGTAAGCAAGGAAATATTCCCGGTATGCCAACCCCAGCTTATGGAGTTGCCTTTGCTCAGTGGCAGCTAGGACCGATAGTAGCTTCGTTCTTGCTATTGTCTGGGCTATTTTTGCTTGGCTCGGCTTTCGTTTGGCGTAAAAAGTACGAAGAACAAATTCAAAAAGGAATGAATCTTTTTAGATGGGCTGAATATTCTATCACTTCTTCAATGATGGTAGTTGTTATTGCTATCCTCTGTGGTATTTATGATTTATCGACACTTATTTTGATCTTTTCATTAAACGCATGCATGATTTTATTCGGTTGGATGATGGAGATTCAAAACCAAACAACAAAGAAGGTGGACTGGACTGCGTACTTATTCGGTTGTTTTGCCGGCTCAATGCCCTGGGTAGTAATGGGACTATATTTTTACAATGCTTTAGCAGCAGGAGGAAGCGCAGTGCCAGACTTTGTTTACGCCATTTTCTGGAGTCTATTTATCGCCTTCAATGTTTTCTCGATTAATATGATTCTTCAGTACAAAAAGGTCGGAAAATGGAAAGATTATATATATGGCGAATATGCTTATATAACTTTTTCTTTAGTCGCTAAGGCCCTTCTCGCATGGCAAGTATTTAGCGGAACTCTCAGATAAATCATTTGAGTCATAAAACTACTTATATACAAAGTACGACAAGGGGCCTACCAGTCAGGGTTGGCGTTCTCGGGTTGTATGTCTGTATTCTGTTGTATTAATTGACTAGTAAGGGTGGGTTCTTCACTCCCTATTGCTTGACGGGAACGTAGCGACTCATCTCGAAAAATTTGATCCAACTGAACAGATGCTTCACGAATTGTTTGCAAGGATCTCTCCCATGCGGAATTATCTTCGGTCCTAGCCTCTTGTGCTTCCTTTGTAAGTGGTATGATTCTGAGAGCAGAATCAGCTATCATGGGTCTGTAGTCTGGTAGAAGTTTTGGTGCTAATATCTTAAATATTTCCTCCATTACCCACTCGCTCATTTCATGGGTGGTTTTTTCGCCTAATTCAAAACGATATTTTGATAAAACAGTTGATGCTCGAAATATATCTGAATCTTCTACCCCAGCCTCTTTCGCCAAAGAGATAACGGAAAGCTCAGACATTTTGTATTCCAATCCTCCCTGGTCAAAAGCATTGCGCCACCAAGCATACTTACGATAATGATCTGCTTCTATGCTATTTTCGATAGTGCCCCCGATGTCTCCAACACCACCCCCAAGTAACCGGTGATTCAATGTTGCCTTTTCATCACCGACAATAAATGTTTCGGTCGGTTGCAATTTATCCACAACCTTAACCATCTTGTTTTCTTGTTTAACAAATTCTTGTATTCGCGCCTCAAGTATTCCTGAATATGATAAATTCCATTTATTTAATGCTTCTTCTTTAAGACGCTCTATATTACCATTAGAATTTTCTGGCATTCTCATAGTTTTTCCTTTCTAATAATATTTATTAAATTAGGCCTTGGTCGTAAACGGTAATTCAATCTCTTCCCCCTCTTGATCCACAACCCTGACGTTAATAAGCTGTTTCCCCACCGTGAGACTACCGTAGGCCTGTATGGCTCTCCATATCTGGTATGCCCCTATGGGTATTATACCCGCTGCTTTTTCATCAGCACCAAATTTGTTTAAGCGTTCAAACGCTTTTCTGTCGACAGTAACAGTCAGCATCGATCCGGATAACTCTACCCCCTCAATAGCCATACAGCCATCAAAGTGACGCATCGCTTCTGAATTTTGAGACATGGATATCTCTTCGATAGCATCTCGTTGGGGTTGTTCATAACCGCTATACCTATCTTGGCTAAGGATACTTTGGATAATTTGCTCTTTTAGCATTTCAGTAGCAGATCTAGGGAAATCTTCCGCCGTTAATACCGCGATAATTTGTTCTTCAGAGAACTCCAATTTTAATAAGGTTTCTTGGACCCGGGTCTTAATTTCATCCTTTTTTCCGCTTTGTTCATCAGATAATTTTTGCCAGTCATCTTCTAGTTTTTCAAAACTGGCGAGGGCCATAGAATGGTCCCCCATATCACCAAATGCTTCATATATTTCTTGAAAGGCTGGGTCTAACTGAGTCTCAGATAGACGCACTCTTCTCATGTCCATATTATCAGCTACACGAATAACACCTTGGAGTGGCTCATCCTCAATATCTACTTCTGAATATTCAAGACCGATCATTTTGTCCTTATTCTCGTGCAAGTCAGCTGACCTACCTTCAAATCCTTCGTCAGTGACATGTACAGTTATTAGGCTTGGCTCGCCCTCCGAATCACCATAACGCCATTTACCCACTTCAAGCCCATTATCAACCACTATGACTTCAATTGGTTTACCTGGGTCCTCTGACTGTTCACGAGCGATTCTGATGCCATCCAATACGTCCATATCACTACCTCTAGCTACATAAATCTCGGTTGATTCTTCTGACGGAGCCCCCGTTTCGGTGTCTGGGGATGTAAAAGTGGAGACAACCTCATCTACATTACCTGCACTTGTTAAAAATGTGCCCTTTCTAGATACAACCTTGACCGAGAAATGACTTTCTACCTTATCAGCCGAATGCAAAAGTACTGCATCCCTCAAATCATGGGCAAGGGCATCCCTTTTATCAGGATCAACACCGACCAGGCCCACCCTATCTCCTGACCCCAATAACGGCGCGAGTGATTGGTCTTGAGAAATTATTTCTGCTCCAGTAATACCATGGGCAGCCTTACTTCTTTGGCCAATTGTCGGATAACCAAAATCGTGAAAAAGCGCAACAGTTTCTAGAAGAAACATCGCTTCCGCCTCAGTAATACCGTATTGAGCTTGTACTTTACTGATTATTTCTGAATTATTTTCGGCTACCTGTTTGGTGTATTCAGCAACGCTTAAAGTGTGGTCAAAACCATGAGAACAATACTGCTCTGGGTTGTCGATTTGTTGATTAAAGGCTAACTCTATTACTAGCTTCATGTGTGCCTCCAAGGCATCTTTATCGACATCTCCAAGCCCCTCGTAGATGGATGCAACCCTCGCAAGCGGAGTCTCTGGGCTTCTTTCTTTATCAACTGATTCAAAATATTCTGTTGTTTTTCTAATTCTTGCAGAAACCTCTTTGGTTATTTCGTCAGTTTCTACGGGTGTCAAAGGTCTCTGTAATTTTTCTGATTCACGTGCCAGTTTTTGCTCTAGTATTATTTTCCCACGTACTTCCGAGTAGGCACGGAGCATCTCTCCCGCTCTCTCTGTCACGGAAAGACTTTGTTCTTTTTCCACGGTTCCCCGTATTTCAGTACCGGCTTCGGTTGTGTCTTGCGCAATAGCTTCGGATTGAGCTTCGGGCACTACCTCACTCGCTTGGCGAGCTATATCCATAGGGTTAACTTCGCCGCTAGTAACAACCCATATCGGGGAAGAGGCTGGTGAGTCTGGCGACTCCGCGATATCCACTACCGGAGCTGCAGTTCCTTCCGCTACAATGGCCGCGGAACCTCGTCCAAAGTCCTCTACAACTTGTTCGGCTAATGCGTCATTGGTGGCAAGTTCTTCTGTTGCGCCCGTTTCCGTTGCCACTCTGACTGCTTCTTCGGTTGTCGTGCCATAATCAGAACCTGCTCTTAAAACACCTTCGGAAAGCTTTTTTACAGCACTAGCGCCCCTTGTTAAACTTTCGGAGTCCCCTTCGACAATAGCCTTTAGTTGTTCGTCGGTAATAGGCATCTCACCTTGCTCTGCCAAGCTATCAGGCGTTTTTTGAGTCTCTGGCTGTGGCGGAGCCAAGGTTTCTGAAGAACTACTCATCGTTTTTCCCCAGTTTATTTTGGATTTCTTTTATCTTTATTTCTTCAAGTTTTTTATGAAAATCCCTTATAATCTGCATTTGCTTTTTGTTAAGTATGGTTAATTCATCTAAAGACCTCTGATACAGTTCTTCTATTTTCTCTGCTTTTTCTTTATTATCCATATTTGTATTATAAACTACCGCCGTATAGATACAAATACTATTACGGGGGCTTCATAGAATGCTATAATATAGTAAAATAAACTTAGCAAAGGAGAAGAAATGGAAAAGACAATTGAAAACCTAGCGAAAGCTTTTGCCGGTGAAAGCCAAGCAAGAAATAGATATACTATCTACGCAAAGGTGGCAAGAGATGAGGGTTACGAACAAATTGCCGGCGTATTTGAAGAAACTGCCAACCAAGAAAAAACGCATGCCAAGATGCTAATGAAACACATCCAAGAACTCAAAAAAAACGACGTTAGTTATCCAGCAATCAAGATTGATGCAGAAGTACCTAATGTTTGGGATACAACTAAGGAAAACTTAAAAGCAGCTATAGCCGGTGAAGATTTCGAAAAGTCCACTATGTACCCTGACTTTGCAAAAACCGCCAAAGAAGAGGGGCTAGACAAGATTGCTGCACGCCTAACGGATATTGGTGAAGCAGAGGATCATCATTTTCACAGATACACCCAGCTTTTAAACGTCCTGGAACAAGATATTGCCTTCAAAAGAGGTGAAAAAACTTGGTGGACTTGTCGTGAATGCGGCTACGTACATGAAGGTACGGAACCACCAAAAATTTGCCCTGTTTGTGATCATCCACAAGCTTTTTACCAAATTTTATCAGAAAAATACTAAACCCAAACCACTTAAAGCCGCCCTTATGGGCGGTTTTAAGATTGAATTATCGACTGCGGTGCAGTATAATCTGTGAGATATTTACTCGTCAATAATAAGCGCCTGTAGCTCAGGGGATTAGAGCGTACGGTTGCGGTCCGTAAGGTCGGAGGTTCGAATCCTCCCAGGCGCACCAATAGATCATATCTAGGAGAAAAAATGGTTCCCGAAATAATATTTGAACTAATACTAATGGCGATAGGTATCTATTTGGCACAAACCTTCAACGTATATTGGCCATTAATAATACCCGCATTTGGAATGCTCTTTTTTATCTCTAGCTTTTATACATTTTATTGGGCACCGTTCGTACCTTCAAACAAATCTAGGGTCAAAACAATGCTGGAAATTAGTAATATTAAAAAGGGCGAAAGAGTGTATGACCTTGGTGCTGGAGATGGCAAGATAGTCGATGCTGCTACTATGCTAGGGGCAAAGGCTACGGGTTTTGAAATTTCAATTCCACTTGTTTTGTATTACTATCTTAGAAGAATGATTGGTATTTCTCGGGGAGAATTATTGTGGGGCAACTTTTTTAAAAAAAATATATCTGACGCAGATGTCGTTTTTTGCTATCTTTTCCCGCACACAATGAACAGGTTTCATCAGACCATATACAAACAGCTGAAACCCGGAACGCGCATTGTTTCTAATGCATTTGAAATTACCGAGTTGGTTCCTGCAAAAAAAATAAATGAGGTGTACCTATATATCGTTAATTAAATATATGGAGAGGTGCTAGAGCGGTTGAATAGGACGGTCTCGAACACCGTTGTGGTCGCAAGGTCACCGTGGGTTCAAATCCCACCCTCTCCGCCATTCGACTCGCAAGCTCGTTCATGGCTATAGCCAATAGAGGTTGCAAGTCGAATGTCCTGAGCGTAGTCGAATGAACAACATGACGAAAAATGACCTATTGGTCATTTTTTAAATTGTGCTAAAATAATGGTAGTAACGAGTAGCCCTTATGGCTTCTTTAAATCTGGAGGGGTTTTGAACAATAACGACAATTCACTTACCAAGACGATTGGTAGCTTATATAGAACAGACCTAGAAGAAGCCGTAAAAGCCAAAGCGGCGGACATTGGATTCGGATACGTATATCTCAAGGGCGCATATATACAAAACGATGTTCTCAGCTTTTTTTCTCGAGAAGAAGTTATTAAATATTCAGCGTTCCCTATTGATTATAATGAAAACATTTTAACGGTCGCCATTACAGACGCCGAAAAGGATTTTGAAGAATTTTTTAAGGAACTTAAGAAGCAATATCTATTAATTCAAATCAATATCGTTCTTATTTCTGAACCTTCTTTTGTAGAATTTTTATCTAGATATAAGAATATTGAGAAGAAGGTTCCCTTCGACAAAGATGACAATATTGTAGATCTAACCAATATTGCCACCATCAAATCATTCGATGAGCTACAGGCAAAGCTTCAGGCCACACCAGTCCAAGAGCTTTTAAAGGTTATCCTTTTTATGGCATTTGAGTCCAAGGCTTCTGATATCCATGTTGAGCCGAGAGAGGGTGACACCTATATTAGATACAGGCTTGACGGTACGCTACACCACGTCGCCACCCTAAATGCGAAACAATACAAATATGTATTATCCCAGGTAGAACTTCAGTCAGAATTAAAACTAAATGCAAAAATTCCTCAAGGCGGTAGGTTTGCTCTAAATTACAATGATACTGAGCTCGGGGTTCGTATCGAGACCATGCCTACAATGTACGGCGATGATATAGTAATCCGTTTATTTAGTGCCCAAACTACCACTCTAGATATAAGCGACTTGGGCTTAGGTGCCTACGATCAACCAAAGCTCGAAAACGCACTTAATAGACCACATGGGATGATCCTTATTGTGGGACCAACAGGTTCTGGCAAAACAACCACGATTTATGCCATATTAAACAGACTCAACACCGAAAGTGTAAAAATTATTACCCTAGAAGACCCCGTAGAATATACCCTGGTTGGTGCTGTTCAGTCTCAAATAAATGAGGGCGAATCATTTTTTGAGAGACTAAAGGCTGTACTTCGTGAAGATCCAGACATAATAATGGTTGGTGAAATTCGAGATGGCAATACAGCCAGTGTTGCTATCCAGGCTGCGTTAACGGGACACCTAATGGTTTCTACACTTCATGCTAACGATGCTGTCACGGCTATCTCAAGATACATAGATCTTGTTAACGAACCCTCTTTATTTGCCGCCTCAACGAATCTCATTATCGCTCAACGTTTAGTCCGTATTATTTGCCCAGATTGTCGAAAAGAATATATACCAACACCTTTTGAAGATGGCGAAATAACCAGGATAGTAAGCTCCTTGCCAGAAGAGTTAAAGCCCATCGCACCATATAAATTTACTATCGGTGCTGGCTGTGATAAATGTAAAAACCTAGGTTTCAAAGGACGCATCGGTATTTTTGAAATCCTTGAGATGAAACGCGATATTCAAATTTTAATTTCTGAAGGTGCTAATATATTTAGCGTTCGCGAAAAAGCGATTGAATCTGGCATGGTCACCATGGAACAAGATGGCCTGCTCAAGTCTCTTTCGGGCGTAACAACCATTGGCGAAGTTCTGCGAGTAATCAAAGAATAAACCTTCAAAAGAGAAATTTAGTCTCTGGTAAGCACCATAGCCCAAATTTCTCTATATCCAGCCCTACGAAGGACCTTTGCGCACTCTTCTAGTGTGGCGCCGGTTGTATAAACATCATCGATTATCAACACTATATTATTATTGATTTCTTTTGGCCCGACATAGTCAAAACTACCGGTGACATTCATAAGTCGTTCTCTTTTTTTGAGCCCTACCTGGCTTTTTGTCTCTGTGTTTTTGGCAAGTAATCTCCCGCTGCATAGAAGTAATTTATCTGCAAAATGCTGCGCTATTTCTTTTGACTGATTATAGCCACGTGATCTGAGTTTTTTCTTGGTTTCAGGGACCCATGTCACAACTGGCCGCTTCTTACTAATCCCCTCTCCAAATTTATCTACCAGCATAGAGGCCAGGTCTTTCGAAATTGTTTTATTAAAGCCGTATTTTAACCTCCAAATAGATTTCTTTAGGACCCCATCGTGTTTCCCAAGTATCATAACGCCAGTTAGTTTGCTTTTATTCTTACAGTTAATACAAGTTTTACTCTGGGGTGATATTTTACCGCATATTGGACACAGCGGTGTTTTATAAATAATGGCCTTAAATAAGCAATCTTTGCAAATATTCTTGCCCCACTTACCGCAGTCACATTTCGGCGGAAAGACGGCTTCAACTACTGCGTTGCCCACATATGTAATAAGTTGTTGCACTTACAGACCAAAATGCTTCCTGAGCGCCAACTCTCCCTCTATACGATCGACCAACAATATTTTTACATAATCCTTGATGCCGTATGTCGTTCGTATAAACTCTATCTCGTTATGACTTTCTGCAGGATGAACGTATACACTATTTTGTAGCTGTACAAAGCCCAAATCCATAAGCTTTTCTTTGAATAAATCGCGCGCGCGTTTGTGGCTCTCTGGTACATCAAACATCACTATTCTCCAGCGATGATCCCACCAGGCCGGAACTTCAATATTGATCTCATCTACCTTATAACGGAGTGCCCTGAGTCGTCCAGCCTCGGTTAAAGATGCTATAACGCCTGAATTTTTCCATTTTACCTCGACAAAGCCTTTATCTGACAAGCTTCGCAGTACTCGACGCATCTTTGACTGACTATAACCGTAGCCATCTTCGTCTAAAAAGATTTCTGTTACCTTCTTAGCCTCAAGAGGATCAGAATCAAGCTCATGAACTTCCCCTCCCTCGTTTAGTAATACCAGCAGCACTCGACGTACATTATCCCGGAGACACTTTCTAACATAGGCCATAAACACCCCCCTCACGAATATATTAGACTATAATGTATGTTTTGTCACTATTTTTGTTATCGCGTATTTACTGCGAATCTAAGTTTAAAATTATTATATCCTTATTATTGCTGTCGCTAAATTATTAACCAAATCGTGCTCAAATATTTCTGTTTTTATCGAAATTTGTTATTGCTATATTATTCTTAACGTGAGAAAATATTATTAAGTTAAAAATGGTTGGCGGCTGTAGTCGTCGGGAGGAATATCATGATGCTACCAAAACTACCAAATATTAAGAAAAAAACTTCGGCAGTAAACCCAGTAACCGAAGAGAGCTTTTTCCTTGAAGAAAATATTTTAACTGATGATTGGGTTAATACCGGCATCACCGAAGCTCCAGAAGAAACAACGCTCGAAGGACAGTTGGCTGTTGACGTTTATGAAACAGCAAAAGAAATCGTTATTAAGGCTCCGGTCGCCGGCGTAGACGGTGATAATATCGACATCACAGTTACAGACGACATGGTAATCATCAGAGGTGAGAGGGCGGATATCAAGGAAGTAGACTCTGGCTCATACCATGCCCAAGAGTGCTACTGGGGATCATTCTCACGAACAATAAACTTGCCGCAAAAGGGTCTTGCCGACGAAGCCCTTGCAGATTTCAAGAAAGGCATTCTTACTATCAGAATACCCAAGGCAGAAACACACAAACTACGCAAGATAAAGGTTAGCGGAAGTTAACTGCCGATACTAAGTTCTTTAGATTCTAGAACCTAAAGAGCCTTTGAAGGTAATCCATCGAGGGCTCTTTTTCGTTTTCCAAAACTTTAAGCTTCTTTTCTAGAAAAGTGTCAACTTTATCAACATCTTTTTTCTGCTCCTTTAGAAAGGTCAGCTTGATAGTGGGCTTCCACTTGCTCTTCATAAATAAATGAAACATATAGACTTCTTTGTCCTCGAGAAGGATGTAGCCGTCCATGTTAACAAAGAGAAAAACATTTTTATCGATATGTATAGAGCTTTCTGTTATTTCAACTTTATTTTTCAAAGGCTTAATTAATATATAGGCCAATAAACCAGATGCGACGAGTGCATAAAGAAATAGCTGATAATAATCATTTGCCATATAGGCGCGAAAAGAAAAAAAAGAAAAAACCGACACTACGACTAGATACCAGATTGGGCCTTTTTTGTATTTATAATATTTTTCAATTTCAAATGTCATTATGTGTAAATTATAATACAGAAAATCTTTCAGATAAATAGTATTAATAAACAATAAAAATACTTGTAATATTGTATGGTGTTGTGTAATCTTTTTATATCAAGGGGGGTTTCGACTGTGCACACCATTACAAAACTATTTAAACAATTGCAAAAAAAATCATATGTTGTTTATGCCTTAATATTTTCTTTTATTATTACTTATCCCGCGAATATATTAGCTGGAAGTCTATTAAATCACGGCTTATTTGATGATACAGACAACGCGCCACAAGCTCTTGGTAAAATGGCCGGTCATGCCGCCCCAATCTTATATACCCTGTCGCTTGTAATGATGATATTGGGTGGGGTCACAATGTTCGTCTCCATTGGTAACGCCGCAAGGTATGAGCAGGGTAAAAAAATGATAATTGCAGCGTTTACGGGGGCATTCGCGATGTCAGCATTTTGGATTATCCTCTCTTTTATGGGCATCAACTTCAAATGAAAAGACGAATCAATTTACTTATTGTTATAGCCGTCTTTCTTTCAATATTTCCGTTGGGCACAATTGCTCACGCATACAAGACTGCCAGAGACCCCGGTTCTTCCAATCCCTTCTATAAGGGTTGCACCGAACTATCTACTCCTGGTATTTCTGGAGTAGAAATGGTCACATGCATAACGAGTAACATTTTTGATATTTTTCTTGGAGTCACTCTTACTGCAGCCACGCTGGCGGTAGTGATGGCGGGAATTATGTATATGACCTCGGCGGGTGACGCAAACAGAGCGACAACGGCCAAAAAATATCTCACATATATCTTTATAGCTATTGCTGTTATCGCTGGATCTAAACTATTAGTGAGCTTCGCTGGGTATCTCGCAACGCTGTTTACATAAAAAAGATGTTGACTATGGGTCTGCACATGTTAAAATATTTTTATAATAAGGAGTGGATATGAATAAACAAAAAATGATAAACGGTTTTGGGCTTGGCCTCGGAATAACGGCTCTGTTTTTACCAATGACAACCATGGCGAAAGCTATTTCAGTAGTAACCACACAGTTTGGTAGCAGTACGCTACAACACTTTCTTACTAGCATCTATGACATAGTATGGGGGGTTACATTTACTATTGCCGTACTGGTCCTTATTTATGGCGGTATAATGTACATGCTTTCTGCTGGAGACCCAACAAGGTCAACAACCGCAAAAAAGATACTTACCTCTGGCCTTATCGGTATAGCTATCGTTGCTGGCTCTTATCTACTAGTAAGTCTTATTGGTTTTATCATCGGGCGATTTTAAAGAAACAAACCAGGGGTTCGAAAGATTACTTCGCAAGATGCTTCCACATGAAGCATCTTTTTTATTGCTTGAAAGTGTAATATGTTTTAAACTATTGTTAATGATTATTAATTGTTTGGGGGGGATTATATGGGTATCGCTCAAAGTGTGTCCCGTACAAGGGCAAAAATAAAAAGCTTATTTTATAAACGTGGCTATGTATATGCAGGAGCAGCAACCGTGCTACTAGCACCAAGCCTTTCCTATGCTGCTAGATTCTCTCTAAATCCCCTTGACTGGATCGTCGACTTTTTTACCGCCATGTTCACCTCTATTGCTCAAGCGATTTACGGCTTCGGCTTTGTTCTGTTATCCCTCGCTATGTTCATGTCTAAAATGGTAATTACCGTAGGCACCGACCCAACCAACACAATGTATCAACAACTAGTAGTATCAACCGACACTATAGCTTATTCTATTTTTGGAGTCACACTGCTAGTCGCCATCTTTGCAACCACCTTTAATGTTGGCTTAAAGGAATGGACACTTTCGGCGATGGTTCCCAAGCTTGCCCTGACAATCTTTATGATGATTATTAGTCGTCCTCTTGCTGCTGTGATTTACGACCTTGCAAGCGTTATGGTTAATCAAATAATCGGCACTCAAAGTATGACTGAAGTGCTAATGGCCACATATTCAGGAATTGGTACAGGGAGTAACGTGGTGGTCGCTTTCCTTTCAATATTTGTCGCTATAATAGCCTTACTGATTATGATTTGCGCTTGCGCCATGCTTGCTTTCAGGGCGGTAGTAGTGATGCTGTGCATCATCCTGGCGCCCCTGGCCTTTGCTTGTAACGTGTTGCCTTGGACAAAAAGCGTATATAGCACTTGGTGGAAGGAATTTACGAAGTGGGTCTTTTTCCTACCAATATTTGTATTAGTCCTATTTGTTGGCCAATTGATTACATTTGGCGCTTCTAAAACTAGCCTTGTGGGGACTGCTAAGACCCTGGTGTCACAAAAAGGGAAACAATTTATACAAGATGAGATTGTGACTGGCGGAAAATATCCATGGGCAACAGATAATTCCAAGAGCTTTGGAATGGGGGGTGGAATTGATGTTATGGCTGGCGGGGCACCGAAATCTATTATAGAAATTTTTGACCCGGTTTCATATTACCTTCTTTTTGCAGGCCTGGTTGCTACCATAGCCGCTATATTTTTACCTCTCAAATTTCTCGGAGGGGCTGCTGCTGCCATAGGTAAGGCTGGGCAAGGCATGGTAACAAACAAGGCAAAGTCATTGGGCGGAATGGTAATGAAGGAAGGGTCAAAAGCTATGAATAAAAGCGGTATACCTTGGAATGAAAGAGTCCATAGTGGACTTGGGGGAGAGGCGGCTGCCAACTCTGATAACTTTGGCAAAAGAATTCTTGGTAAGGCTTCGGCGATAGTTCTGGGAGTTAATGACGGTGACGCCGAGAAAAGACAAGCCGGAGACGAAGAACTTGTTACCAAAGAAGCTAGTTTTGATCCAATGGGCAGAGAGAGGCTCAGAGTACTGACAGACAAAGATGGTGACTACAAGTTTAAAGGTGATCAAGCGTTTGCACATATGGGGAAAGAAACCGAGGCTGGATATGAATATGATAGACACGGCGTAATAACAGATGTGCCAATAAAGGATGAATATTACAAAGACTTTAAAACAAAGGACATGCAAGAGCTGTTCATAAAAGAGGAAAATTCACATCATGGTGGCCCAGTACTTACCGATGAAGAGAGAAGCAAGGTAAGCAGATGGACTGCTAAAAATGGACGGCTACAAAGAAAGGCTAGCGACATGGGCGATAGCAGAGTAACCTCTGCGGTCATCAGAGCAAACGGAAAAGACTACAAAGATCTTTTGGCTGGAAACATGGGTAAAAACTTTGCCGCAGAGAAGAGACGAGCAGAAAAATTACGAGCAAGCAACCCAGGGGATCTGCAAACCGGAGCAGAAGCAGACAATATTATTTTCGATGCTTCAAAGACATTTACAGACAACACCGGCAAAATCAACCCAGAGCATATGGCCCTAGTTGACTTCAGCCAGGTAACCGACTTCAGCCAATTTAGTCAAGAACAAACAGAAACAATCAATACTAGAGTTGCGGCCGCTTCTACACACATGGATCGATCCGGCAAGGTAACTGCCGATAGCAAGAAGGTTCTTGGCGCCTTTGAAAAATCAGCTAAAAGAGAAAAGAGCAAGAGCGCAGCCCAAACAGAAGCGATGATAGAAGAAGTTTCTAAGGCACAAGAAGAAGCAGAGCCTATTAACAGGGCACAAATTGATGCCGCAAAGGCAGCAACAGCAGCGGCGGCGGCACATGCGGCGGCGGCGGCAACCGCAACAGAAAAGGCTGCAGCAGCCAAACAGGCAAAGTTCGAAGAAGCTGAGAAAAGAGCGACCATTGACGAAACAAGGGCTGCGGGGCCAGCACACGCAACAGTGGAAGAACAAGATAAGGCAACTGCAATAAACAAGCAAATTGATGATTTATAAGTGTAAAGAAGCATTAAATGGTATATAGGAAGATAAATGAATTACTATAACGTTCCACAAGATGTGGAGGTTGCAGATCAAGTCCTTGGTCCGCTAACCCTAAAACAATTTGGCTTTATGCTTGCAGGGATTGGTTTTGGCTTCGGATTTTACACGCTATTCACCGCTGCCAAACTACCGATATTTGTTGGTGTTCTCGCCGCTATTTTCCCTGTAGCCCTATTTTTTTCGCTCGCCTTTGTGCCATACAATTCTAGGCCGCTTGATTATTATATCTTCCCTTTATACCAGTACTATACTGGTGAAAAGTTGCGATTATGGGCAAAAGAATCTCTAGATGCTGGCGGGGCACTTGACTCATTAAATAAATTAACAGAAAAGGTCACACTGAAGAGTAAGTCTGATACTGGACAACCATTCGACTCGGGCATTGAAAACAAAAAAGGCGTTCGCCAAGAGCTGTCGCATATAAAAAAAATGGCGGCGCTTCTGGACGGTGGGATTGAAGAAATGACAGATGACTATATTTCGGCAGAAATAGCACTGAACGAAACTCCGAGCAGAAACAAAGAGATAACGCAGGCACTGAATGATGCCGCCGAAAATGTAGCAAAAAACAGAGAACCGGCTATTTCACAAGTTGCCACAGTAAATCCCAATAAGGGTCAAAACAGTAATCTGCCAGACCTCTCTGCCTATAAATTTGCAGACCTAGAGTCTCCTGGAGGTAAAAAGTAATGGCTAAACCAAAAGCACCGAGCACCCAAAGCTTTTTAGAAATAGATAAAATACACGACGGTGTGGTGTATTTAAAAGACAAGTCAATGAGAAAAGTTGTCATGTCTTCTAGCTTGAATTTCGCTCTCCGATCAGAGGGGGAGCAAGAAAGCCTAATAATGGCATTCCAGGACCTGATCAATGCCGTAGATTTTCCAATGCAAATTCTTGTTCAATCTAGAAGGGTTAATCTCGCAAAGTACTTAAAAAATATTTCAGATATCGCAAAAAAAGCCACCGACGACTACACCGCTCAGCACGTTCAGGATTATCATAATTTCTTAGAAGAAATTACAAAAAGAGCGAACCTAATGGATAAAAAGTTTTACATCGTTGTACCATACTTCCCATATATTGCTGGCCAAAAAGAGCAGCCGAACACGGAGTTAATATCAAAAACTACCGACAAGGCTATAAACACCCTTAATCAAAGAACTTCTGTCGTAGAAATGGGTTTAAAAAATATTGGTATCAACTGTATCCCCCTTGATACTCAAGGGCTAATAGAGCTCTATTACATTTCATACAACCCAGGTATTGATAAGTTTGGCTATATGTCAGATGCGTCTTCCTTAGAAAGATCCGTAGTAACAAAAGAGTTTGTAGGAGAAACACCAGATGTTTCAAGAGAATAAAAGCGCAGACGAACTAAGACAGACTCGAGCAATGCAGGTATTCCAACAAGGGCTTACAAGTGTAAGAGACTTGCTGGCTCCTTCTGCTTTGGAAATAGCAGTAGATCACCTGAAGCTTGGCCAGGTATATCTTACAACTCTATTTGTATACGACTACCCAAGGATGCTCTTCCCGGGATGGCTCTCACAAACCATTAATACCGACCTACCCCTTGATGTTTCTATCCACATCTACCCTCAAGACAACGCAGCTATTGCCCAAAGACTAAGAGGAAAGTCAACTCAGTTAGAGTCGACTCTAGATATGAATGCCCAGAGAGGTCTCGTTAGGGATCCTGGCCTTGAGGCAAAATATGCGGACGTAGAGAATCTACGTGAAAAAATCGCTACGGGTCAGACAAAAATATTTAAAGTAGGATTCTATCTCACCATATACGCAGAAACGATGGAATCACTAAATGACAGTGTTGATCGAGTAGAAAAAATGCTTAATGAGCTCTTGGTGTATTCAAAAAGGACACTCTATCAAGGCAAAGAAGGGTTCAACTCGACCCTACCGCTTGATAGAGAGGAAATATCCATAGGAAGAAACCTAGACACCGAGGCCATCTCCACCTTTTTCCCATTCTTGTCCGACACATTATCTCAAGATACAGGGGTGTTTTACGGTATTAACAAAATAAACAATAGTTTAATTATTTTTGATCGCTTTAGTTTACCAAATTATAATTCTGTTGTTATCGCTATGTCTGGAGCCGGGAAAAGCTATACTGTAAAGCTAGAGCTAATAAGGTCTCTTATTCTTGGCACCGATATTCTTGTAATTGATCCGGAAAATGAATATGAAGAGCTCTCTTTGGCCTTTGGTGGCAGCTACTTGAGTATAAACATTAATTCAGAACAGCACGTAAATCCGTTTGATCTTCCCTTGATAAATGACGAAAAAGAGGCAATAGAGTCCATTCGTAGCAATACAATAATGCTAGCTGGTTTAGTGCGAGTCATGGTTGGAAATATTTCTCCAGAAGAAAGCAATGTTTTAGACAAAGCAATCATCGAGGCATACGCATCCAAGGGTATTACCGAAGACCCAAAAACTCACGGATTACAACCACCTACATTTCATGATCTTCAAAAAGTTTTGGAGAGCATCAACGGCGGTGAAAGTATCGCGGTTCGACTAGATAAATACACAAATGGTACATACTCGGGTCTTATGAATCAGCAATCCAATGTAAGTATGCAAAATCGTTTGGTGGTTTTCTCTATCAGGGACCTTGAGGATGAGCTGAGACCGATAGCAATGTATTCAATACTTAACTTTATCTGGAATAAAATCAAAAGCGAAAAGAAAAAGCGCCTCTTGTTTGTTGATGAAGCCTGGGTACTTATGAAATATCCTGAATCGGCACAATTCCTTTTCTCGCTAGCAAAAAGAGGACGTAAATATTATCTTGGCCTTACCTGTATTGCTCAAGATGCAGCCGACTTTTTTGGCTCCGAATACGGTCGCGCAATCGCACAAAACTCTTCTATGGCGATACTCCTCCGGCAGCATCCGGCGCAAGTTGATTATGTTAAAGAGGCGTGGAAACTAACAGAAACAGAGAGAGACTACTTAGTAACTACTGGTGTTGGTGAGGGATTGTTTATTGCTGGGCTTCGGCATGTTGCTATGCAAATAATCCCAAGTTACCAAGAAAACCTGTTGGCGAACACAAACCCAGAGAAGGCGCTGAAAAAAGAAGAGGCGGAATAGGTGGGCCTGGAGAACTTAGGAAAACTGGCAAAAGCCGGTGCTGACAAGGTTGGCAGTGGTGTTAAAGCTGGTGCTGATAAAATCGGTGGTGGTGTAAAAGACAAAATAGGCGAAATTAATAAGGACCCTATTGGATATGCTGTAAAAAAGGGCAAAGAAGGGGCCATTGATGCTGCCGGGAACTCAAAGACTGGCCAAAAGATCAAAGAGGGTGTTGAAGATGCAAAAAAGGTAGTCAAGGGTGTTCAGGCCGGTGCAAGAGCTATTGAATCAGTCGGAACTGACGTGATGGCAGACCTGGAACTACTTAAGCTTGCTTTTGATAAAGAATTCTGGAAAAGAATGATAAAGCGGTTGATAAAGGCCTTTTTGGAAGCTTTGGCCGCTCTTGCTTGCGTTGCAAGTTGTGCTTTCTTGCCCCTAGCCATGGTAATAGGGACTGTTTTTGTGTCAGTTTCATTCATCGCAGGGGGCTGGGGAGACAGCTGCCCAAAAGCAGACGTCCCGACTGCAGCCATGCAACGGTTTATTACCTACTATGACGCTTACGTACAGGCAGCGAATGGCTATAAGGATTCTAGCGGCAAAGATTGGGATCTTGGAAAAACCTATTCAGTGGTAGACGAAAACGGCAGCCCGACTGGCGAAAAAGAAAAATATAACAAAACAACGCCAGAGATATTGGCAGCGATAGACTACAAGGAAACTAACATCGCAGACCAGATCCCAGAGTGCTATCTTAAATGCACCGTAATAACTCTGACAGGTCCAGAAATCGACCCTGTTTGTTATCATAAATGTGCGATAGAGGCCATCCGTTGCCGTGCTGGTAAAATCCGTATTGCTCTACAAGATGCAAATAAAAACGATATGTCCCCTGCAGATATTGATCCTTATAGAAATATTGTCTATATCGGACAGTGGCGAAAAATAGACGATCTTGCAAGCAAGATTTGGTTCCTATATGAGCCGTTTACTGATAAATATATTCTCGAAGACTATGAGGGTGATATCGCAAGATTTTGGAGACAACTAAGGACAAACATATTGGTAGCTGGATGGGAGGCATTTAAGGGTCTCGCGAAATTACCACTACTGCCTTTTGAAAAAGCTATGGACGTATTGAACAACTTTCTTGGAACCAACGATGTGGGGGCAGCGACCTTCTTCAGGCTCACTAGGCCGGAACTTATACCTCTTCGCCCCAAAACTCCAGGGTGGGGGGATGAAAATAGTGGTCACATTAAGGAATTTGTCACTTACATGAAGGCCGCCTTTCCAGCAAACCCGCCCGACAGGGAAGAATGGGAATACGTTCCTGGCACATTGCCCGAAACACTAACGGGAACATGTAAGGTTTTTGATAGCCCCAAGACGGGTACCGCGGCCCCTGCTCCTTCTACTCCGTCTACTCCGTCACCCTCTACGCCGGCCGGGCCCACGACTCCTACACCCGGTGGTACTGCCTCAACAACCGCCTGCATTTCGGTTGCTTTTCCAAATATTTCTGATGAAGCAAAATATATTGCGGCCCTTAATAAATTTATCGGTAGCGGGAAGCCGTTAAGCGGTAAGGGCGCCCTTTTCTTGGCCAGTGGCAAGGCCTCAAATATTAATCCTGCTTTACTAGTATCATTAGCCAGAAAAGAAACTCAATTTGGAAGCGTTGGAAGTGGGACAAGTAAGGGCAGCCATAATTCTTTTGGGAGACAGGCAGGCGGTAGCCAGCCCCACCCAAGCGGCTCGATTTATTACAAGTGGAATTCCTGGGACGATAGCCTTACTGGTAGCGACAATATTTCCGTTTATATTAAAAGAGTATATATAAAAGGGATGGGAATAAAAACGATACCGGACATGATGATGGAATATGCACCCCCAACGCAAAACGATACCGCAACCTATATAAATGAGATCAAGCAGTGGATAACGAAAATTAATAACAATGCTGGGAGCGCAATAACATGTACACCATAATTTCTAACCTAGAAACAAAAACTAAAATAATTATAGCAATTATAATTCTGTTTCTAGTAATATTGGTCCTTACCCTGGTTGCAAGTGCGCTTAGCGGAAAACCTAAAATAACAATAAACACAGTGCCTGGGTCAGCAAAGATAAAAATCGATGGTGCCGTGGTCGGAAACTCACCGATAACCATAGAACTAAAGACCGGTAAATATAAAATCGAAATATCTAAAGACGATTATCTGACAGAGATTTCGACACTGGAAGTGACCAACAAAACCCGAAACAAGACTTATGAGTTAAAAAAGAGCTATCTTCTCCCTTATATTGGGTCGGAATACAGCGTAGATTGCACAGAAATGGAAAGTGGTAACATCTGCAACATTACTGTTTATCAGCTGCCTTTCGAAAAATATAAGAACGAAGCTAAGGATTATATTAATAACTCAATAATAAACAAAACTAATCTCGAAACCGTTTATTTTGATATGACCGCAAACACTGGAGGCAAGGCCGGCTAAACAACCGAGTAGCGGGGGCCTTAATTTAAAAACAGCCTCCTTTTATGCTTCAACGCATCATTATCTAAACATTATCAGTCGTATAGCCCAGCAAGAATCGAGGAAACCATTTCGCCAAAGGACAAACATTAACACATGCTCAATAGTATTATTTTGACTTGTATCCATATATAATGTTATTTGAGTGATACTTGGGGAGGAAAAATGAGGAAAAATATCAGAAAAAAGACAAGACTAACTATTATTATTCTAGCCGCATCGATTTTGGCATTATTCATCTGCGCTTTCAATGTTGTGGACAGACAAATATGGGGGGGTGTGGCATTTGCAGAGGCTATTCCCTGCCCCATGTTTACATCTCCGCCGGGAAGTTGTAATCAAGAATATTATATAGATGCAGAAACACTTAAAAAAAAGGTGTGTGATTATAAAAATAGCTCGTCGCTCTATAAAAAAGAAAAGGTCAAGTCCAAGGACTTTACAGACTGCTGGGGTATGCTGATTACTGCGCTTCGACGAACCAAAGTAGACACCAAGGTTCCAGATTCGGGACAGGCATATCAAGCTCCAAAATATTTCAGCAAAAACACTGATAAATATGAGGTCATAAAGGGGATAAAAAGCACCAAGAAGTTGATGCCTGGGGACATGCTTTTTAGCACCAAGTCATCAAACTCGCACGCCAGCATGTTTGTTGGTTCAAAATATTGTGGCTGTAAGGGTGGCGTAATTTCAGCCTCACTTGGTGGACATGGCCCAAAGTGCAGCAGCTGGACAAAGAAAATGACAACAGTCGTAAGACTTAAACCCGCTGTGGGCCAATTAGTAGAAAGCCCCAGCGATGACGAAATACAGGAATTGCTAGCTATGGCCAAACTAAGTGATTTTGAAGAGGGTAATTAAGATGGAAGAACAGAAAAAAAAGAATATTTTATATGCCCTAATAGCGTTTGCAACATTTATTATTTTGGCACTAGGAATCAGTTTATTGTTTTTTGTAGGCAATACTACAAAAATCTATATCGCGATTAGTCCCGCAGATGCTACATACACAATAAATAAGAAAAAATATACTGGGAACCAAACAATCGTAGTTCCTCCTGGACATTACAACGTCATTTTTAAAAGAGACTTATTTAACGACAAGAATATTGAGATAATAGCAGAACGCAATAAAGATCAAACAATTGCGGTAGACCTGATTCCTCTAAGCTTAAAAAGTAGCAATAAAATTAAATATGACGATCTATCTGCGGCAGACAAAAAGGTTGTAGATTATTTCAACGAACAAACGAGTGACGAGGCCGCCAACGCTTATTATGAGGAGTTGTCTATCGAAGAACAAAATACTATAGACAAAATATCAGAGGCAGAAGGGGATAAAGAGTTGGCCGACCTAGTTTCTTCATACCCCATACTTGGCAGTCTACCATACTATACCGGCGACTATCATATTGACATAAGCTACGAAAACGATGACTCAGCCTTGCCATTTATAGAGATAACTCTTTTGACAAAAGGCGCAACCGAACTAGAAGGCCCCTTTAAACAAGCAGCGGAAGATTGGCTAAAAACAGAAGATCCTAACTATGCAAACCTACAGGTGAGGTATGTCGCGGAATAACAATAAAATAAAGAGGCTGGTTCCAAGAAAAGTATTTCTTTTGTTTGGACTATTGTTTGTGAGCCTTGGTCTGTTATTCATAATACCCATTAAAACAATGGCTATCTCCTTTTGGGAGTGTCCTATTTATATCAAGCCCATAACCTTGCCAACGATTCCGGGTATTGGTGGTGGGACGGGTGGTGGTGCTGGTGGGGGGACTATCAGCGGTACACCGAATGCCTGTGCCGCCATCGCCGTAGCCGAAGCTCAGAAACAAATAGGGAAGCCTTACGTTTGGGCAGCCGCTGGCCCCAATAGCTTTGATTGCTCGGGGCTCATGCTATATGCGTATAAAAAGGCAGGTGTTTCATTGCCGCATTATTCTGGTGACCAATACTCTGGTCAGCCAAAGGTCAGTAAAGGAAGCGAGCTACCCGGGGATTTAGTGTTTTTCGGGAGTCCTATCCACCACGTAGGAATGGTAATCGGTGGTGGCAAAATGATAGAGGCTCCATATACGGGGGCATATGTTAGAATCTCTTCTTATGGGCGCTCTGATCTAGCCGGTTTCTCGAGACCAAAATGCAAGCTGGCCGCAACACCAACAACCACAACAAGTGTTGGTGGTGGTTCTGGCACTGCAAAGCCAGCAAATACCATCAGTAAGGGAAGTGGGTGGAGCTTAAAGAATGGAACGGATTATTCAAGTGTCGCATATGCCTCAGGTTCTTCTGACAAGGGGACTTATAAGCACCCGACGAACGGATTTACTTTCCGAAAGTGTGGCACTGCAGTAGGGGTGGTTAACGCCCTAATTTCTCAAAGAACAGTGGAAATGATTGCGGCAGCAAAGGCAGACGGCGTCTCCTTAAGCGGGAGCGGGTTTCGCAGTTACGAAACGCAACAAGGTATATATGCCGGTTGCTCACCAAATTGTGGAGGTAAGGTAGCCAAACCAGGAAACTCTAATCACGAAAGAGGCCTTGCTATTGACTTTACTTATAAAGGATCGTTAGTAAGCAAGGGAGATCCTGTATATAAATGGTTAAAGAAAAATGGTGCAACATATGGTTTTATTAATTATCCTGCAGAGGATTGGCATTGGTCAATGAGTGGAGGTTAAGATGAATAAAAATAAAATGCTGCTTATATCTATTATCGCTGGCACTATATTAATATTTATAGGTTTCGTGCTATATATTAATTCCACAAATGAAAAAGTAACAACAAATAAGAAAAACGATAAGCAAATAACGAATAGCGTAGCGGACAAGCGGGAGGAATGGAGCCTAAACAATCAGACATTATTGGCGCAGAAAGCAATAGAAGAGTATTCCCAACAATCAATTTCTGAAACAACAGAATCCCGCAAAGAAAGGTTGCTAAAATATTTTACAAAAGACAGCCCTGTCTTGGAATATGAAAACGTAAACCTCGTATCTCCTATAACAGACAGCTCTGCCGCATCTGGGCCGGTAGAATACTGCGAGGAACAAGAGGGTGGGCATATGTGCCTTTTAGTAAGTGTTGATACAACGCTATCAAGCTCTACAGAAAAAAATTCTTTAAAACAAAATTATTGGATAACAATAATAAAGGACGAGGGAAACGCTTTTAAGGTTTTTGACCTAGGGTTAGTGGAGTGAATGGGTCTTATCTAAAAAAATAAGGGGGCAACTTTGGAAACCAATCTAATAAAAGACAAAAAAACACTTTATATCGTGGCTATTTCGGGCTTGTCCTTGGCGCTACTTGTTATTATTGGCCTTATATATCTGGTTCAACAATCTACAACGGCCTACGATGCGAGAACCTTTAAAGAACTAGCTAGTAATGATAAATGGACGCCCTCAGAAGAATACCCAAACTGTGAAGACAATGAGTCCACATGTATTAACTACTCTATAGCTGTCATTCGTGCAGGTATTAAAAATGACTTAGCTGAAATAAATTACAATCCTGAATATTTTGATAAAGATTTATCAGAAGCAACAGACCTTATTAAACAAAATAACTATAAACAAGCCCTAGAAAAAACGAACCTCATTATTTTCAAAGAGAAAGAAATGCTAAATGAATATCAAAATGATTTTCAGCAAATAGATGACAACATAAAAGGCAATGTAGATATTCCTTTTGAGTCGGTAAATAAAAAAATTATTAACGACTGGGCCATATCGTGGATAAAGGCGTCCTACGAAGAAGTGGAAGATGCGATGATAATCCAAAAAAAGGAAGAAGGTATTTGGAGGGTGGTATACGGCCCCGGCACGGATTACGATAGTGCCTTATTAAATGAGCTGGGAATTCCTTTAGATATTATTAATCTTGCCACTGGACTAACCACAATTGAAAGGTATGAGATTGAAAAATAAACGAAAACAATCCTTAATAATATTCACGGCAGTTCTTTTAGTTCTCTGTTGTTTTATTGCCTATCCCAAAACAACAAGGGCAATTAACTTCCTCGATTGTCCCATTTACGTATCCCCAGTGGTTACCCCCGGTACGGGTGGCGGCGGAACAGGCGGCGGAGGGACGGGTGGTGTCACTCCCGGACTGCCCGGCACTCCTGGAGCTGGTGCGACTGCCCTTATTGCAAAAGGCTGTGAATATATAAAAAATCCTTCGCTTTACGATCACGAAAAAGAAAAGGGAGTGACCGACTGTTACGGTTTCGTGGTCACGGCTCTTAGGCATTCAGGAGTAGATCCAAGCGCACTAGTAAATACGCTAGCGGGCGAAGCTATTAAAAACTACTACAATAAACATTCTGATAAATATCAAATTATTCATCCCGTAACTAGCACAAAACAACTACAGCCAGGCGATATGCTATTTAATGTAGACTACGGCTCACATGCCATGCTTTATGTCGGCCCTGGCTACTGTGGGTGTCCTGGTGGGGTTTTGGGCGCATCAATCGGTAAACATGCCTACAGACCAAAGTGTAAGTCGTGGTATTCTGATATGTCTTGGGCTGTTCGGTTAAAATAAGGAGGTCGAGTGAATATATCAAAAAATGAAATTACCTTATACTTGTTTATAGCGGGATCTTTTGCTTTGCTTTTAATTCTTTTATTTGGGGTAAACTATGCCCTGCGCGGGGGTGCAAATGTCAAGTTTGTAGTTTCCCCTAAAAGGGTTTCCTATTCGATCGGAGATAAAAAATATACTGGCGACCAAACAATCTATTTAAGCTCCGGCCATTATAACATAGTGTTTTCTCAGGATCTTTTTATAAGTAAGACAACGTCTTTCGATGTGGCGAATAATAAGACTCAAACAGTTGAGGTCGCCCTCGATGCAGATACGACAACCATTACATACGACAAGCTTTCCACAGAAGATCTATACGATGTTGAATACGCAATGGAAACAAAGTCCCAAGAAAAATTAGACAAGCTAGTTAAGGATTACCCCATTCTTGCCAATCTACCTTATTATAAAAGTAATTATAGAATAGATATTAATTATGCAAATCAAGATTCAAAACCGAATATATTAATCACCCTAGTATTGGCCGGCGACTCTAGTAAACGAGACACTTACGCCAAAGAAGC
Organism: bacterium; assembly: GCA_037129835.1. GTDB lineage: Bacteria > Patescibacteriota > CPR2 > UBA1875 > CAIMLA01 > JBAXUE01. Next base: position 45,874 of record JBAXUE010000003.1, on the reverse strand, counting down.
AGAAGAGTGGCTACTAGCCACAGACAAAGACTACAACAAGTTGCAGATAGAGTATACCGTTGAATAACAAAAAAACTACACACCTGGTTGCTGTCATCTTTTCTACACTGTTGTTAATCGTTATTATTTCAATTAACCCCAAGCTGGTTCGTGCTGTCGACTTTTTTTCTTGCCCATATTTTTCTCCCACTGCTATTATCCCAGGAGCTTTTACGCCGCCGACTAATCTTACGGGGATTAGGCAAAAGATAATAGACGAAGCCCAAAAGGAGTTTGACGCCAAGGTGTGTGGCACCGGATCTCAACAAAATGAGGGTGACCCACAAAAATATGTGAAATACGCCTGTGGTCTTTCTCCTAGTGATTGGCCTTGGTGTGCAGGCTTTGCCGGGTGGGTATACGGGCATGCTGGTGCAAGCTTTCCTCATACCTGTGCAGCGAATGGCATGATGGACAGCTTAAAATATAAATACGATATCACTACAAAAATTCCAAAACCTGGGGATATGATCCAGAAAGATCATCACATTGGAATAGTCTATAATATTGTCGGCACCAGACTGTACACCATCGAGGGCAACGCTGGTGCCTGCGTGATGATTAAAAGCTATCCAAACTATGGCCGCGGAACCTGGCTTCGTTTTGGCAATAGTTTTGAGGCCGAATAATGGAGTCAAAAACAAGACTGATTATAATATTTACATTAATAGGTTTTTTATTTGTAGGCATAGTTACACTACCCTTTATTCTTAGACCCCCCGAACTCAAGGATAGTTCTGTGGTAACAGGCCAAGAAAATGTAGCGCTAGAGCCCAAGATAATCCTCACTTATGGTTCTAACATCAAAGAGGGTCTAACAAAAGTAGAAATTAAAGACAAAATCAACTCAAGCTACAAACCAGTGGTGCAGTCCTCGGTGAGTAAAAATAAATTATTTATTAGTTTTGAAAAGAATGGTTACTTGCTTCCAAATAATGAATATACATTAACAATAACACCCTATTCTGATTTTCTGTCGCTAAAGGGACGCGTGTCTGACATATCTTTTAAGACCAGGGCATTAAAAGAAAATGAGATGATCAGCACTTCGATGACAGAAAAATTAATGTCCGAAGAAGATGCCTTTGAAGAAGGTAAAACAAAGGGTTTTGAATTTATTAGTAGCATACCTGTTGAAAATGATAAATTTACCATTTTTGAAGGTTCGCTAATGCTAAACGGTAGGGTCAATATTCTTGTTTCTTATTCAAACGAAGGAACAAGTGAAGACGTTATCACTTGGCTAAAAGACAAGGGTGCCAACACAGAAAAAATAGATATAAATCTTTAGGGCGCTAATTTTCTTCGTTATAATATCCACTCACAAACACTACTCTTTCGATGGGTGGTGTTTTTATTTTTGGAAGTATTCCCTGACACTCTGCAGACCAAGCACCGCTCGTTGTGGTTATTTTTAAGGTACCTCTGTTGAAAGATACGACACGAATATTTTCTGTTCCTCTTTCGCCAAAAGTATCGGTAATAATCTTTTGGGCCATTGCCACTATCATACTAGCATCAACTTGTCTTTTTATTCCAAGCTGATCGAGCCTTTTAGAAAAAAGGTTGTTATTATCCACAAGTTTGTCCTAGATTAATTACCTTTGCTTTTTCTAAAATATTTTTACTAACATGGTCAAGGTCAGTGGTGGTCACTATTGTTTGTTGATTTAGAAATATCTGAGATAGTAGGTCTCTGCGACATTCGTCTAGCTCACTAAATACGTCGTCAAGCAGAAGAACTGGCTTCTCCCCAGTTTTTTGATAGAAGTAATCTATTTCTGATAGTTTTAGGGCGAGCATAACCGTCCTAAACTCTCCCCTAGATGCAAAATCGACGATATCCCTACCATTCATTATAAAACCCAAGTCATCACGGTGTGGTCCTATGCTTGTAGAGCCAACTACGGTGTCTCTCTCGCGATTTTTAAGCAATCCTTCAATAATCCCCGCCCAGCCTTTGTCGGGCTCTACAGAAGGCTTGTATTTGATTTCTAGCGAGGCTTTTTGATTTGATAGTTTTTTATAATAATCACTTATTTTGTCATTTATTTGTCTTAAATAGTCTAGCCTTTCCTCTATTATTGGTGTGGCATATTCAGCAAGCTTGCCGTCCCACAACTCTAACTCGCCAATACTCCCAGTTCCTTTTGAAAGTCTCTTTAAAAGGTTGTTCCTTTGTTCTACAACTTTTTTATAATGAAGTAGGTTATATGCATACTTGACGTTCGTCTGGCTGAGTATAAGATTTATATATCTTCTTCTTGCATCAGGAAGAGTATATATTAGTTCTATTTCTTCTGGGGTAAAAATAACACAATTCAGATGACCTAGTATTTTACTACTACTAACTTTTTGTTCTTTTAGCTTTACTGTCTTCCTAAAATTGGGTAATTTTTCCAAAACAACGGTAATATCTTCTTTATCATTGCCTTTATTTATAACAGCTTCTATCCTTGTAAAGTTTTGTTCCCAGCCAATTAAATTCATATCTTTAGAACGAAAGCTTTTTGCGGTCGCTAAATAATATATAGCTTCTAAAAAGTTTGTTTTTCCAGAAGCATTTACTCCTATAATAATAGTAATTTCATTAAAATCAAAGTTTAATGTGTTATGGCTTCGCCAATTTTGTAGTTTTAAGCTTTTGATTTCCATAAATATTAAGAGCGAAGCGGCATAATAATATAAGTATAGTCCTTAACTCCCTCTGGGTGTATTACTCCCGGATTTAATTTACCACTAATTTCAAATTCTATTTTTTCGCTTTTAAGACTAGATAAAACTTCAAGAATATATTTACTGTTAAAGGCGATTTCTCCATCTTTTCCTTCTACTTCTGCATCAATAACAGAAGAACTATCACCAACCTGCGAAGATGTCGCATTTATTTCTATTTTCCCTTTTGATTTAATATATATATTAACACTATTGGCATTTTCTCTAGCAAAAAGGCTAGCAACTTTTAGAACGCTGGAAAAATCGCTTACAGAAACAACTGCTTTTGTATCACTAGTATCGGGGATGATTTGTTTATAGTTTGGAAAATTTCCTTCTATTAATCTAGATGTGAACTCTACCTCGTCTGCTGCGAATAAAATTTGGTTGTCGGTAATACAAACTTTTATATCCGTTTCTAGATCTGAGAGCGTTCTAGATAATTCTATAAGAGCTCTTGCTGGAATAATTACTTCTATTCTATCAGCTACTTTTTTCTCTAATTTGATTATTTTTTCGGCAAGCCTATAACTGTCTGTCGCAGCTAAAACAAGCTTGTCCCCGTCTACTAACATATACACACCGGAAAGTACGGGGCGTGCCTCATCAAGAGCTGCAGCAAAACTAACCTGGCTTAGTGCCTCGCGAAGAACCTTAGAAGAAATTTTAAAGGTAGTATTTTCTATTTTAGGAATAAGAGGAAACTCATCAATTGAAATTCCTTTTATAGAGAGTTTGTCATTGTCAGAATTGATATGAAGTGTTGTATCTTCTATGTCTAATATTATTTTTTCACTAGAAAGAGAACTAACAACATCTGTAATAAGTCTAGCAGGAACTGTGATAGCCCCTTCTTTTTCTACTTTTGCACCAACCCAATAGTTTATACCAACTTCTAGATTTGTTGCAGATATTTTTATTCTACCTGATTCTGTGCTAATCATTACGTTACTAAGGATCTCTAAGCTTCCTCTAGTAGAAACTACTCTTCCGCAAATTGATAATGCTTTTGCTAAATTTTCTTTTAGAATTGATACTTTCATCTTATCCCCTTATTTGTCTAATTATTTATAATATATATTAATAATCTTAGTAATAAACCCTGTGTATGTTTGTTAAAAGACCTTTTTTAATCTTAATTTTACTTTATTTTATGTGTTTTTAAAACCGTACAACCCTAGGTATAACTATTGGTAACAATGCTGATAACTTTTCTTGCCCATTTTTTAACTTTGTTTTCTAAACAAGGAAGAAATAGGATAATAACTAGTTATAAACATACTTATCCACAACTAACCATATAACCTTTCCTTTATTAACCCTATCTCATGTCTCATCACTTCATTGTGGTCTAGTTCTTTTTCTATTTTATCGCAAGAATGAATAGCGGTAGTGTGGTCTTTTTTACCAAGCTCCCTTGCTATTTTAGGATAAGAAAGCTGCAATTCTTCGCGCATTAAATACATCGCTATTTGTCTAGGCAAAACTATCTCTTTGTCTCTCTTTGTTCCCATTATTTCATTGACCGAGATGTCATAAAAACTCGCAACTTTTTCTATAATTTGTTTTGAATTAAAGCCTTTTCGGCGGCTGTTATTTATAAGACTGCTCAGAACCGTTTTTGCTACATCTAGGCTTGGCTGACCACCATTAAGTTCGCAATAAGCAAGGATTCTATTGAGCGCACCCTCAAGCTCACGAATATTATTTTGAATATTTCTGGCAATATAATCAAGCACCTCAAGTTGAACTACGTAGCCCCGAGATTGACTTTTTCTCTGTAAAATAGCGATCCTTGTTTCTAAATCCGGAGACTGAATATCTACAAGAAGTCCCCATTCAAACCTAGATCTTAGCCTCTCCTCAAGGGTAGGAATTGCTTTTGGAGGACGATCACTGGCAATTATGATCTGCTTATTAGCTTGATGTAGTGCATTAAAGGTGTGAAAGAACTCTTCTTGAGTTTGTTCCTTACCGGCGAGAAACTGCATATCATCAACAATAAGTACATCTGTTTTACGATATTTGTCTTTAAAGGCGTTAGTTTTTTTGTCAGTAATAGAGGATATAAAGTCGTTCGTAAATTTTTCACTAGTAACATAAACAACTTTTTTCTTCTTATTTATTTTATGTATTGCATTACCAACGGCCTGCATTAAGTGGGTTTTGCCGAGACCAACCCCTCCATAAATAAATAAGGGATTATATTTTGTCCCTGGATTTTCAGCAACGCTTTGACAGGCGGCAAAAGCCAGCTTATTTGAGTTTCCGACTACGAAGGTTTCCAGTGTGTATTTTGGGTTAAGATCTCCGACAGAAACATAACCGTCCTCAATCCCCTCAGAAGAACTTACGCTTTCTTCTATTTTCTGAATGTCTACAGCTGGACGGATGTCTTTTTCTAGTTTTTTTATAGTTCCAACTCGGTAATCGATATTTTTTATAGATGGTATGACGTGCCCAATGGCCTCTAGTATTTGTGAATGATATTTTTTCTCTAACCACTCTTTAGTAAAGACATTGGGGACACCAACAACGGCGCTGTTTTCGTCGGCGGAGACTATCTGAGTGTTTTTAAACCAAGTCGTAAAGTTTGCCTTTGATAAAGACACCTCCAACTCCCCGAGAACCGATTTCCATATCTGTTCTTTTTCCATTTTCCACCCCAGTTTGGATCCGCCCAAGACCCAATAATTAGTAAAATCTGTGCTCATTATAATACATAAAAAAGTTTTCCACAACCCCCTATATTTGTCCCCAATGTAGTGGATAAGAAATATTAAGCTTGTTGAGTTTACCCTCATCGCGTGATAGAATGTTTCATGTTAATAGGAAGATTTAATGAACATATTTGATACAATTTTAGTACAACCCCTGGTAAATATTTTAGTATTTTTCTACAGCTCGATAGCTTTTCATGATTTTGGCATTGCCATAATTTTAGTAACGCTTCTCATCCGCGGAATCCTTTGGCCGCTTCAATCCCAAACGCTCAGAAGTCAAAAGGGCTTAACAAAACTGCAGCCCGAGATTAAAAAAATCCAAGAAAAATATAAGAATGATTCCAAAAAAGTTCAAGAGATGACCCTTGAGCTATATAAGGAAAAAGAAGTTAACCCGTTCTCTTCTTGCCTACCTTCTTTGGTTCAGCTTCCTTTACTCTTTGCCTTATATTATGCCATTATGAAATTTAGTGACCCGGCTTTTATTAAGCTTCTTAGCCCAAATGCCGGTATTTGGAATTATCTCTACCCGTGGATGAAGGATATTGGTTTTGTAAAAAGCGCACTTTCGGTGCCCTTTAATACTTATTTCTTGGGGATATTCAATCTTGCCAATAAGGCAATGACTTCATTCTCACCACTCGTAATCAATATCGAGGTAATTATTACCCTGCTTGCGGGGGGTACGCAGTTTATTCAGCTCAGACAAGTAATGGCGAAACAGCCGGGTACCCAGGCGGGGCCAACAGCCGCTCTTATGTATATGATGCCACTAATGATCTTATACATAGGCTTTATCTTGCCAGCCGCACTCCCTCTATACTGGACCGTCACAACCGTTATGTCATATTTCCAACAGTGGTATGTAATGCGCGGCGATGTCGAAGAATTAGACAAAGAAGCTGTTATTGAAGTTGAGGCAGATGAAAAGAAAGCCGAAAAAAAGCAGTTAAAAGGGAAGAAGAAAAAATAAATATTTTCGGCCCTCTAGAATAGGAGAAATTATGTCAATAAACAACTCTGATATAAAGAAAGCCCAGCAGATAGCCGAAGAATTTTTACGCCTCCTTCGGGTCAATCTCACACCAGAGGTTAGTGCGAATACAAGTGGCCTCAGAATAAATCTAGTTGGTAAAGATTCGGCGATAATTATCGGTTATCATGGAGAAACGCTCTCAGACTTAAATTACATTCTCGGGATAATTATTCGCCACCAGCTCGACAAGGACATCTCAGTGCGAATTGACTCGGGCGAATATTTAAAAAACAAAGATCGAAGGATTGTAGAAATTGCCCAAAAAGCCATTGAGAAAACTACGGCGAGCGGATTCCCAGAAAGAATAACGGGGCTTAATTCATATGAGAGACGGATTGTTCATGAAGAGGTCTCAAAAAACGGGTTAATAAGTGAGTCAAGCGGAACTGGAAGAGACAGGGCAGTCATTGTTCGCCCACAAAGAGAAAATAAAGATTGAGGTGGGAAAAGGCGTTGTTAAAATTTTTACCAACAGGCTACTTAAAATTGAAACCGCATATTATTTATCCTTATTTATAGTTGGCTTATTGTTGGTTTCTCAAGGTACGCTAAGCCCGATATCAAGAGCACTACCGGGTACAGACTCAAGTGTATTTATCTATATGGGTAGGGCGATAAATAGAGGATTTATTCCCTATAAAGAGGTCTTTGATCACAAGGGACCAGTTCTGTATTTAATTAATTTTCTTGGAACTCTTCCAGGCGGTACTTGGTTGTTGTGGATATTTGAGCTTTTAAGTATCTGTGTCGCCATCTATTTCGCCTATAAAACAGCTAAGATTTTTTCTAAACCTCTTGTAGCATTTTTATCAACAGTTATTTCTATTAGTACCGTTGCTGTATATTTTTCTAGCGGCAATCTCGTAGAAGAATACGCACTCCCCTTTATCTTTATTTCCTTATATATATTTACCAGCAGCATTTGGAAAGAAAAGAATTTGAACAAAAAGCAGTTAATGATTCTTGGATCTTGTGCCGCCGCTGTTTTGTTTCTCAGACCAAATATGATAGCAATATGGTTATCATATTGCCCCATTTTGTTTTTCGCAGTCATATTTAGGAAAAAATTTAAAATAGCAACTGGTTACATACTATATTTTATTTGTGGTACTTTGTTCGTTTCTGTGCCGATAGCGATCTATCTGTTTGTAAATAAGGCCTTGAATGATTTTTACCTGGCATATATTCTGTTTAACTTAAAATACACACAGCTTATGCCAGGCAACAGAATAATGGCGATAACGTCCTATATAGACTTGTTGGCCACTAGCAGCTTATGCATTCTAATATATTATTTAATTCTTAGAAAAAATAACTCGAAAAAAGAAGGATTACTAATTTTCTCTTTAATGGTATATTTTTGCGCATCTTTTGTTTTTATTGGTTCTACGGGCACGGGATACGCCCATTACGGCATGATCCTTGTGCCATGCTATCTTATACCAACAGTGTTGTTAATTAATCATATTGTTAATAATAAGCACCAGTCGATAAGAGACATATTTTTTCGAGCACTTATAGTTGTTGCGTTGTTTATGTGTATTCTGTCTAATTGCATATTTCTGGGATATAAAATTATCAACATTAGCGCAAATCGCGGTGCCAATCCGTTGATCGACAATATTCTATTAAACGACCCATATTCAAGAAAGATATATACTAATAGCATTATTAAAACAGCACAGATTGTTCGTCAATATTCTGGCCGCGAACAATGTATATCGGTTACTGGTAATTTTGTAAACATATATCTGGCCTCTCAAAAAATGTCTTGCTCAAAATATATATATCAAGACCCCGTTGCCTTTGTGGACAAGAATCGATTAAAAGAATACCTACTTGATCTATTAAAACAAAAACCCAAAATAATAGTATCTTCAAAAAAAATATCACAAGTAGCAAGTTTTGGTGAATATACCGTAAATGCCGACAAGGTGCTTGACGGCCTGTTAGGGGAATATTATAAGCCGGTTAATCCTACCGATATTTTTGTAGTATATATGAGAATTAAATGATTCGGCATACTTTATATTTAGGCAAGGAATGTTAAATGGAAAAAGACGTAATAGTTGTGGGTTGTGGTTTTTCTGGGGCCGTATGTGCTAGGAAATTGGCCGATAACGGCAAGAGGGTAGTCATTATAGAAAAAAGAAGTCATATAGCCGGCAACATGTATGATTCCTATGATTCGCAGGGCATTTTGATCCACAACTACGGACCACACATTTTTCACACAAACAACGAAGAGGTCTTTGCTTTTATAAAGCCATTTTCTGCATGGTATAAATACGAACATAGAGTCTTGGGGAATATAGGCGGTATCTTAGTTCCGATACCCTTTAATTACAAGTCAATAGAAAGTCTTTTTGAAAAAAAAGAAGCTGACACTATTAAAAAACTACTAAATGAGCATTTTGGGAGTAATGAAAGAGTGTCGGTGCTGGATTTGATTAATAGTAAGGAGCCAAACATAAAGGAATTCGGACGGTTCGTATATAATAATGTTTTTGCTAGATACACCGCCAAACAATGGGGAGTACCCTTTGAAAAAGTTAATCAGAGCGTTATAAATCGAGTCCCAATCCTATTAGGTTACGACGATAGATATTTTCAAGACAAAATCCAAATGATGCCGCAGAACGGGTTCACCGAGCTTTTTAAAAACTTACTTGATCACAAAAATATATTAGTTAGGACTTCTATAGATAGCAAGGAGTTAATATCTCACAAGGACAATAAAATATATTTTGAGGGGGATCAATGGGATAAACCGATTGTCTACACAGGGGCAATCGATGAATTTTTTGATTACAGGTTTGGGCGATTACCTTATATATCTCTGGACTTAAGATTTGAGCAAAAAAAGATCACGACTTTTCAACCAGCTGCAGTAGTCAATTATACGATAAGTGAGAAATATACCCGGATAACTGAATTTAAATATCTCACTAAGCAAATTATTAAAAATAAGTCAACGATTCTAAAAGAGTATCCACGTGAATATTCGCCAAATGAAAATATCGGGAACATACCATATTACCCAATTATTGAAGAAAAAAATATAATTCTTTATAATAAATATAAGAATTTAGCCAAAAAATTAGGGAATATGTTCCTTTGCGGAAGATTGGCAAACTACGGCTATTACAATATGGATGCAGCAATAGAAAAAGCTCTTGATGTGGCAGAAATGATTATAAATGATAAAAAAGATGAAGACAATTTATAAAGAGTATCCCATAATAAGACAATCTATATTATATGGTGTGATGGGGTTAACTGCCGCTAGTTTAGATACAATCACATACTATTTATTAACACGGTCAACACATTTAAATGAATATCTTGCTAATTTTATTGGTATTAACATTGGTATTTCCGTAAGTTTTTACCTTAATGCTTTTTATAATTTTAAAAAAACCGACAAATTAAAGGCCCGTGCGGCAAAATTTTTCTTGGTCGGCTATGTCGGTCTCTTGCTTTCTATGATAATTCTCTACCTTGGTACTCGGGTCCTTATAATCAACGATATATACGTGAAGGTAGGATCAATCTTTGTTGTAGCCGCGTTCCAGTTTGTGCTAAATAAACTATTTACTTTTCAAGAAGGGAAATAATGTTAAAAGACAGGCTTTATATAGTCATTCCCGCCTACAACGAAGAGATGAATATTGAAAGTGTGGCCAAAGAATGGCACGAAGTTGTTGCAAAAATAGGCAATAATTCAAAGGTAGCTATAATAGACGACGGTAGTAATGACCATACTTATAAAAAATTATTGGCCCTACAAAAACAACTTCCTTGTCTGGTTACGATCACAAAAAGTAATAGCGGTCATGGTGCCACCATACTATATGGGTACCATTATGCTATAAAAAACAACGCAGACTACGTGTTTCAAACTGATGGCGACGGGCAGACGCTTCCTTCAGAATTCGCTTCTTTTTGGGAAGATAGAACTAAATATTCTGCAATTATTGGCCACAGAAACAGAAGACAAGATGGACTATCTCGATCATTTGTTACAAAAACCTTGAAGTTAGTACTATTTCTGATTTTTGGCTTAAATGTTGTTGATGCGAATACGCCCTTTCGCTTAGTAAAGACACGTGTTCTCAAAAAATATATTGAGAAAATTCCCAAAGATTTTAATCTATCGAACGTGATGCTAACAGTTCTGTTGGTGAAAAATAAAGAGAATATAGATTTTCGCCCCATTACTTTTCGTCCTCGTCAGGGTGGTGTTAATTCTATAAATTTGACAAGAATATTTAAAATTGGTTTGAAAGCAGTCAAAGACTTCTCTGCCATTAAAAAAAGCCTCGATGTATAGCAGGTGACTGGTCTATCCCTTGTAAGTCTAGTATAATACAACCTGTTCAATTAAATAATTTATAGGGAAGAAATGAAAAAAATTCGAAAAGCCGTTATCCCTGCCGCTGGCTTTGGAACCAGATTTTTGCCAGCAACAAAATCTATGCCCAAGGAGATGCTGCCCATCATTGACAAGCCAGCAATCCACTATGCCGTCGAAGAGGCGGTAAGGGCCGGCGCAGAGGAAATAATATTTATCACTGGCCGTGGCAAGAGAGCCATCGAAGATTATTTTGATCACTCGTATGAGCTCGAACACATGCTCGAATTAAAAGGCAAAGACGAGCTACTAAAAGAAGTGAAGGCTATCTCAGAAATGGCCGAAATAGTATATGTGCGACAAAAAGAACCTCTCGGCCTTGGGCACGCAGTACTCAGGGCCAAAGAGCTAGTGGGAGACGAGCCCTTTATAGTTATCTTGCCAGACGTGCTCATGGAAGATGGCGGAGAATTTACAAAGAAAATGGTCGCCGAATGTGTAAAAACAGAGAAAAGTGTTATTGGTGTGCAAGAAGTTCCTTGGGAGAAAGTCAGTTCCTATGGTGTTGTAGCCAAAGAAGGGGATGGGGATATCTTTGATATTAACGGCGTTGTTGAAAAGCCAAAAAAAGAGGATGCTCCATCTAATTTATCAATTTACGGGCGCTATATACTTACACCAAGTATTTTTAAGTATTTAGAAAAAACCACTGCCGGGGCTGGCAATGAAATACAGCTTACAGATGCTCTCGAGAAACAGATTGAAGCAGAGGGGGCAAAAGGAATGGTTTATAAAGGAAAATACTTTGATACGGGAGACAAACTTGGCTTCCTAGAAGCAACAGTTTGCATGGCCCTAAAGCATGACAAATTAAATAAAGAATTCAAGAAATTTCTAAACGAAGTACGTTAACACATAACGGAGGGCGCCTTGAGGCTATTTCACATTAGACGAATAATATTTTGGAGCAACGTTGCGATATTGTGTCTAACGATATTTCTGATACCCCTTACGATAACACAGAAAATAGATGCAGCAGGCGAAGATATTGTGGTATATTTCAATCCCAAAACGGTAGGAGTGGCCAGCGCAAAAGAGGGCTTTATTAATATTAAAAAAGATTATTCCAAGTATGGTGTGTTGGTATTGGGGGCCGACCAAGAATTAACCGCAAAACAAAAAAAGAAAACAGGTAAAATAACCAGTTATTCTATTAACAAGAAATACAAAACTACCGCCATTCCAAATGACCCAGCTTATTCAAGCCAATGGGCATTGCCAAAAATAAGTGCACCGGGGGCTTGGGATATCACCACGGGTAATAGTGCGGTAACGGTAGCAGTGCTAGATACTGGCATCAATCAAAACCATCAAGACCTCACTGGTCGCATTGTGGGAGGGTGGGATTTTGTAAATAACGATAGCGATCCATCGCTTCCAACAGGAGGAGGCGAGAGTGTTTCTCACGGAACGGCGGTGGCCAGCGTTATCGGGGCTACAGCAAATAATGCCGTCGGAATGGCTGGCATTAATTGGTATGCCAAAATTATGCCGATAAGAGTTATGGACAACGATGGAAACGGAACCACGGCTAGCATAACAGCCGGTCTGAGATATGCCACACTAAATGGAGCGAAGGTTGTAAATATGAGCCTTGGTTATAACTATATAGAGGGGAGTGATCCAGCACTTGAGGCGGCCATAAATGATTCTCATAACAGCGGAGTAACCATAGTTGCCGCAGCTGGTAATTCGGGCAGCAATGCAGACCTCACTCTGCGCAGAACTAATTATCCGGCAGCATATGACAGTGTAATAGCGGTAGGGGCAACGGGCTCAGATGATTTTATTGCCTCATATTCTAGTTTTGGTCCCGAGGTAGATGTTTCAGCACCGGGTACGAGTATTTATGCCGCCAGCACTGCCTGGTCTGGAAGTGCATATACAAACAACGCCTACGCGTCCGCAAGTGGTACCTCGCTCGCAAGCCCCTATGTCGCTGGCCTGGCGGCACTACTTCTGGCGAGAAACAATTATACGCCCGATGAAGTGCAGTCCATGATAGAGCAGGGCGCCGACAAAGTTGCGGGTATGGCTTCGCAAAGTAGGACAGACTTCTACGGTTACGGCAGAATAAACGCTCTAAAGTCTGTAAATTATACAGGGCTGGATCATATCAATATCTACCCTTCCACCACCCAAACAATTACTTCTGGTGAAACTATCCAATTTACAGCTCAAGGGCAAGATGTTTCAAACCATGATATTCCACTAACATATACATGGACGGGAACAAATTCGACTGGATTATTTACTAATACGAGCCCCGGAACATATATTGTAAGGGCAACAAATGGCGGTATAAATAGTGCGACCGTCACAGTAAGTGTAAATACAGTTGTGGCCCCCTATGTTCCGCCTCCAGCGGTTGATTCTTATACACCACCTCCAGTGGTACTGCAAAATGTCTATCGCTTCTGGAACACAAACGGAACCCATTTTTACACTGCGTCAGAGTCTGAAAAGAGCAACGTTATGGCTAGATGGCCAAATATATATAAATATGAGGGTGTGGCCTATACCACCAATCTTAATTCCCAGAGAGCGCTGACACCACTTTATCGACTATGGAATAGCAACGGCACCCATTTTTACACCGCGTCATATACCGAGGCTTTAGACGCTGTTAGGAAGTGGCCTACGAAATATAAATTAGAGGGAGTTGCTTATAATGTAACTATGGATTCGAGCGGGACACCCGTATATCGCTTCTGGAACGCGAATGGCACTCACTTCTACACTGCTTCAGAATCCGAGAAGAACAACATTATGGCCAGATGGCCTGGCACATTCAGACTAGAAGGCGTAGCTTATTATCTGCCATGAGCCCGGGTTTGATATATAACCTATTTGTGCTAAAATACACAAGCTAATAAAAGGAGAAATATGAAGGGAATCATACTTGCTGGCGGGAAAGCCACCAGGCTCAGACCACTAACATGGGTAACTTCAAAGCAGCTATTGCCCGTATATAACAAACCAATGATCTATTATCCCATCGAAACACTGACCAGAGCAGGAATTACTGAGATACTGATTATTGTATCTCCAGAATTTGCCGGACACTATCTTAATCTGCTAGGAACCGGCAAAGAAGTTGGCGCCAGGATTAGCTATGTGGTCCAGCCAACACCCGGGGGTTTACCAGAAGCCTTCATATACGGAGATGACTTTATAGACAATGATGACGTCACGCTCATTCTTGGAGATAATATTTTTGATTACGATTTTTCAGAGCACATCAAAAGCTTCAAGGGCGGGGCGGTCACATACGCAAAGAAAGTAGCCGACCCAGAAAGGTTTGGCGTGGTGGAGTTTGCTAAAGACGGTCACGTTGTCTCGATAGAGGAGAAGCCCCAAAAGCCAAAATCAGACTATGCCTCTGTTGGTATCTATACCTTTGACTCAAGAGTAGTGAAGTTCGCTAAAGAATTAAAACCTTCACCTCGAGGAGAGCTTGAGATTGTGGACCTACAAAACGTTTATCTACAGAACGGTGATCTCAAAGTAAATATAATAGAAGGTCTTTGGGAAGACGCCGGCACTTTTGATAGCTTGCTTCGTGCGGCGAACCTAATGCAGGAAAAGGCAATGTCAAAAAAAGAGGAAGGTAGATAGTGAAAAAGTATTTAGTTACTGGTGGTGCTGGGTTTATTGGTTCAAACTTTATCCATCATATGCTTGGAAAATACAAAGATATTGAGGTTGTGAATCTTGACTGCCTAACATATGCTGGGAATCTTTCAAACTTGAAAGCAGTAGAGAAAGACCCTAGATATATCTTTATCAAAGGAGATATCACCAGCCCAGAAGATGTGGCAAAAGCCATCAGTGGCTGTGATACAGTTGTCCACTTTGCCGCAGAGTCTCATGTGGATCGCTCAATTCTTGAGCCCGCCACATTTGTTAAAACAAACATTCTTGGTACCCAAATACTTTTAGATGCTTCTATTAAAGCAGGTGTTACCAGATTTCACCATGTCTCCACAGACGAAGTGTTTGGCACATTACCACTAAGTGGCGGCAAGTTTAACGAGAACACTCCTTATGACCCTCATAGCCCTTACAGTGCTTCCAAGGCAGGATCTGATCATCTCGTTAGAGCCTATGGTGATACTTTTGGGTTACCATTCACGATTACAAATTGCTCAAACAACTATGGACCATATCACTTCCCTGAGAAGCTTATTCCTCTTGCGGTAACAAATCTTATAGAGGGTAAGAAGGTGCCCATATATGGAGTAGGTAACCAGGTTCGTGATTGGCTCTATGTGGAAGATCACTGTGAGGCCATTGACTTGGTTTTAAAACAAGGCAAAATAGGTGAAACATACTGTATTGGAGGTCTGACCAAAGACATAACCAACCTAGAATTAGTCAAAATGATGTTAAAGATAATGGGTAAAACAGAAGACGATATCGAGTACGTTAAAGATCGCCCCGCACACGATGTTAGATACGCGGTAGATTGGACCAAGATTCATAACGAGCTTGGCTGGGAACCAAAACATCCCTTTGAGCAGAGACTTAAAGAAACGATTGAGTGGTACCAGAACAATCCAGAGTGGTGGCAGGCTGTCAAAAGCGGTAAATATCAAGATTATTATAATAAACAATACGGAGAATAAAATGGCAGATATCAAAGAAGGAAAAATACAGGGAGTTAAGTTTAAAAAACTAGTGCGTCACAGTGACGACAGAGGCTTTTTTTCAGAAGTAGCTCGAGATGACGAGAATATGCTGACAAAATTTGGTCAATTCTCTATATCTAAGACCAACCCAGGAGTTATTAAAGCTTTTCACTATCATAAAAAACAAGACGACTTATGGTTCTTCCCTGTCGGCAATGCCAGAGTTGTTTTACACGATCTGCGCAAAGACTCACCAACTTATAAAACCACAGAACAATTCTTTATGGGTGAAGATAATCCAGCATCACTTCTGATACCTATCGGAGTTGCTCATGGATATCAGGTCCTTGGTAATGATCCGGTTGTAATAACCTATGTTACGACGGAGTCATATGACCCCAAAAACCCAGACGAGGAGCGTCTTGACTGGGATAGTCCAGAAGTAGGTTTTGACTGGAGTATCGAGAATAAATAAGCCCTTATTTGGCAGAAACCAAGAAAACACCAAAAAGTATAATACTGATTCCTAGCAGATTAATTAGTGAAAGCTCTTCCTTAAAAATAAAAACAGAGATAGCGGCGGTTAATACGAGGGAGGTCACCATTAGGGTTGTTTGTACAATATAATAGGGATATTTTGAAAATAACCACAGATATATCAGGGTGGCGACAACATATAGAAAAGCGCCAATAAAGAATTTAGTAGAGAAAATTACACGTAACGCAGCACTTGTTGGGGAAAGATGGTCAGCAATCAGTGTGGGATAGGTAACAGCGGCTTTTTTCCAAAACATTTGTCCTGTCGCCAAAAGCGCAGCAGTAAATATAGTAAGTAGGTATAACATACATAGATTGTAGTTTAGCGAGTAAATAATATCAAGGAATAACAATATGAAAATATTAATCACGGGGGGCAACGGACAGCTGGGCAAAGCCCTTGCAGAAGTTTTAAAAAACGAAGAAATACTCCTTACCGACACAGATAACATGGAAATCACAGATCCCACTCAGATAGAGCGTGTTTTTACTGATTTTGAGCCAGATTTTCTAGTGCATGGAGCGGCCATCACGAACGTAGATGGCTGTGAAGAAAATCCTGATCTTGCAAATAAGGTAAACGCCGGCGGTACGCGCAACTTAGTTAATGCTTGTAAAAAGGCAGGGATATCGATGATATATATTAGTACTGATTATGTTTTTGATGGCACTGCCACTGAGCCAATACCAGAAGATACTAAAACAAACCCCCTTAGTGCTTATGGTAAATCCAAACTAGACGGAGAAACGGCCGTTCTGGCCCTACAAAATGGCTATGTGCTGCGCACATCTTGGGTTTATGGAGAGGGCAATAACTTTGTTCGAACCATGCTAGCCCTATCTGAGAAGATGAATGAAATCAAAGTAGTGAATGATCAATACGGCAGACCCACCTATGCGCCAGATCTGGCGAGGGCCATCTATAATGTTGTCCAGAAGCACTCAACACCAGGTATTTATAACGTCACCGGGGACGGGCAGATTATTTCTTGGGCGGACTTTGCTACAGAAATTTTTACTATAGCAGGCAAAAAGACAAAAGTAGTGGGAATCACCACCGAAGAATACTTGTCAGACAAAAAGGACCACACTATTGCTCCTCGTCCGATGTATTCGGCCCTGGATTTAACAAAATCAAAAGCAAGTGATTTATTTCTTAGTGATTGGAAGGCACCATTAGCAAAATATTTGCAAAATTAAGTGTATTTTGGGCCGTTTTTATATTATCAACGGCAATTTTTTCTGTTTGGCTTTATGCTTTTTATCCCGCTAATCTCAGCATAGATTCGATCAATCAGCTTACACAGATTGCGTCCGGAAAAATCTCCAACGCGCACCCTTATGTATTTACGCTTTTTCTAGGTATTTTTGTAAAATATTTAGGCGGTATTGCGTCATTTATATTTTTCCAAATATTATTATCATCACTAATCGCGGCGCTTTTCGCTATATATTTTTATAAAAAGAAGGTAAACAAATATTTAATTGTGGCTACCCTCATCTTTTTTTGGTTGTCACCTGCAGTCGGAATATACAACGTTACTATGTGGAAAGACGTCATATTCTCGCAGTTGATAGTGTTGCTCGGTTATGTTTATCTGAGATTTTTAGATGATGATTCTCAAACGAATCTTATCTATGTTTTCCTCGGACTTAGTTTGCTTATCGCGCCTACTCGCCATAACGGAGCAGTATATCTGCTTTTATCGCCATTATTACTATTTTTAGTAAAGAAAATCAATTGGAAGGGATTGTTCCTTCAAGTTGTATCTCTGGGTATTGTGTTTATTGTAATTACAGGGCCAGTGGCAACTCTATCTGGAGTTAACACCACAAGCTATGTAGATGCGAGTACTTCACTGAGGCTACAGCTAGTAGCGGCGGTAATGAGCTCAAATGACGCCAATATCACAGCAGAAGAAACAATATACTTCACCTCGATTATTCCAAAAGATAAATACGTCAGTGGCTATAGGTGTAGTAGTATAGACGGGCTCATGATGGCAAACAGGAGTACTGTTGATAGTTATTTTGCTAATAACAATCTATATCAAAAAGATTTTGCAAGTAAATCAAATCAGTTATTCCTAAAAAACCTACCGGTATTGATGGCGGACAGGACTTGTCTTGTTGCATATCAGCTAGGTTTTGGGATGAAAGGCTGGTACGACCCATTTTATATCGGTGTTTCTAGCAATAAGATGGATTACATACCCCGTAGTAGTTTTATTACGGCGCCATTTACTGACTTTTTCTATTGGTCCATCCACTTGCCCCAGAGAGTTATCTTTTGGAATCACGCTCTGGCCCTGATGTTTTATGCGGCGGCATTTGTTTATGGCATAGTCAGAAAGAGTGCGCGCATCATGGGTTTTGTGTCCATTATATGTATAAACGTTCCTCTGTTGGTACTTGTTGGGGTCTCTAACGACTACCGGTATTTATATATGTTGACCCTGGGCGTATTGTTCTTGCCAGGGTTGATATTATCTGACAAATCCGCTATTTCATTGAAAGATAAGCACAAATAAGCTAAAATTAACAAATTAGAGGACTAAGTAAGGGGATTGTTTTGGCAAAGCTACTAGTAATAGTGCCGGCGTATAATGAGGAAAAGAGTATTCTGGATGTGATAAGAAACATCCGAGAGGCAGAACCGACTGCGGACATAATGGTTGTTAATGACTGCTCGATCGATAAAACCGAAGAAATACTTTCGAACAATAAAATATCTCACATCTCATTACCACTAAATCTCGGTATTGGTGGAGCGATGCAAACGGGCTATATATACGCACTTAATAATAATTACGACTTCGCGGTACAGGTTGATGGAGATGGGCAGCACGAGCCCAAGGAGATCAAAAAGTTGGTCGCTGCACAGGATCGTGAAAAGGCTGATCTCGTCATAGGTTCGAGATTCCTTGGGGAGAAGAGCTTCCGCTCATCCTTTGCCAGGAGAATAGGCATAAATATCTTTGCGTTTATCACGCAGATACTCACGGGTCAGAGGATTACAGACGCTACCTCAGGCTTTCGCCTGGTAAATAGAGAGGTAATCGCACTATATGCGGCCAATTATCCCAGTGATTATCCTGAGCCAGAAGTGATAGTGTATTTGAAAAATAGGGGCAAAAAGATAGTAGAAACACCTGTCCTTATGAAAGAAAGACAGGGTGGTAAGTCGTCTATTACTCCGCTAAAGTCAGTTTATTATATGTTTAAGGTCATAAGCTCTATGCTTATGCAGAAGGTAAGGGGATAAGATGCAAAATTATTATATTTTTCTACTCGGAATATGTCTTGTTTTGTTGGGCACCATTATCTGGCTACTCAAAAAGAAACATCTGAGAGAAAAATACGCCATTCTCTGGCTATTTATCGCGTTGCTCTTGCCCTTAGGCTTTTTGGACATAGGTATAATCACTACGATTTCCCACTATCTCGGAATTATTTATCCACCTACTCTTATATTTATAGCGGCTTTCTTGGGACTTCTTGGGCTTACTCTCATGTTGTCTGTCATCGTATCCCATCAGACAGATAGAATAATTAAGTTGACCCAGCATCAGGCCCTTCTAGAGGAAAAAATAAACAAAAAATGAAAATACTAATAGTTTCAGAGCATTTCTATCCCCATGTTGGTGGTGCAGAGAATCTGCTTCTTCAAATGGCCCTCAAGTTTATATGTGAAGGACATGAGGTTCGGGTGGCCACAAGTAGCTCAGGGGGTGTAAGCGGTAATAAGAATTACAAAAAAATTGAAATATATTATTACCCCTGGAAGGGTTTTTTCGGACACCCTGTTCCCTCAAATACCGATCTCCAAGAACATGTGCGATGGGCTGATTTAGTTCATACGGCTACATATACGGCCGCCCCAGTTGCTATGAGGGCGGCTAAAGTAGGGGGTAAGCCCTGTTACATCACGGTATACGAGTGCCTTGGTCGTAAATGGTTTTGGATAGAAAATCCGATAAAAGCAATGGGCTTTTTTGCCTTTGAATATTGGGTATTGCACAAAGGATATGATAAATACATCGCCATTAGTAAAGCGACCAAACGAGATTTGTTGGCTTCGGGAATAGATAGTAGCAAGGTGATGGTGATTTATCCTGAACTGGAAAAGACAAAGACGATCGGGAAAGCAATTGAAGGAGATTATTACCTATATTTTGGTAGACCTGGCAAAACAAAAGGCATATTTGTCTTATTGAAAGCCATAATCCAATATATAGGCAAATTAGGGGGCAAAAGTAAATTCTTGATTGTACTGGCTTCTGATCCACCAAAGGAAAGAGCAAGATTTGTGTCAGCCATAAAAGGAGCGGGGCTAGGTAATCAGGTTTCTGTGATTCCGTCCATGACACGAGAAGATTTACAAAAGACGATTTTAAGAGCGAAGGCAGTAATCGTACCCTCTATTACGGAGGGTTTCGGTTACTCTGCCGTAGAGGCATGTGAGCTTGGTAAAAAAGTGATAGTAAGCGACGCCGGCTCTCTACCAGAAGTAGTTTTTGGCAAGGTGTTGTTTTTCAAAAACAGAAACTATTTAGACTTGGCATCAAAGATAGTCAATGCCGACAATGACAAATTTAGCCTAATTAAAAAACGGTTATAAGAACTTAATTATTTTTGCGCCAAACAAATTGGTTAACGATACCAGTATAGCTTTGAATTATTTTTACGATTTTTAAAGAGACATTGGCATCTTGGTAATTTAAGGGGACAAGGCCGTTTAAGCTATCAGCCCTCAAGTCTCTTGCGAGCTCCATTGCCTGCACAATGCTTTTAGTGGTTATTCCGCCGATTAGTAAGGCGCCGGCATCCACTGCCTCCGGTCTTTCCGTGGAAGTTCGGAGCGATACTCCGGTGAATCCTAGTATTGAGCCTTCTTCAGCGAGAGTCCCGCTGTCGGATAAGACGCAGAAAGAATCAAGTTGAAGCTTGTTATAATCAAAGAAACCAAAAGGCTTCAGTATTTGTATGAGTGAATGTAGCTTGAATCCACGTTTAGTTAGTCGGTCTAGGCTGCGGGGGTGTGTAGAATAGATTACAGGCATTTTGTATTTTTCGGCAATACCATTTAGCGCGTTCATAAGAGAAAGGAAGTTGTCTTCATCGTCTATATTCTCTTCTCGATGTGCCGAAACGAGGATGTATTTGTCTTTTTCTAGCTTTAATCTCTTAAGTACGTCGCTCTTAAGTATCTCGCTATTATACTTTTGGAGAACCTCTCGCATAGGGGAGCCTGTTACAAAC
Source organism: bacterium (assembly GCA_037129835.1). Classification (GTDB taxonomy): domain Bacteria; phylum Patescibacteriota; class CPR2; order UBA1875; family CAIMLA01; genus JBAXUE01. The sequence goes on along the minus strand of JBAXUE010000003.1, from coordinate 24,517 downwards.
ATATTATCTGCCTTTACGCCCTCAGCTAGCAGATTCCTGCGGGCATGTTCGGTATATGGAAGGTTTACGTCAGAGATATGGTCAACAATCTTTCTATTTATCTCTTCTGGCACGTTCTGGTCAAAACACCTGTTACCAGCCTCCATATGAAAAATAGGGATTTTTAGCCTCTTAGCGGGAATCGCCGAGAGAGCAGAGTTGGTATCGCCGAGTATGAGCACGGCATCGGGTTTTTCTTTTACCAGGAGGTTGTAGCTTTTGGCGATTATATTACCCGTTGTTTCACCAAGATTGTCGCCGACTGCTTCGAGAAAGTGGTTTGGGGCCTTCAGCTCTAGATTTTCGAAGAAGACTTCGTTTAAGGTATAGTCATAGTTTTGGCCTGTGTGCACGAGAGCATGATCGAAATATTTGTCACAAGCCTTGATGCATTCCGATAGCTTTATTATTTCGGGTCTGGTCCCGACTATTGTCATTACTTTTAGCTTTTTCACATTATTCCTTTATCTTATAGTGAGGATAAAACTCTTTGTGCCCTATCACCCACTTTTTCATGTCTTTTATCATCACTTCATAGGAGGGTACCGCAAAGTCAAAGTCGGACCGAGTGTTCAATAGCGATTTGTCGGCAACTACGCCCTCGCGTGCCTCTATCTCAATATCAGTGCGGTTGAAAACCTCTTTAAAGGTACTTACAAGATCATATTTGGAAATATTTTTATCCGGAACTAGGTGGTATAGACCTGTCAGATTTTGTTCTGTGGCAGCAACCATTGCTTTTGCTAAATGTATAGTGGTGACACCTGTCCACATAGACTTGGTATAACCAAATATCTGGCCTGTCTGAGCATAGAACCAGTTGAATAAACCCACACCAGCTACTTGCATATCAGGACCGATGATAGACATGCGGAAGGTTAGGTCTTTGTCGTTTATTATTTCACCCAAGGCCTTGGACCTATCGTAAAAAAGTTGTCCGTCGTATGGCGAGTCTTCTCGGTATGGACCTGTATCTCCAGAGAATACACAGTCTGTGCTCATGTGGATTATTTTGGTCTTCGTATCTTTGTATTTATACTCTAGATAGTGAGGGAGATAGGAGTTTAGATATGAGGATAGGTCTTTTCGTTTGTCGCTTAGTTCTACCAATATACCTACGCAGTTTACTATTACGTCATAAGAGTTTTTGTCTAGATATTCATCAAAAGCCGCCCCGTCTGTGAGGTCCATAATCACTGTTTTGTCATTGAATTGTTGCGTATTTGTAAGGTTGTCTACATCATAACCAGCTTCTATGAATGTTTGGGTTACTACGTGGCCAGCCATACCATTTGAGCCAAGAACCAAGATCTTCTTCATATGAGTTCCCCATTTTTGTTCTGAAGTTCCTTGACGACATAGTCTACTGTCATAAGCTTCTTTTTAGTGCCCTCAACGTCTAGTCTTTCTGTATTCTCAGATGTATATTCTATGATTTTTTCTATAGCTAGATTGCCCTCTGACAGATATTTATCATAGTTTAAGTCTCGAGTATCTGCCGGTATTTGGAAGTATTGGCCGAGGTCTGTACTCTTTTCTTTTTCTTCCCTCGTCATGAGAGTTTCATGCGCTTTCTCTCCGTGTCTTGTGCCGATGTTTTTGATTCCACCCTTGGCGTCAAACATTTCTAGGAGTGCTTGTGCCAGATCTTGGATGGTGGAAGCAGATGCTTTTTGTATAAAGAGATCTCCCTGGTTTGCGTTTTTGAAAGCAAAGAGTACGAGGTCAACGGCTTCGTCTAGGTTCATTAAGAATCTAGTCATATTCGGGTCAGTGATAGTGATGGGCTGTCCTGCCTTTATCTGATCAATAAATAGAGGGATTACGGAGCCACGAGAGGCCATTACATTACCGTATCTCGTGCAGCATATAGTGGTTTTGGAGGGATCTACGTTTCGCGATTTAGCGATGATTACCTTCTCCATCATGGCTTTGGATGTGCCCATGGCGTTTATAGGGTAAGCCGCCTTGTCCGTAGATAGACAAACTACTTTCTTGACCCCAGCATTTACCGCAGCAGTAAGCACGTTGTCGGTACCGAATACATTTGTACGCACAGCCTCCATAGGAAAAAATTCGCAAGAAGGGACCTGCTTCAGGGCCGCAGCATGAAATATATAGTCTACTTCTTTTACGGCTTCACATACGCTTTCTAGGTTGCGGACATCACCGATATAAAACTTCAATTTATCGTTTTTATAGAGCTTGCGCATATCTTCTTGTTTTTTCTCGTCACGTGAGAATATCCGGATTTCTTTGATATCAGATTCTAGAAATCTGCGGAGAACTGCATTTCCAAAAGATCCCGTGCCGCCTGTAATTAATAAAATTTTCCCTTTAAACATAAGCTCCTTTTTGGTTTAAACTAACGAAATATTATCAGATTACTCATAAAATATCAACTGACTCTACTTTGACACGAGCAGAACCCTATAGTAAAATAATTTGGTATGGAGGGTATGGTGAAAAAAGGCACGAAATTACAGTTTATTGCGAAAACAGCTCTGATTATAGTTTTACAGGGTGTATTTTTATTTTCACCCTTTGTAACCTCGGCGGCACAAAACCCAAGCTATATTATGCCCGATAGCGTTTTTGATAATGTAAATTCTATGAACGAGCAACAGATACAAGAATTTTTAGTTGCTCGTGGTAGTTATCTTGCTAATTACGTTATGCCAGCTCCATTTACTGATTCTTTTGGTTTCTATAACGGGACGAAGATCGGACCCTTCGATGGTGAAGAAGAATCAACGGGCTGGACTGCCGCACATGTTATTGCCAAGTCAGCTTCTTGGTATGGTATCAACCCGCAGGTTTTACTAGCCGTTCTATATAAGGAGCAAAGCTGGGTAACACCGACAGATTCCAATTACGATGCTGCAGAAAACGCTAGGCGACTACGTTGGGCCACGGGATTTGCAGTAACCGATAGTGGTGTGGTGAAGGCTTGCAGTACATGGACTGAAAGTCACCCACGAGTAACCAATGACAACCCCACAGGTTCTTGCGCCGGTTTTGCTATGCAAGTTGACTGGGCGGCGGGTAGTCTCAGGGGTAGTTATAATGGCTCAGCCAATCGTAATCCAAACACGAGTCCATACTGGGCAGGCAACACGGTCAACATTGGCGGCGGTTCGGTATATATAGGCAATAATTCTACCGCTGCTCTTTATAGATACACTCCATATACGCCTTATTCGAACAACTATACTTGGTTTTTCAATACATTCTTTGGGAACATAGACTACGTTGATCCGGGATTAGCCGTATATCGGTTTTGGAATACAAACGGGACACACTTTTACACCGCTTCAGAGTCCGAGAAAAATAATGTTTTGGCAAAGTGGCCAACTAAATACAGGCTTGAAGGTGTTGCATATCGGGTAAATCCAGGTGACGGTAGGAACACCGTTCCTCTGTATAGATTCTATAATACCAGTAATGGTACACATTTCTACACGGCTTCTGAAGCGGAAAAAAACAATACTATTAGAACTCTTGGGTACAAATACCGCTTGGACGGAGTTGCATACAACGTATCTGTAGACCCGTCAGGAGTACCCGTATATCGTTTCTGGAATAATAACGGCACTCATTTCTATACCGCATCTGAGTCCGAGAAAAACAATGTAATATCAAAGCTTGGCTATCAGTATAAATATGAGGGCGTAGCGTACTATATCAACTAGTTCTTACTAGGACAGGTCTGGGGGACTACTTTATACAACACGGCGGCGTTGTTATAAACGATTGTAACTTCTTTCGTACTCTCAAGAACAACCTTATCCATACCTGGAGCAAAGACAGGCCTGGACCCGAAGTAGATATATCTGATTCCGTAGCTACAGTAAAGATTGTTTAGTGCTTTTTTATCGGTTCCAATCACTTGGTACTGTTTGAATATTTTCTCAGACACAGGCTTGGAAAAATTTGAAAAATCAACTTCTATAGGCGAGTTTGTGTATGTAGAAATCCATGCACCAGCATCTGTAGGCATTACCACACCATTTCCTCTCGCCATCTGTACTAGTATCTTATCCTGCGATGAAATATTCTCCTTTATATAGTCAAAGGCTCGTATATCCGGAGCAGCCACCGTAGAAAGTTTTGCTCCGGCATCTCGGTATTCATTATAAAGAGCGACATTCCCTATGAGTAGGGTAACCCCAAGTATTATATATATATAGCTAGCCAGCCCGAATTGGTAGTTCTCTTCAACGAATTCTACAAAGTATTGAACGAACCAAGAAACGAATAATATTAAAACAAAGAAAGAAAAAAACTTAGTTTCTAGGTTGAAAAAGATGCCTAATACCTTCTGAGGAAGCTTAAGCAGTATAGACAGACCGACATACAGAAAGCCAAAGCCCATTAAAAAGTGGGTTAGAGTATCTCCCTTAGCCTTACGCCCAGTGAAAAGATAAAGGAAGACACTACCAATTACTAGTATGGTCAGTAGAAAGCCGAAGGTGGCAATATGATAAGTGAGAGAGTCTGTCGTTATAAACTGTTTTATGCCGACTGTTTGCAGATATCCAATAATAGATGAGACTGACTTATCATCAGAGGCAGGAAATGCCTTGTATACAGGATATATTTTTATCAAAGAGAGGAGTAGCAAACCGAACGTAGGAATAATAAAACCGAGGCTACCCGCTATAGTTTTCTTTAACTTGCGAATATTTATAAGAGTACACAAGGCGTAGTTTACGCCCCAGAGTAAGTATACGAATACACCCGTAGGATAATGAACCGTAAATATGCAAAAAAGAACAAGAGCGAGAAAGACATTTTCATATTGGTTATTATTCGTTTTATATACATAGTAAAGCGCCAGAGGCACTAGTGCGAAGGCCATAATCATGGAGTTTTTGCCTGCCGTGAAAAAGAGGTAGTTCGGCATGGCTAGAACAGAAGAAATCACTAGTGCGCTAACAGCGAAAAGGCCGTTTTCACCCTTATTTATTAGTCTTGCGAAGTAATATAGTGAGATCGGGATTAGACATAGAAATACATTTGTTCCAAGCAATATAGCCTTTGCTGGTTCCACACCGCCTAGACGAGTAAAGTATTGCAGATAATACTCAAGCCCCTGAGGATACCAGGAAAGATTGGTTGTCCTGCCCGTATCGGTTAGAAGCTTTAGCCACTCTGAATGAGATATGGGATCATGCAGTAAGGGTGTCTGGAGCCTGATTACAGACCATATCCTGGCCACAAATATTACAAACATGCCCAGGTAAACAAATATTTGCAGTAGAGACAATCTCTTTACTAGATTATTGAGATTTATGTTTGGTTTCAGTCTGGTAACTAGATACAGACTAGCACTGTTAATCATGAATATATTTAGTAAAAGAAGGGGTGTTGATAGGGAGAGGCCAGTCGATACCTCCAAGAATGACAGCGTTACCACTATTACGGGCGAAATTATCAAGGACAAGATAATGGAATCGAATGAATTAAACTTTTCGTTACCTCGCAGTATGTAGTAAATGATGCCAAAACCGGGGATTATGGATACCAGTGCGATCAATAATATGATAAAGATAGTCGTCATATATTCCTGTTTCTGCGTTATTTTTACTTTATTTTGTAGTGACATTATGGTAACATGTCCTAGTTAATATGGTAAAGAGTTACAAGCAATTAAAATATTACGAACTCGTCAAACGGCTGGCAGCTACTGGCTTTAAGCTAAAGTATCAAGGCTCCTTCTTTGGCTACTTGTGGTCACTTATGAAGCCCCTATTTTTGTTTATGGTACTATATGTGGTATTTACTGTTATCTTTAAGCTTGGTAAGGCCATACCGAACTATCCCATATATCTACTTATCGGTATTACCTTATGGGGCTTCTTCGCAGAAACCACATCGATGTGTATGGGATCTATAGTGGCCAGCGGAGACCTTATCCGCAAGGTATACTTCCCTAGAATCATTCTACCCATCGCCACAAGTCTTACTTCTTTTTTGACTTTTATTCTAAACCTAGTAGTTATTTTTGGATTTATGGCGTATGCACATATCCCCATAACTATAGACATTCTGTGGCTTCCATTAATTTTGATTGAGTTCTACGTATTTACGCTAGGTGTTTCTCTTTTTTTATCTTCACTTTATGTTAGATTTAGAGACATTGGGCCGATATGGGAAGTTGCCTGTCAGGCACTATTCTACGCCACCCCTATAATATACGCACCAAACCTGGTGCCGATTAAATACTTGAAAATATTAATGCTAAGTCCACTTGCGCAAATTTTTCAAGCTGCTAGGGCCTCAATACTGCCAAGTGAAGTTATTACATCAAGCACAGTCTTGGGAAAATATTGGATGCTGCCGCTTATAATTGTTATCATAACCTTTATTGTTGGTTATATTACTTTTGTTAAAACATCGGCCAAATTCGCGGAGGAGGTTTAGATATGACAACCAATAAACTAGCGAATAAAAAATCCAAAGAAGTGGCAATCAGAGTAGAGGCTGTTTCAAAAACCTTCAAGGTTCCTCAAGAGAAACGTACCTCTCTTAGGGGTGCGGCTCTTAATATTTTTACTAAGAAAAGCTATGACAATTTTGAGGCTTTGAAAGATATCTCTTTTGAAATCAAAAAAGGCGAGTTTTTTGGTATTATCGGCAGAAATGGTTCCGGGAAGTCCACACTGCTAAAGATGTTGGCCGGAATATATGTTACTGACTCTGGGAAAATCACGATAGAGGGTAAATTATCTCCTTTTCTTGAGCTAGGAGTAGGCTTCAATCCAGAGCTCACGGGGCGAGAAAACCTCTACCTCGGGGGAGCTATTTTGGGCCTTTCAAAGAAGGAAATAGACGGAAAATATGAAAAGATAGTTGCCTTTTCTGAACTGGATGATTTTATGGATATGAAGCTTAAGAACTACTCCTCGGGTATGCAGGTCCGTCTCGCTTTTACACTAGCTATTAATGCTCATGCCGAGATACTTCTCATGGATGAAGTGTTAGCCGTGGGGGACAGCAACTTCCAAGCTAAGTGTATTGAAGAGTTTAATAATTATAAAGAACAGGGCAAGACGGTCGTCCTTGTGTCACACGACATAGGTACTATAAAAAAATATTGTGATAGAGCCATGCTACTACGGAACGGCAAAATCGTAAAAATAGGCAAGGCAGAAGAAGTCGGTAATGAGTATATGCAACAGAACATGTCCGATGAAGAATTGAGAGTTGCAGCCGAAGAATTGAGAGTTGCGACTGAGGAGGAAAGTAATATAGTAGAAGCTATTACTGAATCTCAAGATACCATTACTAAAAAACGAGTAAAGATAACGAAAATTGAATTTCTAGACCGTAATGAGAAAGAGAAGAATGTTTTTAAGCCAGGAGAACAATTAACAGTGAGGGTATATTTCAAGAGATACATTAGTGAAGCCGATCTGAATTTTGGCATAGCCTTGTATAACAAAGATGGTAGTTATGTCCTCGGGATAAACACAATAATGGACAAGATAGATAACGATATATACTATAGACTGGGCTACTTCCAGGTAGACTATAAGAATATTAATTTATTGGCTAATTCGTACTATGTAGCAACGGCAATTACGAAAAACAACTTCAGTATGCCCTACGATTTAATATCAAAATCAAAATCATTTAGGATAATTTCTGAAACAAAGAACGAGGGTATAGTAAATATGGAATATGAATGGAAAAAATAATAAATAAATCAATACCAAGGGTTACGGTTATTACACCAACATATAATAGGGCAGGACTAATCTCAGAAACCATTGAAAGTGTTTTAGGACAATCTTACAAAGACTTTGAATACTATATTTTGGATGACGGGTCCTTAGACAACACGGCGGAAGTTGTTAAGCCCTACCTTAAGGACAAAAGGATTAAGTACCTCAAACACGAAAATGAGGGCGAAGGGAATACGGTTAATTGGGGGTGGTCACTAGCAAAAGGTGACTTCTTTGCGGTGGTAAACTCAGATGACCCCGTCAAGCCAAATTTTTTAAGTGATTCCATTAAAACACTAATAGAAAATCCAGATAAAATAGTAAGCTATGCTGATTGGGAACGGATTGATTTAGACGGAAATGTCTTTGAGTATCTTAAAAATGAACCATGGGATATGGAAAATTCATTAAGGGGTTTTGGTTGTAGGCCGACGGTCCCCGGCACCGTTATAAGGAAATCAGCATTGAAGAATTTAAAAAAAATAAGAAAGACCAAATATAGGTACTATGGAGACTCGGATTCATTTTGGGAATTGGCTCTTATGGGCGATTTCATTTATATACCCAAATCTTTGGCATATCATCGTTGGCACGACGGAGGGTTATCATCGGAAAACTCTACAGCATTTGTTGAAGATATGATTGAGTTTCTAAAAGACTATTACTCAAGGGATTTACCCGACAATCTACTTGAATGCGAATATGACTCAAAGGTGTCGGCTTTTGGTTATGCAACCCATATTTTAAGCCGTAATAATACCACCCCACCGTTTAAAGATTTTGAAGAATTTTTAAAACTTACAGACACTCATAAAAATTCGTCACTTAAACCCCTCGTTTCAATTATAATCCCTATTTATAACGGCTCAAAGTACATGCGAGTGGCGATTGACAGTGCCTTATCCCAAACATATGAAAACGTTGAAGTTATAATAGTTAACGATGGCTCCACTGATGATACTGATAAAATTGCTAAATCTTATGGTAATAGAATTAAGTACTACTCAAAGAAGAATGGTGGTGTTTCAACAGCTCTAAATTTGGCAATCAAAAAAGCGCGTGGAGAATACATTTCATGGCTTTCTCATGACGACGAATATTACCCAGACAAGATACAGAAACAACTCATTTATTTGAATAGACCGAACGCAAAAAAAAATGAGATAATTTATACGAATTATTATAGGGAAGATTTAATCAGAGGCGATTCGCATGAAAATATAATGCACCCAGATTCAAAATTTGAATATTCAAAGTGGTTTAGTTTAAAGCTTTTATTTAAAGCCGATTTGCATGGTTGCACTTTATTGATTCCTAGGAAATGCTTTGGTGAGATCGGTTATTTTGATGAAAAATTAGTAACCACACAAGATTATGATTTATGGTTTCGGCTTATTAATGGCGGGTATAGCTTTAGTCACTTAGATTCAACATTGGTTTTAGCAAGGAGCCATCCAGGTCAAGGCACATTGACAAATATAGAATTGTGCAAAAAAGAAGTTTCAGAGTTATATCAAAAAGCTGTTGATTTGTTTATAGACGAAATCAATGAACAAAACGAAAATGAATATCAGGAATTAGTCGGGTATCTTAAAGAAAAGGGCTTAATTCAGGTTATTAAATACATGGAAAATAAACTATACATATTAAAAGAAAAGAGAGATGTTATGAACATTAAAGATTCGTCAGAGCCTTTTTATCCGCTAGTTACGATTATCATTCCTGTCTATAACGGCGCATCGTATATGAGAGAGGCTATCGACAGCGCCTTGGCCCAAACTTACAAAAACATCGAAATAATAGTAGTTAATGATGGTTCTGCTGACAATACGGATGAAATTGCAAAATCTTACGCAGATAAAATTCGCTATTTTTCAAAGAAAAATGGGGGCGCATCAACCGCCTTGAATCTGGGCATAAAGCATATGAGGGGGCAGTATTTTTCTTGGCTCAGCCATGATGACCAGTACTACCCAAACAAAATAGAGCGACAAATAGAAGAGCTGGGTAAACTCGACGATAAGAATACTATCATGATGTCTGATCTTGACGGGATAAATGAAAAATATGAAAAAATATATCAAACTGATTACACGCAGCATATAAAAAACTATCCACCACGAGTAGACTCAAATATACATCCCGTTATTTACAATCAAACGCACGGATGCACCCTCTTAATTCCCAAAGTATGTTTTGACGAAGTCGGACTTTTTGATAAAACACAGCTTGTTGCACAGGACTTCGAGTTTTTTTATCGGGCCTTTCTAAAATATCCTCATAAGCTGATACCAGAAGTGTTAGTAACTGCTAGAGATTCATCAGAGCGAGTGGGGAACAGATGTAAAGATGGTGCAAATATAGAATATAGTGCACTTTATATATCCATTATTAAGAGTTTGACTGATGACGAAATTAAGCTCCTCGCGGCAGACAGGTTAGCTTTTTATGACGATATGAGGGAATTTTTCCAGTCGGTAGGTTATAGCATAGCCCTTGAATATATAAACCAAATAACAGTGAATAATTTACAAATTACGTCAAATGACCTAATAGGCAATAAATTTACTGGATATGATCTACATTTACAGCTAAGAGAGAAAAATATAGATTCTAAGGAACTAGTTTTAAATAAGGAATCAGACGATAAAAGTACTTTTGGTTTTGACTTTTTTGCCAAAGATGCTACGAAAAAACTAATTCAACAAAGTATATTCCTTGATGCGAACCTAGTCCACTTACATCTAATACACAACATTATTGATTTGAATTATTTGCCAGTAATGACAAAATTGAAACCCACAGTTATGACTCTACATGATCCGTTTTTTTTCGGTGGTCACTGCGTTCATCACTTTGATTGTAATAAATGGCAAACTCATTGTAGTGACTGCCCTTATTTAAGGGAAATGTTCTCACTCGATAAAGACATCAGCGCTTTGAATTTTGAGTTAAAAAAAGACGCTATCCAAAACTCACAAATTACAGCTATCGTTGCCTCAAAGTGGATGAAAGACAAGATTGCAAAATCGCCCATCTGGCAAGGAAAAAAGGTCTATTTGCTCCCTTTTGGAGTCGATCAGGGCTTATTTAAGCCAATTTCTACCGATATTGCAAAGAAGCATCTAAATATACCAGTTGAATCAACGGTTATTATGTTCCGGGCCGACGAGGGTTCATTTAAGGGCTTAGATGTTATAAAAAAGTCTTTATTGGGATTAAAAACGACAAAAAATATTACCTTAATAAGTGTTGGGCAGCTAGGCCTCTTGAACGACCTGCAAAGTAAATATAATGTTCTGGAATATGATTGGATAAAAAACGATAATCAGTTGGCGCGCCTTTATCAAGCTACCGATATTTTCCTAATGCCTTCTAGGCAGGAAACATTCGGAATGATGGCAGTGGAGGCGATGAGCTGTGGGAAAATGGTACTTGCCTTGAAGTGTGACGGTTCTGCTCTTTCAGAAGTTATATCTTCTCCGATATGTGGCTTGGCTGTTGATGAATTTGATTTTGAAAAAACATTGCAACGACTTATTGATAATCCAAAAGAGATTCTTGATAGGGGTAATAAGTCTCTACAATACGCACAGAAGAAATATTCAAAAGAAAGATTTCTAAATGGAATGATGAAAATATATGATGAAGTTATGTCCAATCATGTTCTTATCAAGAGTTCTGGATTGATTTTGCAACAGTTGAAAAAAGTTCCATCAAATGACTTGTCTCTGGGCCAAGCAATGGGAGTAACGCAAGTAACAGCTAAACCAATAGATAAGGTTATTAGAAGAAAAGTGAAGAACATTTTGAGACGTATTCTTTGGTATGGCTCACCATCGTTTAGAATGCTAGAAGGGAATAGGTTTCGTCTTAATCAGCTATTAGAGAAAACAGATAAATTACTTTCAGAGCGAGAGAATAAATAGTTGAAGCCCACGATTACGCTTTATGAAAAACAAAAATATTAAATCAGTACAGGAATCCCCCAGCTTGGATGCTCCTGGTTATGTCCGCGAGCAGTTTGCCCAGACTGTTGTAAAGAAGAAGGGCAATAGACTAGCGGTAGTTTATATATCTCATTCTGCTTTTGTAGAGGGGGCAGAAAAGGCGATGTTAAATACTACAGACGTGCTGTTGAATAGGGGCGCCTATGTTCATGTGGTTTTACCCTTTAAAGGACCTTTGGAAAAATGTCTACAAGACAAGGGAGTTGATTATAGCTTTTTGGAAAACCGTTTTAGCGTTGTTACTGAGGGAGAGAGTAAGGCCGAAACAAAGGATAAGATTTATGAAAATTCACTAGAGCTCAGCGAATTATTGAAGCTAATAGCGCCTGACGTGGTTGTTACTACAACGTCAGTAATTCAAGAAGGTGCTTTGGCCGCTAAACTACTGGGGATTCCGCACGTTTGGAATATCTCTGAATATGGCCGAAAAGAACATGGCATCAAGTATTTGATGTCTGATAAAGAACGCTTTGGGTTTATAGACAATCACTCGGATAAAATAATATTTCCTTCGGAGGCGCTGAGGAAATATTACGGAAAGAACATAGATCAGAAGAAGGCATTTGTTTTTCCTCCTATTTCAGCAAAAGAAATATTGGATGTATCTACGAGCTATTCGGCGAGCGGTTACTACCAGGGTAAAAATGCGCTAAAGCTGGCCTTAGCTGGGAACATTCACAGGGGTAAGGGCCAGGTTGATGCGACCTTGGCCATTGCAGAACTTGTAAAAGAAGGAATAACAAATATAGAGCTAACTATAGTTGGACCGGTTAGTAATAAGGACTATCTAGGAGAAATTCAGCAGATCATAAAAACCAAAAAAATAGAAAAATATATAAATATCTTGCCACCTGTCGACAACGTGAAGTCACTTTTTATGTCTTCTGATGTAGTACTTATGTGTTCTGTATATGAGGCCTTCGGTCGAGTAACTGCAGAGGCTATGCTTTGTAAAAAACCAGTTATTGGAGCAAATTCTGGGGGTACGCCAGAGCTTATATTAGAGAACAAATCTGGTTATTTGTACGAACCGGGAGATTATCACGATTTAGCAGAAAAAATTAGATACTTTGTTCTAAAACCCCAGGATATATCAGAGTTTGGGGGTCAGGGTTACACATATATTAACAAGGTTCTAGACGATAAGGCTAATGCAGATAGATATTACGCCGAGCTAGTAGCTTTAAGAGGAAAAAAGAAAAAAAACATCAGAATACTGAGAAATATTTGGTCAAAAATAGTTGAGATACCAACAAAGGATCTGCCCGCTAGAATTACTCGCAGCATATACTGGCGTACTAGAAGACCACTGGAGTGGTCGCTAAATAAATTATTGCTGAATCCAGTCCGGGATACACTTTGGAAGATAAGAGAGCATGAGGGTTTACAGTATTTACGTTGGAGGAGAATAAATGAGATCAGTGTATATGAGCAAATTAAAGAAAACATAAAAATCTCGGTAATTGTCCCTGTCTATAATGTAGAGCCGAATTATCTAGATAAATGCATTCAATCGGTTGTCGACCAGGTATATAGTAATTGGGAACTCTGTTTATATGATGATTGTTCTACAAGGCAGGAAACCAAAGATTGTCTAAAGGATTGGGCAAAGAAAGACAAGCGAATAAAAGTGTCTTTTGGAAAGAAAAATCAGCATATCTCTGGCGCTAGTAATGAAGCAATCAATATGACAACCGGTGATTACATCGGTCTTTTGGATAATGATGACGAGATTTCGCCAAATGCTTTATATGAAGCGGCTAGAGCTATACAGGAGAACCCGGAGCTTAAATATATCTATAGCGATGAGGACAAGATAGACGAACGTGGCAGTCGGTTTGCGCCTTTTTTCAAACCCGACTGGACTCCCGATCTTTTACTCTCAATGATGTACACTTCTCATTTTAGTGTTTATAAAAAGTCTGTTTTAGCGAAAGTCGGTGGCTTTCGCCTTGGATATGAGGGTTCACAGGATTATGATCTGGCACTACGAGTGACAGAAAAGCTAAAACCAAATGAGATTCACCATATTCCCAAGGTTCTTTACCATTGGCGTGCAGTAGCGGGCTCTACTGCCCAAGGTCACTCTGAGAAAGACTACGCATCTGTGGCTGCCAAAAAATCGCTTGCGGACTACATGAAAAGGAACAGTTTACAGGGATCTGTAGTAGACGGAATTGCCCCAGGTTCCTACAGAGTAAAAAGAGAAATAGTGCCGAGAGCAAAGGTTAGTATTATTATTCCCTTTAGGGATCAAGTTGATTTCTTGAAGGTTTGTGTTGATAGCATAATTTCCAGAACCAACTATGACAACTATGAGATATTGCTAGTGAACAACGATAGTTCTGAAGAGAAAACAAAGAAATATCTTCAAAACATTAAAACAAATGAGAAGATTAAACTTCTAGATTACACTAAGCCATTTAACTTTTCTGCCATCAACAATTTCGCTGCAAAAGTGGCGAAGGGGGAACATTTATTATTCCTAAACAATGACACGGAAGTGATAAGCGCTGAGTGGCTATCGGCGATGCTAGAGCAGTCACAGAGACGCGAAGTCGGAGCGGTAGGTGCCAAACTATTGTATTCTGATAACCGAATTCAGCACGCAGGAGTTATAATGGGAATGGGCGTCGCTGGTCATGCACATAAGTTTGTTAAAGATTCAGGTTACGGATATTTCAGCCAAGCTGTAGTTATACGTGACTATGCAGCTGTCACAGCAGCTTGTCTAATGATAAAGAAGCCACTATTTCTAGAGCTTGGTGGCTTTAATGAGAAAGATTTAACAGTGGCCTACAACGACGTTGATCTGTGCTTAAGAGCTCATGAAAAAGGATACCTAAATGTATATACTCCGTATGCCAAGCTCTACCATTATGAGTCTGCATCTAGAGGTTACGAGCACCCAGATGAGCTTGCGAACAAAGATCCCGAGAGACACAAAAGGGTTATGTCTGAGATAGATTATATGGAGAAAAATTGGAAAGATTTAATATCCGATGATCCATACTTTAGCCCAAATCTATCGCGAACTAGGGAAGATTATCAAATAAAGGTAAGTAAATGAAATATAGTATCGTCATACCAAACTTCAATAATGTCGCACTGATAAAGAAGTGCCTTGAGGCCATTCGTAAAAATACGAAAGGTTTAGACCACGAAGTAATAGTGGTTGATGACTGTTCGTCTGATGATTCTAGGAAGTTTCTATCGTCTCAGAAGGATATAGTTTATCTAGAGAATAAGACAAACCAAGGCTTTGCCAAGACTAACAATGTCGGGGTAGAGAAATCTACAGGCGATGTAATTATTTTGCTAAACAGTGATACCGAGGTTCACCCAGGTTGGTTAGAGGCGATAGATAGGGTCTTTCAAGCAGAGAAGAATATCGGAGCTGTGGGCGTCAAGCTTCTTTATCCTGATGGCACCATCCAGCATGCGGGGGTGATGATAGCTGCCGATCATGCGCCTAGACATATCTATAAGGCGAAACCAGCTAATTATAAACCTGCCAACCATCAAAGAGATTACAAAGAAGTTACAGCCGCTTGTATGGCCATACCAAAAGATAAATACAACGAGGTTGGTGGTCTTGATGAGGCTTTTCGAAATGGTTTTGAGGACATAGACATGTGCCTGAAACTATATCATCTTGGGAATAGAATAATCTACACCCCAGAAGCGGTAGTAACTCATCATGAGAGCGTAGCACCAGGACGCTTTAAACATGAAGACAAGAACTTTGAGCTATATATGTCTCGTTGGAAAGATGAAGAGCCTGACGCACACAAGTATTATCGCGAAGATGGACGTAGTTGGCTGTGGATACTCTGGAATGACCTCTATATCATGTCTTGGGGACCAGACAGATTTGGGACCAGACCGACATGGATCAAGTTTGCTCGATTGCTATTCATTCCACTAAACAAGATATACACCTTTTTGACACTGCTTTTTAGCGGCGATATTGCTGGGATAAAAGAGAAGCTAAAAGGAGACAAAGATGCCTAGAGTAAGCGTAATCGTAGTCACCTGGAGTGCCAAAGATACAGTGAAAGACACGATTGACTCTATATTGGCGCAAACTTTTACTGACTTTGAGCTTCTAATCATGGATAACAAGTCTGTGGATGGAACCTTGGAGATTGTTGAGTGCTATAAAGATCCCCGGATCAAAATAACAAAACGTAGCGCAAATACGGGCTCCCCAGTAAAACCACGTAACGAAGCGATGACCATAGCGACTGGTGAATGGATCGCTTTTTGTGATGCTGATGATATTTGGGCTCCTGACAAGCTAGAGAAACAGCTTCTCGCTTATGAAGAATCTAAAGAAAAAGAAGATATCGGCATGATATATACAGGTGCGAAGATTATCGACATGGGGGGTAACCAAATAGATACAAACCCAGCGCTTTTTTCTGGTTTTGTGCCGAATACTATAGCGAGAAGAAGATTACTCTACGGTGATTTTATTACTACTTGCTCGGTTATATTTAAGCGAACTGTTTTTACAGAGTTTGGTCCGATGGACGAGGCGCTAGTTGGTATAGATGATTATGAATATTTTCTACGGATTACAAAAGAATATGGATTGCTTGCCCTGCCAGAGCTACTCTGTAGTTGGCGACTTACCGGAGAGAACTTGTCTGGTGATAAAGCATCACAATATCAAAAAGACGAAGTTATCTTTGAGAAACTTGAGAGGGAAGAGCCAGATAACAAAGACGTACTTGTCGGTCATGGCAAGAATCTAACTAGAATATTTCTAGCGCTCGTTTTGGAAAAAAGTCTTGATGAAGCAGGCAAGATATATCCAAAGATTCTGAAGTATCCGACGAACGGTAAAATAAGTGTAATTCTCTGGTTTTGGGGACTTTCACCACGGATAGGGGTGAAGTTTATCTCTTTTCTTAGTAATCTAGGGTTGGTGAAGCTATGAGAAAAATAGTAAGCATTTTTGATATAGATATCCCTGGAAATACCTTCTCAGATTTGGATAGCTGGGTTCAGAATAAGCTACTAGCGGATAAGCAAGTCACTGTTGCCAAGGTGAATTCAGAGTTTTTATTACGATCGCTCAAAAAACCTGATTTCAAGAAATATTTACAGAATTCAGACCTGAATATTCCAGACGGAATAGGGGTTTTGTGGGCTGCAAAATATCTCTCCTTGCCATCAAATAATCCAATAAACACGGTTTGGCAGATGGTATATACTGGTGCGGCTTTGGTTTTCAATCATAATTATGCCAAAGATGTTTTACTAGAGAGGCTGTCCGGAGTTGAGGTCTTTAAAACAATGTTGGAGGCTTGCGCGAAGTCAGAAAAATCAGTTTATATTTTTGGGGCTAAACCAGAAGTGCTTGATAAAGCTATAAAGAATATTCATAAAGAGTTTCCGGGCCTTAAGATAGCTGGAAGTCACGACGGTTATAGCAATAAAGGCAGCGAAGTCGTAGCTGATATCAACAAGAGCGGTGCAGAGATGCTGATAGTGGCTCTGGGTTCACCCGAGCAGGAGTACTGGATCAGAGATAATATAGTCAAGTTACCAACCATCAGAGTGGCAGTAGGAGAGGGCGGTTCTCTTGATTATATCGCTGGTAATAACGTCCGAGCACCAAAGTTCTTTCAACGTATAGGATTAGAATGGCTTTGGAGAGGACTGTTTGCAAAAAATCTTACAACGGACGGTGGCCACAGATTTCGCCGCGTTTGGAATGCCGTGCCAGTATTTATCTATGAAGTGGTAAAATGGAAGTTAAAGAATGGAGCGACCACCCCACTGTCATCCCTGGCCGCAAACCCAGGGATCCCCATTGTACCCCCCGACTTGTCCATCGAAGCCTTGGCTAAGTTGGAAGGAGATCCTCACTTTCGTAAGGATGACAAATAAAGACCCTTAATGACAATGAGAAGGAATAAACAAGATGAAAATTATAAAATTTAATAAGATTAGTATTATTGACTGGATATTTCTGGCAGTAACTACTGCTCTGGTGGTATTGCTCGGGATTTCATATATTTATAAACCGGATATTACTGGTAAGCCGACTCTGTTAACAGTAAGAGTGACTAGCGATACAGCCTCCATCGAAAAGACTATCGCAATTCAGAAACAAGTTTATTTTAATAGCACGAACAATCCTGTTGATTACATTGGCCTTAAAAAAGAGGGGACAAATCTCTTTATCACCGTTCGAGCTCCAGGGAAAATTGAAAAAGATAGATTGATATTCAATGGTATAAGAGTGCTGGTTGGGCAAAAGACAGAACTTCACTCAATATATTTCGCTCAAGGACTAATAACCGATGTTAGATATGAATAATACCTCTTTGTTTCGAGATAAAGCAAAGAACAAAAAGATAACAGAATCTCATGTGGGCAAGTTATTTCAGAAACTATACATACCTTTTTTCTCAGAAGTATTGTTACTTCTTTCGATACTGGTTCTTTTTTACAGTTCTATTTTTACTAGTATTGACCTAGGATTTCTATCCCCATGGTTTCTTCTGGGAGCAATAATGTTTTGTGATAAGTCAAAAATACGGCAGATCAGGGTGAATTATTGGTTTATCGCATTTATCCTTGTAGTACTATTATCTGCTGTTTGTAATATATTTTTTGGTGGTAATCCGAGAGTCTTACTTCTAGGGACTCTGATATATCTTCAGTTCGGGTTTGCTTTTTTACTGGGTCAAACAATAAGTAAAAGATATCTTTATGACGGGGTCCTTTCCATTTCTGTCCCACTAGCGGTGTTAGGAATATGGCAGTACTTTTATGGAAGCAGTACCTCGGCAGAGTGGGTTTCGGTCGCAGAAAAGGGGCTCAGCCGGGCTTTTGCTACTTTTGGTAGTCCAAATGTACTGGGCATACTAATGGTGATTATGACAATTCTGTCAATCGGGCTATTTTTAAGTAATAAAAAGTGGTGGTATCTCGCTTCTGGGCTCTTGTTTGCCACTACCACAGTGATCACTTTTTCTCGGACCGCTTGGATTGCGCTACTTCTTGCTTTTGTTGTGATGCTTGCCATATATAATTATAAATATTTATTCTTTTTACCTATCAGTTTTGTCGTTCTGCTGATACCAAGTATTCGAAATAGGATGATGGTCCTTTTCGACCCAACATATTTGTCTGACGCCACACTAGATGGTCGGACCTGGTCCCTTTTAAACGGTATATTTCTGGCGCGTCAACGACCGATACTTGGTTTTGGTCCGGGGAGTTATGGAGGGCAGACAGCACTAAACTACTCTAGTGACGTCTATCTGCAAGGAATCCAAAGTGGCTATACCGCACTATACTATACCGATAATCAGTATCTTGAAGTCTTGGTACAGACAGGCATAGTTGGACTTATTGCTTTTATCGGATTTTTTTACTCGGTAATTGTCAAAATGTATGATTTATATCGGGCGAAAAGTGGTAAAATGCAGCTAGCTGGTATTGGTATCGTTGTTGCCTTTATGTTTTCCGCAGTCACTGCCAATGTAATGGAGTTTGGCGCATTATCTTTACCGGTAGGAATAATTATAGGGAGTCTGGTAGTTGAGTAAAAAGAAAATCGCAATTTTATACAGTGGAGGAAAGCACTTTGGCGGAGTAGAAACATATTTACTTCAGCTTTATACCACTTACAATAAAGATGAAATAGGTCTATATCTTTTAAGCATGGGGGATTGGGAGCTTACAAAAAAGTTAGAAAATATGGGAACAAATATAATTAAGCTATCTCCTTCAAGACTTAGTGCAAAAACGATTTTTGAAATCAAAAAGTATCTCTTGGCGGGGGGCTTTAGTTTAATTGTTTCCCAGGGCACTGTAGCAAATGCCTATGCCAGGGCGGCATCATATTTGTCTGGTGTTCCTAGTCTAGTAACTGTTCATTCTGACCCAGATTTTGATTATCACAACCCGCTTATTCGAGGGCTTTACTCACTTCTTGATTTTTTAACTAGATTTCAGACAAAGAAATATATCGCAGTTTCTAAATACCTTATGGGTCTCTTGATAAAACAAGGTATACCCAGAGAAAAAGTTTTGACAATATATAACGGCGTTGAGTTGCCACGCTCTCCGAGGATAAATCCGGAATTCAAGAAAGCCCTGATTCAAGATCGAAATAAGGAAAACAAGATAATTATCGGCTCTGTTGGAAGGCTTCATACCGTAAAAGGATTACATAATCTAATAATCGCACTCACTATGTTAAATAATAATATTGAGCTCAGAATAGCTGGTTCTGGCGATCAACAGGAGAGCCTGACCAATCTATCAAGAAGAATGGGCGTGGCTGATAGGGTCAAACTTATGGGATACGTAGATGATATTGCTGCTTTCTTGGATGGCATTGATATATATGTACAACCGTCTTTGGCGGAAGGGTTTGGGCTATCTGTAGTCGAGGCTATGCTTTTGGGAGCACCCACTGTCGTTACTCCGGTCGGAAGCTTGCCTGAGCTAGTGCAAGACGGACAGACGGGGATAATCGCGGCCAGCACTGAGCCGGCTTCGTTAGCCGCTGCCATAGATAGACTCATCAATGATGATAAATTACAAAAAAGTATTAGTATAAAGGCCCAGATAGCAGCTAAGAATAATTTTGATTCCAGAAAATGGTCGGAACAAACAATAAAAGCCTATAAGGAAACAGCCAAATGAAGCCGAGGATCTATATATATTCTATATTTCCATGGAAAAGCAGTCTACTGCACCGCGAACATATGCTGGCGAAAGCCTTTGACAGGCTTGGGTACAAAGTTTGTTTTGTTGAGAGAAGCTATAAAAAAATTTTCCAGGAAAAGAAACGGATGGTTGGAAATATCGAGATTATCACCATTTTTGGTTTGCCTTATTTGAGAGGAATATTTTCTGGATTGTTTAAACTAAATGACTGGATTATTAGCAAACAGTTAACGAAAATTATTGCTACTAAAGGATTATGTTGGCACATACTCTCTAGTCCTCTTTGGGCGAAGTCGATATCTAAAATCGCTAAAAAAGATCAAAAAATAATATATGATGTCAGCGATAATCATTTGGACTATACGACGAACAATATATGGCGCAAAAACTTAAAAAATTATGAAGACTTTGCTATAGAAAAGGCAAATTTAATAACCTTAACCTCGGAAAAACTTCTTAATAAGCTCCCAAAGCAAGCGGCCTATGCAATTTTGGAAAATGGAGTTGACTTGGAGAGTAGCTTGACCGCCAATCCAATACTTAGAGAGTTGTACAAGGGTAAAATCGTTGGTTTTATCGGGGGTGTATATCAGAGAGTTGATCTTGAACTAGTAGAAAGATGTGCGAAATCTTATCCATCCGCTGACTTTTTTGTTATTGGTCCTACAGATCAAAATGAAAAACTAAGAGAGATGAAGCAATTCAATAATTTCCATTACCTGGGACCAATCTCTTGGGAAAAAATACAAGATTACTTTGCCAGCCTAGATGTCGGGATAATTCCATTTGTTTCAGAAAAAAAATATCCCTGGCTAAAGACTGTAGATTCGGTAAAAGTATATCAGTATGCATATTTTGGTTATCCAATAATTACAACACAGTTTGGGAATGTTAAGTCGCTAAGGCCGATGGTTACTGTCGCGAAAACAAATTCAGAATTTGTAAAATGTCTGGGCGCAGCATTATCTGGCAACGAGCCGGCTGAGATATTTAACAAACGAGTAGCGCTCGCAAAAAGCCATGACTGGATAAATATAGCAGAAAAAATGGTGAGAGAAATATCATCTGCCCAAAATCATCATATCGTGGTAGAATAGGCGCAAGCATGATTACACCAAAACTAATCGTTTTACCAATTCTCGCGGCATTAATCACTTATTTATTAATTCCTGTGGTCCGGAGGCTTTCTGAGAAAGTCGGGTCACTCGATACGCCAAACGAGAGAAAAAACCACAAAGAAGTTACTCCATCTAGCGGGGGAGTAGCTATTTTTTTTGGTTTTTTAATAGCGGCCTTGTTTTTTAACAGAACATCCCCAGAAATATTAGGGTTTTTGATCGGTGGTACGGTAATAACAGGTATCGGGCTTCTTGATGATATTTTTGATTTGCCACCAGTAACCAAGTTTTTTGGCCAAGTTCTAGCCGCCCTTATCGTTATTTACTCTGGGGTAAGGATTGAGTTTGTCGGTAATCCCACAGACGGCGGACTCATAAATCTAGGTTTTCTTTCCCTGCCCTTTACATTTATCTGGATAGTCGGTATTGCTAATGCAATCAACTTTTTAGACGGTTTAGATGGTCTAGCCGCCGGGGTCGCCGGTATTTCTGCTTGGACTCTGGGCGTTGTTGCTTTGCTTTCAGGAAGACCAGATGCCGCAGTGCTCGCTTTTACTTTAGGCGCTGCTTCATTCGCATTCCTGCCTTATAATTTTTCTGATTCAAATAAAAAGAAAATTTTTATGGGAGATGCAGGTTCGAATTTTCTAGGATATTCTCTTGCGGTGGTCTCAATCATGGGTATGGTCAAGGTGGCAGCGGCATTTTCAATGCTTATCCCAATGCTTATCCTGGCTATACCGATATTTGATACTGCTTTTGCCATTGTTAGAAGGCTTCTGAAGGGCAAGAGTCCTTTTGAGCCTGACAGTTCCCACTTGCATCATAGAATATTAAATAAGGGGTATACCCACAAACAGACAGCTTTAATTATTTATGGTGTGAATATTATTCTTGCCGTCATAGCAGTTGCCTCAACTCACATGACAAACCCACAAGCTATTGCCGTTTTTCTTATCACGGCCTCAGTTCTATTTATATTTGCCTGGAAGATGGGGATACTAGGTGTGGCAGGCGAGACTAAGTAGTTAAATAGTTTTTTTTAAAAATATAATACTTTAAAAATGCTTAGTTAATAAGCGTTCAAATAGATATTGATATATTTCTTTAAGCCATTATTCTATGTTTTATGTTTATTTCTTCTTGATACCCATTCGACTAAGCTCAGGGTAAAATCCACGAACCAAACCTGCCTGCCGCAGGCGGGGAATCAAGAAAAATCAAACTATTATATTGTCATCCCTGGTCGCAAACCCAGGGATCTCTCTCGTACCCTCCGAAGGAGATCCTCACTTTCGTAAGGATGACAACATAGGTGTTTAAAGCACTATATTAATAATCAGTACTAGCCGCAAAAGCGATTTTTCGTAAAGCTACCGTCACCCAACCATCAGTTCGAAAAGAAAGAGAGTAAATGAACGAGCATATAACAAATAACTTCCGGTATCGGCTTGTTGTTATTTATTATATTTAGAGTGAACAAACGAACGATACTTTGAGAGTCTGCTAAGTTGGGCTTTTTGCACCACTTTTACTAAAAAAGTGGTAGTAAATTTTTGGAAAAGCTATCACAAATAGAATAAAAAAAGTATAATTAATAATAATTAATATGGGAATACAATCATGAAAATATACGTTATAGGCCATAAAAATCCAGATACTGATTCTGTCGCATCGGCAATTGGCTATGCAGAACTTTTAAATCAAACGGGGAGAGAAGCGGAGGCGCTTATAGCAGGAGATTTAAACAAAGGAACTGCGCTTGCTTTAAAAAAATTTGATTTGCAAAGTCCGCGGAATGCAGCCGAGGTACAATTCGCGGAAGAATCAGTTGTTCTTGTTGACCACAACGAAGCTGGGCAATGGGTGGACGGACTTGTAAAAGAGCACGTGATAGAGCTTATTGACCACCATAGATTTGGAGACTTTTCGTCAGCACAGCCGATATATGTGAGGACACAACCGGTTGGTTCAACTTCATCTATAATTACAAAAATGTATCGAGAACAAGATAAGGTACCAACGACGGGAACTGCTGCAATGATGTTGACAGCCATTCTTACCGATACTCTAATGTTTAAATCACCAACAACAACTGATTTTGACAGAGAAATGGCAGATTGGCTGAATAAGATAGTTCGACTTGATATGATACTGCACGCCCAAGAGATATTTAAGGCAAAATCAGATATATCTGGTATGAAAATGACTGATATTATAAACAAAGATTTTAAAGAATTTCACTTTAATTCAAAATATCGAGTCGGTGTTGCGGTTTTTGAAACAGTAGATGTGAGCGGTCCTTTAGCACGAAAAGAAGAGTTTTTCGACGCGCTTACAAAGATAAAAACCGAAAAGCAGTTAGACTATTTAATATTTTCAATTGTAGACATTATAAATCAAATTTCATATGTTCTTGTCACCTCTGATGAAGAAGCCGATATCTTGACGAAAGTTTTTGGCAAGAAGATTAATTTAGACATAATGGAACTGCCGGGGATTGTTTCTAGAAAGAAGCAAATAATACCTCCGCTAGAAGAGTATTTCGCTAGCTTGAGTTAAATTATTTTCTATGTCATCCTAAACTTGATTTAGGATCTCCTTCTATTGTTCGAGTGTCATCGAGAACTACACTATCGTCATCCTAAACTTGATTTAGCTTGCCTGCGGTAAGTAGGGATCTCTTTCATATTGTTCGAATTCTAATGAGAACTATAGATACATGTTATTTCTTTTCCATTTTCTCTTGAAAGAAAATGGAGTTAAGTTCACCCTGTGAAAGCTCGCTACATGAGATTGCTATAAGCAATATTTCACGGGGTGAAAGAAAAATCCTCCTTCGCACCTTAGCTTCGGGCGGACAGGTCGAACTCCCTCTGCTCGGCTCGTAATTTTGTAGCCAATAATTACTCGACCTCGT